>NZ_JBKJYW010000364.1:0-36605 GCF_046715635.1 Serratia sp. (in: enterobacteria)
CGCGCTCCATTACTCAGGCAGAGGCTGGCCAGTTGCATGAGGGTGATCAGGTATTTGACGAGTTGATGAAGGATCTCTAATGGCTAACTACAAACTGACTGACGATGCGCGAGAGGATTTGCGCGAATTAAAGGCATTTTCTCTGAGGCAGTTTGGAACGTTGACAACAAGGGAATACTTGGCTGGTATGCGTGCCACTATGCAGCATCTGGCTAATATGCCGGGGATGGGCACTAATGAAGTTGAAAGTTTAGGGTTGGATATATGGAGTTTTCCGTATATGAGCCATACGATCTATTATCAACGTGCCGCTGATGGAATTTCTATCATCGGCGTTGTTCACCAGAGTCGCCTACCAACGTTGTTATTAAATCGTCGGATATGAACATAGGAGGAAGGAACTCTCTTTGGCTGTTATTTTGCGCTCCTGTTTTGCAGACTATTTATGTAGGGGCGCTGCATGCTGCGCCCGACCAAACCCCGTTCCAGCCTTTAACCCCCACCACTAAACATTGACTAAACAGCCGGGGATTTTACCCGTGTTTAGTAATGCCAAGGCGTTGGGCTTGATAGCTTTCACAAAAGCATCACGCAACCGCAGCGCGGCGAGTAAAGTCGCTTGATTGAGTAATATCTCCGCTATAAATTGATCTGTATCGTTTCACTAAAACGATACAGATTATGCCAGGATTACTGTTTAATGAATTGATTATACAGTGGTTTAACGGCTTATTGTCCATAATGTCACCGATTAACGTCAGCACCGGAGGGGGAGCGAAAACATGGCCAATATTCGTGATGTCGCACATCTCGCCGGTGTTTCCGTGAGCAGCGTTTCCAACGTGTTAAATGGGCGCAGCAATCAAATGCGCCCGGAAACCCGGCTGCGTATCGAACAGGTGATGCGCGAATTGAACTATCAGCCCAACAGAGTGGCGCAGCAGTTAAAAACCGGGCATGCCCGGATGATCGGTCTGCTGGTTCCCTCGATCGTCAACCCCAGCTTTTCTGCCCTGGCTCGCGAGGTGGACCTGGCGGCTAAAGAACACCGCTACCGAGTGTTGTTGGGCAATACCTATCGGCAAGAAGATGAAGAGCGCACCTTTATCGAGGATATGTTCGCCCATGGGGTGCGCGGCATTATCGTCGCGGCAAGTGATATCCGTAAGACCCATTTCGCCCAGGCCGCCGAACTGGGAATGATGATCGTTAACTACGATAACCGGATGGCTGCGAGCCTCACCGCTGACGCCCGGTTATTCGACAGCGTCTCAATGGACAACGTAGAGGCTGGACGGCTGGCAGCTCAACACCTGATCGAACGCGGTTGCCGTAATATCGTCTTTGCCACCGAAGCCAGCCTGACCATGAGCCGCAGCCATAAGATTGAAGGGTTCCTGACCGTGGTGCGTAATCATCGCCTGCCCGCTCAGCAGCGGGTAATAGAAGGCAAAGCCAGCGGAGAGTATGGCGATACCGAGATGGCAGAACTGGGTTTTACCCTGGCCGCACAGGTGCTTGCTCTTTCTCCACGCCCGGATGGTGTGGTGGCTATCAACGATGCTCTGGGTATCGGCCTGTTGGCGGGGTTGCGGGAGGCGGGAGTGGCGGTGCCTGGTGAGATATCGGTGGTAGGTATCGACAATATTCCGCTCTCGGGGCTGGTCTGGCCCGCGCTGACCTCCGTCATGCCACCGCTCGCCGAGATGGCCCATGTGATGGTGGATCGCTTATTGCAGCGCATAGGGGATCCTACATTAGTCGCTGAAGAGTTTATTTTCCCGCCGACGTTAGTCAGCCGCCAGTCGGTAATAACCATTACACCATGACACGCATAGAGTAACGAGAACGATTAAATAGCATTATTTATTATCAGGTAACTATACCTGTACCCATCAGGCCTGCCTGTAGCAGATTATTATTCCGATTAACAACATTGGAAGTATTCTATTATGCAAAAAAGAACGCCTCAGGAAATTGAACGCAGTGCCATTAGAAAGATGACGCTGAATATCGTCCCGTTAATGATCTTATTATACTTTCTGGCTTTTTTAGATCGTAATAATATGGCCTATGCGGCAATTGCGCTGGAAGATAGTCTGGGGTTAACCGCCTCGGCCTTTGGCTTTGCCTCTGGGATATTCTTTATCGGTTATTTTATGTTTGAAATTCCCAGTAATGCGGGAACCATCAAGTTTGGCCCACGTATCTGGTTTGCCAGGATCCTCATTACCTGGGGAATATTTGCCGTGTTGATGGGCTTTGTCCGCACGCCGATGGAGTTGTATATCTGTCGGTTTATGTTGGGCGTCTGTGAGGCGGGATTTTTCCCCTCAGTCGTCTATTACTTCACGGTGTTTTTCCCGGAGAAGTACCGCACCAAAATCCTCGGTATGTTTATCATCGTACAGCCGTTGTCGAACGCTATCGGCTCACCCATTTCCGGGCTGATCCTTAATCTTGAACATGGCTGGTTTGGCCTAGAGCCCTGGCAGTGGCTGTTTATCCTGGAAGGTGTTCCACCGGTGATTATCGGCCTGTTTATCCCCTTTATTATCAAGAACTCACCGAAAGACGTGGGCTATCTCGATGTTGAAGAGAAAGCCTGGCTAATGGACAACACCACCCGCAGCAAATCGGGTTCCAAGGTTAAGCTGTCTGATTTCGTACAGGGCATAAAAAATAAAAAGTATCTGTTATACGCCATGTTGAATTTTGGCATGGTGTGTGGGATCTACGGTTTCGGGATGTGGCTGCCCTCTATCATCACAGCCATCTCTGGTGATGATATTTTCCGCGTGAGCCTGATTGCTTTTATTCCCTATGGGTTGGCCGCCTTGCTGGTTTATCCGTGGAGCCTATGGGCCAGTAAAAGCAAAAAAATCGGCGTGTTTGCTGGCATCAGCATGATTGTCGCCGCCTTTGGCCTGATAGGTGCCGTGGTATTCTTTAACTACAACGTATTTGTTGCGCTGATGTTCCTGAGCGTTGCTTCGATAGGTATCTATACCTCGGTTCCTTCATTCCTTTCCATGCCCGCCAATATCTCTACCGGGGCGGCGGCAGCGGCCGGACTGGCGGTGGTGAGCTGTATCGGCAATATCGGGGGTTTTGTCGCACCTTACGTGGTCGGGTTATTAAAGGATGTCAGTAACAGTAATACTCCGGGGCTGGTTTTCCTGTCGCTGTGTTTATTGATTACCGGATTGATCTGCATTTTTTACTGCGCCAAACAGCGTGAAGGCGTTATTCGCTCATAACTGGCTTTATCTACAAATAATCGTGAGGAAATAAAATGGGAAATCTAACAGGTAAGAAAGTGTTTATTACCGGAGCCGAGCAGGGGATTGGCAAAGCTACCGCAGAGCAGTTGATTAATGCCGGGTGTGACATCTACATCCACTATTTCAGCGGCGAAGAGGGGCCAAAGGAACTGGCTGAGTTAGCCCATTCGCGCAATCAACGCGCCGCCTATGGTTATGCTGATTTAACCGATACCGCAGATACCCAGCGATGTGTCGTCGTCGCCGCCGAGTTTTTGGGGGGGATAGACATACTGATTAATAACGTGGGCGGCATTATCGCCCGTAAATGGCTAGGTGAGATCGACCGTCAATTCTGGCAGACGGTGATTGATGTCAATATGACAACCATGCTGAACGTTACGCAAAGCGCGCTACCTTACTTAAAAAGCGCCAAGGACGGAGCCAGCATCGTCAACCTGGCCTCACTGGCTGGCCGTTCCGGCGGGCATTCTGGTTCACTGGTTTACTCCATGGCCAAAGGGGCGGTATTAACCTGGACCCGCTCCCTGGCGGCGGAGCTGGGTGAACATGGCATCAGGGTTAACGCCGTAGCGCCGGGGCTTATTCTTGGCACTCGCTTCCATAACCTGCATACCAGCAAGGAATCTGCCGATGAAACCATCCACGGCATTCCCCTTGGCCGCGCGGGAAGCCCGGAAGACGTCGCTCGGGTGATTAAATTCCTCGCTTCGGAATATGATGGCTTCGTCTCTGGTGCCACCATTGATATCAATGGCGGTATTTACCGCATGTGACCCTGCCACTTTGCTAGTAAATCGTAACCGACTCATTACGTAGGGGCGCTGCATGCTGCGTCCGTTTGGATGATAAATGGTTAGCCGGAGATCGCGGTTCCCCCTCACCCCAACCCTCTCCCCAAAAAGGAGAGGGAGCTGGTACGAAGCTGTGGTCAGGTAGGGGAAGCAATCTGTCATGCTGCGCCCGCCTATATTCCCTACTGGAAAACACTATGATCAAAGCCGATATTATTCATCCGCAACTCTTGGGTGCCCTGGCGCGGTGCGGGCACAAGACCCAGATCCTCATCGCCGATGGCAACTATTCGTTCGTCACCAACTCGTCGCAAGAGGCCACCATTGTCTATCTGAACCTGGCCCCTGGAATGATCGCCAGCAGCGTGATATTAGATAAAGTGCTCAAGCACATTAACGTGGAACACGCCTCAATGATGGCCTGGCCGCAGGACTTTACCAACACCATCGCTGCCGAATATCAGCAACTGCTGCCTGACGACTGTCCCATCGATTATCTCAACCGTGAGGCTTTCTATCACGCAGCAAAATCACAGGAGACATTACTGGTTATCGCCAGCGGTGAGATGCGGCGCTTTGCCAACCTGCTGCTGACCGTAGCTCCGGTTGTCGTTGGCTGATTGAATGCGGGTTATCTTTGTGAAAGGTGCATCTGTTAGCTACTGACAGAAACTGTCAGCAGCGCAGGTTACTCTTGGTTTTTGCGGATAGGAAAATCCTGAAAAAATGGCTCCCCATCACTGACAAGGAAACCCCGATGATACGTGCTATTACTCTCCTGACTGAAAACTTTTCCGATTGGGAAACCGCTTTGATCAACTCGACGGGGCGTGGGTACTACGGTTTTGACTGCCGTTTTGCTACTCCAGGCGGAGCCCAGGTCACCTCTTCAGGTGGCATGCTGGTTTCTCCTCATCTGGCGATAGAAGCCATTCAGCCTGATGAAGTCGATCTGTTGATTGTCTGCGGGGGCACTATCTGGCAAACCGCACAGGCGCCAGATATCACTGCATTGGTTGCCGCGGCTTATCAAAGTAATGCCCTCGTTGCGGGGATTTGCGATGGCACTCGCGTATTAGCTCAGGCGGGCGTGCTTGATGCGGTCCGCCATACTTCTAATTCAGCAGAAAACCTGTTGAGCCTGAACTATGGCGGTGCGCAATACTATCAGGATGTGCCTTATGCCATCGCCGATCGGCGCGTTATCACGGCACCGGGTACCGCACCGGTCAGCTTTATGGCCGCAATCCTGCGTACTCTGGGTCTGGGGAATGAAAACCTTAATGCCTACCTTACGATGCATGCTGCTGAGCACCGCAAGCCAGGCTAATCCACGGTTATAAATAGCCTCCGGGAGCCACCTCACGTGGTGACAGGCTCTCTCTGGCCGAGGGTGTCTGGCTGTTTGTGCGCAGACAAGGCCGCATAAGAGCGGTTTTTTCCTTGCCGTCCCACAAATTGTGCCGGAGAGATGAGGCTGGTTTCTGCTGGCAACGTGGCTGGCAGCGGCAAGCGCGGTAGGTTGATTGACGACCGTTCGTTCAGATAGCGTCCTCCCCCCTGCAGCAGCCAGTGATACAGCTCCTGATTGCACCTGAAATTCAGCTTGCGCATGGCGTTCTGCTTATGGGCATTGGCGGTTTTATTGCTGATTTGCAAATAGTTGCCGGTATCCTGCCCGTTCATTCCCATGTGTATGCACCGCAAAACCTCCTCTTCCCGCGACGTCAATGGAGCCATGCATGAGCATTCGTGGCTGTACGCTGCTAGTGACGCGAAGGGCGAAAACAGCGCACTATCCAACCGCTCGTATAATGAGGATAGCGGCTGGTGGCGGTGCAGCGCCCTGGTATTGCATCGTTCGCAATGCACCCTTGGCTTGAGCTGGTTTTTGTTGCGCCCCTGCTCGGTGATGAAGAACACCATCGGAGGGTTTTTCCGCTGATGTAAGCGGTAATGCCACGGGTAGCTGGTGACCAGATCGCCCAAGAAAATGATGTCGATATCGCTGCCAACCTGTGTTTCCTCAAGCAGACGGATATCTTGCTGACGGGCCTGAAAAAAGGCTTGCAGCCCCAAGCCCAGGCCATAGGTAAAATAACGGTCAGCGTCGATTATCATGATGGACAGAGGGTGTTTCATGGCATGAGTTCCTTTCAACCGGCGTGTCTGCCTTAGGTGAATCACATTGGCAGACACGGGATAGATAAATGTCAGTAGAAAAAAATCAAACACAAGTCAGTCGGGGGAGTTGGTCTATTTAACCTTCCGCCGCAACGGGCTGTGCTTCCCTTTTTTCATGATGCTTAGTTGATGGCGATGGTTCAGCAATATACCAGCGTAAACTGTTATTCAGAGCGCCAGAGGTAACATAAGCTTTTTTGTTTTCGACCAATCGCAGCAGATAGTAACGAGCAAGGTATATTGTCGTTTCGGAGTATTCTGCGATTTCCCGTGTCTTGGGCCATTGAACCTGTGGGGGAACGCCTGTGTGATGAATGTCGCGCTTACAAAGGGTTTGTAGAGCAATGAAAACATTATTTAACTGCTTTTCCCTTTCTTTATTGGTTCGATAAGACATGTCACTACCTCCTTTTAATGCGTCTTGATGGGTACAATTCGAAATGGAATAGTCCTATGCTGTTGGCTTTCGCCGCTAACTTTTTCTAGGTAATACCAGGAGAATACTGTACAAAATTAGTACCCCCATGTCTTCCTTATGAGGCGTCAGTTTACCATTCTAAGCTATCATGGACTATTGTTTCGTGAAAACCAAATTTACGATCAATGAGTTCGCAAATATCGTGTTTTGTAGCATAAAATACTATTCAATTCGTTTTTGCGACCGGACTCGTCGAAATAGGAATATTCCTTCATATAAATAAGATTTTTATGGCGAAAATGCGCCATTTGGAAAACAACACTTTCAAATTTTATAGGTATTTGCAATAATTTTTTGGCGACAGGAGATGAGGTTGTCCGATGGAGTGGTCTGGGAATTGTCTTACCATAAATAGTCTTGATCAATGTTTAAAGTGATACGTGGCTGGTTTGTGGTTGAGATTCTATCTATTCAGGGCTGTCGTATAAAGTTGTATTTCACTAATTCGCTTTATTCATCGGATGAAGCGCCGGGAGAGTCTTGTCTCCTCCGGTGAGCTACCCCCTTCGCAAATAAAGGGGAAGGAAAGGAATGCCTTCTTTTATACCCAATGAAAGGATGCTGCCTGGTATATCAATTACCGTCAAATAAAACAGCGTTGTTCTGATAGGCACCGTTTTAATTGTGTCGGGCTAAATATATCTGGATTTCTCGTTAAATTAACGTTTTAAGGATAAAGAAAACATGAAATTGACTAACATTGCGCTGGCTACGGTTCTGTCTCTGGGTATGGTATCAATGGCGAACGCTGATGCAGGTTCTGGCAAGGTAAAGTTCGAAGGTAAAATCATTGATGCACCTTGCTCAATCGCCCCAGAAAGTATTGACCAGACCAAGAGCTTTGGCCAGGTGGCGAATGTGGCTCTGGTGAACGGCGGTAAATCCAGCGTTGTGAACTTCGATATCAAACTGCAAGGTTGCGATATCTCTACCAAGAACAAAGTACAAGTGACTTTCAGTGGCCCGAATGGCGGTGCAACCGGTAATACCAACACCCTGTTGGCTATCACTGGCATTGCTAAAGGCGCAAGTATCGCTATGTTCGACGGTTCTAACCAACCGATCACTCTGGGCACTGCTACTACCGTACAGAACCTGCAGACTGGTGCTAATACCCTGAGCTTCTCTGCTTATCTTCAAGGTCATGCCGGTACTACGTTGACGGACATCGTAGAAGGTGACTTCACTTCTACTACCAACTTTACCTTGGCATACAACTAATAGTTGATCTGACTGCATGCGGTCCCCGCATGCAGTTTTTGCTTGCCTTGTTTATTACCGGGAGCCAGGGATGTCGGCCAAAACCTTTACTGCTACCTCCTTATTTTTACTGGTGAGTGCCATTACGTCATTGCCGGTTTGGGGAGGGAGTCAGCTCAGCATGAATGGGGCAATAGTGGCCACCGCCTGTGATATTGATACTTCCAGCCGAGATCAGACCGTTGATATGGGAACGCTGCCCTTCAATCAGATTGTGCAAAACAGTCAGGCGTTGGCTCGGCCGTTCAGTATTCGGCTGGTGAACTGCACGCTAAAACATAGCAACAACACCATTCTGGGCAAACAGCATTTTCGCGTCACGTTTGATGGCCGCAATGAAGATGGACGCTTCGGCGTTGAAGGGCAGGCGCGCGGTGTGGCGCTGGTTTTGAGTGATCTACAGGGGAATGAAGCCGTTCCAGGCATGGAGTTACCACCGCAAACGCCAGTGTTAGAGGGCAAGCAAATACGGCTGAATTACACCGCACGAATGGTGAGCAACAACCAGCCGTTACAGACCGGCACCTATAGTGCCCAGGTGCGCTACCAGTTGGATTATCACTGAGCAGTGGGCTGACGGGACAGTCAGCACGCCAAGACAGATTTACTTCCCCGGCAGGGTATTCCCTTTAATAACAACCATAACGCCCGGGAAAGTTATAACGCATAAAGGTCAATGGATGATGAGCACCCCACTTGTAGGAGTACAGGTTCCGCGCACCCGCCTGTTGCCGCTGTTGATTGCGCTGGCACTGGTGAATGGCCAGGTTTCTGCTGCCAAACCCATAGAATTCAATACCGACGTGCTGGATATTCAGGAGCGCGACAATATCGATCTGGGGCGCTTTTCCCGTAGTGGTTATGTGATGCCGGGCGAATACAGCCTGCAAATCAACATTAATCAGCAGGAATTGCCGGAACAATCGATCCCGTTTTATCCGTCGGAAAAAGATCAGAGCGTTACCGAAGCCTGTTTGTCGCCTGCCATGGTTGAGCAGATGGGGCTCAAAGAGGAATTTACCCGCCAATTGCTCTGGTGGCACAACGGGCAATGCCTGGTGATCGCCAGCCTGTCAGGAATGACGATACGCCCCGACTTGGGTAGCAACACGCTATATCTCAGCATTCCGCAGGCTTATCTGGAGTACAGCTCTCCGGATTGGGATCCGCCTGCCCGCTGGGATAACGGCATTCCGGGGCTGTTGCTGGATTACAACCTCAATGCTCAGAGCCAGCGTCAGGATCAAAATGACGCTGTCGAGAAAGGCTACAACCTGAACGGCAACGGGGTGGTGGGTGCCAATGCGGGAAGTTGGCGGTTGCGTGCCAGTTGGCAGACGCAGATTGACCATCAGACCGGGTCCGGGCAGCCAAGCCAGCGGAACTTTAAGTGGACACAATATACCGCTTACCGGGCGATCGCGCAGTTACGCGCCAAATTGACGGTGGGTGAAGATTTCCTTAACTCCGATATTTTCGACAGCTTCCGCTATACCGGGATAAGCCTGGTCAGTGATGACGCAATGCTACCGCCGAACCTGCGTGGCTATGCGCCAGAAGTCAGTGGCGTAGCGCGTACCAACGCCCGTGTGGTGATCAGCCAGCAAGGGCGAGTGCTGTATGAATCGCTGGTGCCAGCTGGCCCATTCCGTATTCAGGATCTGAATAACGCGGTATCGGGGCTGATGGACGTGCGGATCGAAGAGCAGGACGGCAGCGTACAAGCGTTCAGTATCAGTACGGCGAGCATCCCTTACCTGACCAGGCCGGGCATGGTGCGTTACAAGCTGGCGAGCGGGCGGCCAACAGATTGGCGGCATCGCACGCAGGGGCCGATGTTTGGTAGCGGCGAATTCTCGTGGGGTGTCAGCAATGGCTGGTCGCTGTTCGGTGGCGGCGTGGTTGCCGGTGATGAGTACAACGCTTTGGCCGTGGGGATAGGCCGTGACCTGATGGCGTTTGGGGCACTGTCGTTTGACGTGACTCAGTCGCGTGCAAACGTGCCTCAGGGCGACACCCTGAGCGGAGGTTCCTACCGCCTGCGCTATTCGAAGAACTTCGACCAGATTGGTGGCCAAGTCACCTTTGCCGGTTATCGCTTCTCGGAACGCAACTTTATGACCATGGGGGAATTCCTGGAGGTACGTAACCTCGGCACCCGTAGTCAGAGCAGTAAAGAGATGTACACAGTTTCCTACAGTCAGCAGTTCCGCGAGATGGGAATGACGGCCAACCTGAACTATGACCATCAAACCTATTGGGATCGGGACGCCAACGACCGCTATAGCCTGTCGCTGATGCGCTATATGGATATTGGCCGCTTCAAGAACCTCAGTTTGTCGATGACGGGTTACCGCAATCAGTACAACGGCAAGAATGACGATGGGCTATTCCTGTCACTGTCGCTGCCGTGGGGCAACAGTGGTTCGGTGAGCTACAGCGGAACGCTGGATCGTAATGACAATACCCACCGGGTCAGTTACTCCGATCGGGTCGGGGATCGTGGCAGCTATCAGGTAAGCACCGGCTTTACTCGTAAAGGTGCCTTGGCCAGTGGCTTCTACAGCCATGATGCGGACTGGGCGCAAATTAACGCTACCGCCAGTGCACAATCGGGGAGCTACAGCACCGTAGGCCTGGCATTGCAGGGTGGGGTAACGGCGACGGCTGAAGGTGCAGCACTGCACCGGGTCTCTATTCCGGGTGGAACTCGCTTGTTGCTCGACACGGGCGGCGTCGCAAATATCCCGATTCGCAACTACGGTTCGCCAGTGCGGACCAACCGATTCGGCAAAGCGGTGGTGGCAGACATCAACGGCTACTACCGCAACCGGGTGAATATCGATCTGGACCACTTGCCGGATAACGCCGAAGCGATGAAGTCGGTGGTGCAGGCAACGCTGACGGAAGGGGCGATAGGTTACCGCCGGTTTGACGTCATTGCGGGTGAGAAGGCCATGGCGGTGATCCGTCTGGCGGACGGCACAATGCCGCCGTTTGGCGCGACGGTGCAGAACCTGAAAAAACGTGATGTTGGGATCATCAGTGATGGCGGCAGCGTCTATCTGAGCGGCATCGAGCGCGGTGAAACGATGACTGTTCACTGGGACGATCAGGCGCAGTGCGAACTGACATTGCCTGCGGTATTGCCAGCAAACGGCATGGCTGAACTGTTGCTGCCTTGCCGGGCGATAACCGCGAGAAAAGACACCACGGACCTGGCCGCAGTACAGAAAAAGGCTGAGACAATACAATGAGATATGAAATGACGAAAACCAATACGGGGATGGCGCTGGTCGCCGCAACCTTACTGTGCGCGCTGACCACGCAGGCCCAGGCGGCCATCGCGCTGGATCGCACCCGGATCATTTTTCCTGGTAGCGATAAGTCGGTCAGCCTGAGTGTCAACAACGACAACCCGCAACTGCCCTATCTGGCGCAGGGCTGGATCGAAGATGCCAAGGGCAACAAGGTGACCAGCCCGCTAACGGTGCTACCGCCGGTACAGCGTATCGAACCGGGCGCCAGGAGCCAGGTGAAAGTTCAGGCGCTGCCAGTATTGAGCCAGTTGCCGCAGGATCGGGAAACGCTGTTCTACTTTAACCTGCGTGAGATCCCGCCGAAGAGTGACAAGGCCAACACGTTGCAACTGGCGTTGCAAACGCGCATCAAGCTGTTCTATCGGCCAAAAGCGCTGGTGAAAACTATGACCGAAATGGCGACGCCGTGGCAGGAACAACTGACGTTGACCAAGCAGGGTGACAAGTATGTGGTGAACAACCCGACGCCTTACTACGTGACGCTGGTGGATGCCGGTAGCCACCAAGGTGTGAGCGCAACGGGTTTTGAGCCGTTGATGCTGGAGCCGAAGGGCAGTGCTCCTTTAGGTGTAAGCGCAACGGTATTGGGTGGATCGCCAGTGCTGACCTACGTCAACGATTATGGTGGCCGTCCAACGCTGACGTTCCGCTGCGGTGGGTCGGACTGCCAGGTTGTACCGGTGAAGAAGGGCTAATTCAAACCGGTCGTGCCAGGTTACAGGGAGAGGGCGCGGGTCAGGTCTGCAAGGAGAGAACGTATGCAACAACATTATCCTGTTCCTGGCAAGTATCGCCGGGGGGGCATGAGAGCCAGGGCTTCGGGCTACTGCCGTGCCGGGGCGCTGTTAAGTGTCTTGCTGACAAGCGTTCCGGTCGGCGCTATGCCAGTAAATATCAGGGGGACGGTCATACTGCCACCGCCCTGTACGATTAATAATAATCAGACTATTCGGGTGGACTTTGGTGATGAGGTAATGACGACCCGGATAGATGGCGTCAACTATAAGCAGACCATCGTCTATAGCCTGAATTGTGAAATCCAGAAGTCCAACGAACTGAAAATGAGTATACAGGGCGGTACGGCCAACTTTGGTACCGGCTTGTTAAGCACCAATAGAGCCGATTTGGGTATCGCTTTGTACTACGGGACGCAGTTGTTAAATATCAATACTTGGTTTAACTACACCTATCCTAATCAGCCGGTACTGTATGCGGTGCCGGTCAAACGCAGCGGGGCCACTCTAACGGGCGGCGAATTTAACGCGTCTGCGACGTTATTAATTGACTACCAGTAATCAGAGGGGGACATAAGACATGCGGATCCTACTGTTATCCCTGCTGGTTGCGGGTATGAGTAGCTATTTACCTGCCGCGTTTGCCGCAGGGGGCGATATGGTATTTCGAGGGACACTGCTTGAACCACCTCCTTGCACCATTAACAGCGGTAATAATGTTACCGTGGATTTTGGCCTTAAGGTCGGTATCAAAAAGGTAGATGGTGTTAATTACATGCAGGACATTAATTATAATCTGGTTTGCGAGCCTAATACCCATAGTTGGGTTTTGAAATTAAAACTCACGGGAAATCCTATCTCTTTTGATCAGGCGGCGGTGCAAACCAATATTAACGGGTTGGGGATAAAGATTTTACGTGATGGCCAACCTTTTGTTCTGGGAAGTGAAATCACTATCACTCCAACCAGTAAACCTCAGCTCAAGGCCGTGCCAGTACAACAGCCAGGCTTATTGCTAACGGAAGGTGCGTTTGAAGCCACTGCCACGCTTCAGGCGGACTACCAATAACAGGGAGGCAAAAGAATGCGCTATTCAGCACTGTTACTGTCCCTGACGGTGGGGCTTATTGGTTTACCCAATACCTCCCAGGCAGTTGATAATTTACGCTTTAAAGGGGCTTTGGTTGCGGACCCCTGCACGTTACGCCTGACAGATGAAGAAATTAATATCGATTTTGGTTCGATCGTTGAGAAATATCTTTATCTCAACACCCGTACGCTAGGGGTACCGCTGGTATTACATCTCGATGATTGCGATCTTAGCCTGGGAAATATGGTGAAGTTGACCTTTTCCGGCACGGAAAATAGCAGGCTGAACGGTCTGTTAGCGATATCCGGGGCGAGTCAGACCAGTGGTATTGGTATCGGTATTGAAACGCAACAGGGAATTAAGATCGCGATCAATACTGGCAGCTATAACCAAGGGCTAGTTACGGGAAATAATACCCTCAGCTTGCGGACCTATGTGCAGGGTGAACCCGATGCGATTAGTCAAAAAACCATTAACCCTGGTGACTTTACCGCCAGCGCGACGTTTTTATTGGAATACGAGTAGCCTGCAATACGGCTGACCCTGAAATCGACGGCGTGGTGAATGATACGCGGTAGATAAGGGATGATCACAGGGGTAGTTATGAAAGCCATTAAAGCGATACTTTTGGCTGTCACGTTGCTGACAGCGTATAGCGCCAATAGCGCGATTTACTCTTATATTACCCGCAGTGAGGGAACGCCCGAAAATGCCCGATATTGGTGGACCATTGAATACTGGGATACCGTTGATGCGACACCAAACCCATGTTTTGGCTGGGGGCAATGTACGGTATTTATCGGCCACCGGCACAGTGATGCGGGGGAGGCGGGCCCTGGTGTTTCTGATGGTAACGAATACCTTGACGGTATCCAGACTTTGCGGACGGTAGGCGACGTGGGCGCGGCTTTTCAGCGTAAGTATTCGCTACCTCGTAGTGGTACTCAGGACCACGTTGGCCCAGCAGTGACGCAGGAATGCGTCGGGATGTACTTCAAAACGACCACCGGGACCGAAAGTGCCAGTGGTAGTATCATGATGCCCAATAGCCTATGTGGGATCGTACCACCGCCGGTGGGTAAATGTGAATTTACCGAAACCAGTATTGAGCTAACCCACGGCCAGGTGCAACTGAAAGATATCGAGGGGAATCAGGCGCGGCAGACGGGTTATATCCGCTGTACACAAGATATGGATGTTATGGTTTATCTTGCAGGGTCGGCCGGGAACGGGATGGTTAACCTGAGAAATGATGGTAGCCTGCAAACCCGCTTGACCATTGGTGGGGTGAGTGGCTCTACCGGGGTCAGGATCCATGCTTTGGCGGCGACCAAGATGCCGCTGGAGTTTATGTCTACGCTGACTAAAGTGGGGACCGTGGAGGCCGGTGATTTCTTCGGTTCGGCCACCGCTATTCTGACGATGCCTTAGCTGCGGATAACGGGCGCTACATACGGCTGAGACTTCCTGCACAGGCTCGCCGCATGTAGCGCCCGTTTAATCATAACCAACCAGACAATCCTCAGGGCTTTCGCACCGTAAACTCCAGCGCCAGCTGGATGACTGGCGACATGTATCAACATGGAAAACGGAGCGAATGCCGGGTTTATGGCGCAGTGCTGATAACAGCGCCCGCCTCTTCAATGATCCCCTTGCCATTTTGACTGGTGATAGTGGTATTGACCAACCTAAGGTTGGCATTACGCACTTTCATCCCTTCTTTTGCTTCGATTTTCACGTTATCAAACAGGATATTGGTAAATGGTTTTTCCGGTGTTCCGATAATGAACCCTGCATACTTTGAGTTACCCGTTGACTCAAGGTTAACGAATTGAATGTTATCGAAATGAGGGGTGGTGTGCTTATTGAAAGGTTGGGCTTTATCCGCAGGAGAAGGGTAGATTTGATTGCCTAACATAAATCCATTGGCGAACTCCCCGTTTTTAAGCGCTTCCTCTCTTCCCTTGGCGGTAACCGGGCCTCCCTTATAATAGCCAGCAAGGACCACGGGTGTTTCGACATCGGTCATTTTAGTGTTTCTATAAACGACGTTAGAAACCAACCCACCTTTTCCTCTTGGTGACTTGATCCTGATCCCATACATCGAGCGTTCGAACGTATTGTCTTCTGCCAGGATGTTACGGATCCCTCCCGATGCCTCTGAACCGATAGAGAGCCCACGGCCTGCAAGGAACTTGTTTCTGGCAATATAAAAGTCATGAGTGTTGTCATCATTGAAGACAGATTTAATGGCGACATGGTCATCACCACAGCTGATCGTATTGCCTGTAATGGTCACATACCTGCTGTGCATAGGGTCAATAGCATCGGTATTTTCCCACCATTCAGGGGCGATAATGTTGGTTTTATTGATCGTCATATTCTCTGTGTTGAAGAATACCACATGGAAGCTCGGCGAATTTTGTAACGTCAGGTTTTCTATCAGGATATTATTGGAGTTTTTGATAAACACCAGCCGTGGCCGGTCTGTTGGCCCTTTTGAACCGGTTTTTCTGGCATTGGCGCGAAAAGCCTCAAGTAATGCAGAGCCTTGACCATCGATAATCCCTTCCCCGGTAATGGCGATATTTTTACCATCCGCAATGTTCAGGAATGCCAGCCAGTTTTCTGCATTCGGCCATAGTTTTGGCACCCCAGCCCATTTCCTGGTTGCCTCCGTAGGGGTATAGGCGGATTTTTCGGCTGCGGCCTGGAGAACCGCCCCTTTCTCAAGAGAAAGATTAATGTTGTCTTTCAGGTAAAGTGGCTCGGATAAGTAAAAGCCAGCCGGAACCAGAACTGTCCCGCCACCTTGTTGTGCACAATCATCGATTGCTGATTGGAATGCCTTGGTGTCATACCAGATGCCGGTGGCTTCCGCTCCATAGTCTCTGATGTTACATGTGCGTTCCGGGACGTTCAGTGACTCAAGGGTCACAGGTTTAAACGCTGTCTCTGCTGCGACTGATGGTGCGATAAAAGCGGATGTGATGGTGGCGAGTAAAAACAGCTTATTCTTGGTTCCCATAGTGTTAGCCTCTGTTTGGTCTGATTTAGCTCATAATGTAATCAGAAAAACGGAGGTCACCAATGTCATTTTATTGAAAAGTAGATCACCGGTTCTTTAAATTTGAAATAACGTTTTAAATTTGTGATCTAAGCGACGGTGTGGTAGCAAACACGTTGCTCCTCCACGTCACTGCGTCGTCTCTACCCCAGTCACATAGCGGGCCATGCTTCTGGGGCTCAAGAGCCTGTCGTTGGGGATAACTGGCTATCAACTATCACGATTGCCCTGGCAGACAAAAGCACTTTCCTTATCCAGTAAATAGGGGCGTAAATAGGCGACGGTGCTGCACATCGGCAAGATATCCGCTGACAGTGTTAACCCCAACGTTTCGACCAGGTACTTTCTACGCTGCTGCATCCGCTGCCATAGCTGCGGATACTGCTGTTGGATCTCCAGCTTCAGCGATTCATCAGCCAATAGCACGGTGCTTTCGGCAGAAACGCCACCAAAGTTGGGCACTGAAGGGATGATATCAATCTGCAGGATCATGCCGCTCAGCAGCTTTTGCTGAGAGCCTTGATAAATGGGCGAAGACATCCACTCCTCTTCAGCGGTCAGGTGCCCCGGGCACAGCGACCAACCGTACTTTGAGCGCGGCAAGACCGCTTCCACCTGATCAAACAGCTCGCCGCCACGCATGCCAACGCTAATCACTTCAAGCCAGTGGGCATAGGCAGAGAAGTAGGGCTTGGCGACCGCATCCAGATAGTTTTTCGCCTCTGTTGATAACTCACCAGTAGCATTTACCGCATAACCCGCCCGGCTAGAGGCCCCGCCGCGATACCCTACGGTTAACGAGATCGTATCACCGTACTTCACGGTGTTGTCGGTTGGGAACAGGTTACCTTTAATGAAGCGTGGGCCGCTGGAAGCAATAGTGACGATACTCGGGTGCTGGCCAAAGCGTACCAGGCAATCCCCTAACGCTTGTTCTGTGACGCCCGGGGCCAGCTTATTCATGGCATCCAGAATGCAATCGGAGGCTAATGCGGCCCCATATTCGTAGTGAGCCACTTCGTTGGCATTATTGACCGTTCTGACCCCGTGCTCGCCGATAAACAAGTCAGTCTCATTGGATAAGCAAGCCTCATTACCGACAATGTTGCGGATGGTATCGACAATAAATGATGGGAGATCATAGATTTTCTTGTCGATCTCTGGCCCGTTGGTAAACATCTTCCAGCCAACCAGGCCGGTGCGGGCATTTTCCCGAATGCCGGCTTCAACCAGCAGTTCCTTAATTGACTTATCGCTTCTACCGGGTTGATTTGGCAATGAAAATTGAGATAAATGTACCGCCTTGGCCTGGATCCGCGCTTTGCTGACCTTATTGAGATTTTCGTTTCCCAGCACCAGCGTCATTTCACCATCGGCGTTGATCACCAATAAGGCTTCTTCAAAGCGGGTGAAAAAGCCGACCAGATATTCAAAATTGGCACCGTGCTCCACATCACCATAAATCACCAGTTGATCAAGCCCACGCTGCTTCATCCTGCTGAGGATGTTGTTTGTTCTTTGTTGGAGGGTTTCATCCGTTAGCGCAACGGGAACGCCAGAACAGTCTTTTTGCGGCTCTTGGATCTTTTCTAATCTTACTTGCTGCTTTTCCATCTGACCCTCTCTGCGTAGTGGGAGTTCGTGCGGCCTTTTTATCCGGCCATTTCACCGCTTTTGACTACAAACAGCGACATAGCTGAGTATGTACTAAAGCCTGTCCCAATATCATCAGATTCGATAGGGTTGCGCTTGGAGACAATCAGACAAGGCATTTTATTTGGTTGAAATGTGAACCAGATAACATTGCCAATATAGTTAAGAGTTATCTTGCGGTTTAAAATAGGTTAACGTTAATTTGATCACAGTTTCTACTTTTATAGAGTTGATTTCTTGCATTCATTTATCAAACTGTTAGCGTATTGGACTAGAAATTAGGATTGTTACTGTTTAACAGGCAAAACCTAAACCTCTGGTGGTGTTGGCTATTAGTTAGCACGCCACCAGAGGTTTAGGTTTTTTTTTGCCTGGAAATCAGCGATACAACAAGCAGGTAGCAGAGGACATTCCGGCAACGGATAAAGAAGGCAACGATGAAATATGAACAACTAACGAAAAAGTTATGGATGGAGATAGGGGCCATCTACGGAAGGCCAACAATGATACAAACTAAACCCATTGAGGAAATAACCATGAAACGGTTTTCACTATTACTTGCTCTATTGTTTTCGCTTATTTTTAGTCCGCTTTTGGCTTATGCTGAAACAGCAGGTGATAATACAGTCACCATTTATGTCACCCGCCATGGGAAAACCATGTTTAATACCGTACATCGGGTTCAGGGCTGGGCAGATACCCCGTTGACTACCGCAGGCGTTACGGTTGCTGAACAACTTGGCAAGGGGCTGAAAGATGTTGAATTCAAAAAGGTGTATGCCAGCGATCTAGGGCGGGCACGTCAAACTGCACGTATTATTTTAGCCGCAAAAGGGCAGCCGTTGGACATCATCGAAAGTGAGAAACTGCGTGAGTTCTGCTTCGGTATTTACGAAGGCGATCTCGATGCCAATATGTGGGGAGCCATCGCCACCAAGCTTGGCTATGAGTCGGAAAAAGCGCTTTTCGGTGATTTTGCCAAAGGGAAACTGCCATTTGACAAGATGTTTGGTGGTGTTGCTCTGGTCGATACCAGCGGTGAAGCTGAAACGTTTGCCACCGTCAAAGCACGTATGCAATCAGAGCTAAAAACTATTGCTGAAGAAACGGCAGCTCAAGGGGGCGGTAACATACTCCTGGTCTCACATGGAGCAGCCATTCTGGCCATGGTAGCGGATATGAGCTCTACGCCCATTGTCGCGCCACTGTCTAATGCTAGCGTGACGCGGATTACTTATAAAAACAGTGAATTTACCGTGGGTAAATTGGGCGATATGAGCTATGTAGAAAAAGGTGCAAAGCTCTGATTGGGCGGTGAGCTAAAGGAAATTAAATAGAATGCTATGTATCCATAGACAATCATGCCGTCTATTTTTATCAAGGCAGGGTCTATGGATATACATGACGGTGCCTAGATTTGCTGAGAAATCGGTCTGTCACGTAGTGACAACCTAATTTGAGGTGTGTGTCTCAAAGTAAATATAATTCTGCTAATTCAATTAAACATTAAAAAGCAAGAGATAAAAAAGTCACAACACTGTTGGTCAGAGTAATGCACCAGTTGGCAATGTTATGAGCATACTAAATCAGACCAGGTTGTGAATATATTCGGCAATAACTTCACATGTTTTGTCATAATTTCATTAATGAATCGTTATTTTGAACGGAATAAAATGCCAACAACGTCATGTTTTATAATTTAAATTTGTCTTTGCACAGAATTTATTGATCGCCATCAGGATACTCATGAACAAAAAATACACACAGTAGACCATTCATAAGCCGATGCTGTTATGACTGGCACTGGGTTATTTTGTGACACTCTGATAAGGAAATAACATGAGCGGACAGCAACAAAATGTCACCTCCTCTGCAACAGAAACAGCTCCCGTTCGCTGGGGAGCCTACGTGGCGCTACTTTTTGCCATGGTATTCTTTTCCGGGCTTCTCGGCGGTAAAGAATGGTATGGCGTGTTTGATTTCACGACATTGAACGGGTCTTTCGGACGAGTCGTCAGTGGTGTGACTCAAAGCAACGAGGCATTAAACGTTTCCAACAGTACCTTTCGTGGTACCGGCGGTAACGGTGCCATGGACGGTTTTCTCTTCGCCTTCGGCTTGATACCAGCTGTCATGTTTGCTCTTGGCATGATCAATGTGTTGGAACACTACGGTGCGCTGAATGCAGCACGTAAACTGTTGACCCCTCTGTTGCGCCCGTTGCTGGGACTGCGTGGTAGTACCGGTTTGGCACTGATTGGCAGCCTGCAGAGCACGGATGTTGGTGCCTCACTGACGCGCAAGCTGGCTGATGAGGCGCAGATTACAGAGAATGAAAAAGACGTTTTTACTATGTTTCAGTTTTCTGCAGGCGCAATGATCACCAATTTTTTCTCCTCTGGCGCCATTCTGTTCACTTTGGTCGCCGCTGACGGCGCCCTGGCTGTTCCCGCCTCGATCGGCCTGTGCATCCTCGTCATGTTCTTTATGAAAATCGTTGGCGCGAATATTTTACGTTTGTTGCTGAAAATGCGTCGTCAAGATAACGCATCTTCTGAAATCCATAAGGCATAGGGAGAGCACCATGAGCATGACGACTGAATCCAAACCCATGATCACCGATGTTTTTGTTGCCGGCGCGCGCAAAGGCTGGACCATTGCCACAACCAGTACCTTGCCCAATGTTCTGATGGCCTTTGTGGTGATCAAGGCGCTGACCATCACTGGCGCACTGGACGGGCTGGCTTTCATTTTTGCTCCCCTGATGCAGCTGTTCGGCTTGCCGGGCGAGGCGGCAGCGGTCCTGATCGGAGGCTGGATGTCAATGGGCGGTGGGATCGGCGTAGCCGTTAGCCTGTTCGATAGCGGGATCCTGACTGGAGAACATCTGGCTATCCTGGCACCGGCCATCTATCTGATGGGGTCCCAGATCCAGTATGCCGGACGTATCCTTGGGGTCATTGGCACCAACGCCAAACTGATCCCGTTGATGATAGCCATCTCGGTACTGAATGCCTTCGGTGCCATGTTGCTGATGCACATTTTTATCTAGTGGCAGTGCGACCTGCAGGGCGAGTGCGAGATCGTACTCTCCTGCGATTTAATTTCAGTGCACGCGCAGCCTGCACAAAAGAACAGAGGAAACACCATGCAATTAGACGACTATCTGGCAGAATTGGCCTCCTTGGTTAATGTGGACTGTGGCACCAATACGTTGGACGGAGTTGCCACCGTTGCTGGCAATATGCATGAGAAATATCAGCAGCTCGGTTGGCACAGCGAAATTGTCGATCTTGGCGATAAAGTGGGGCCCGGCGTTTTTGCTGCCAATAAACCCAATAGTCCACACTTTGATGTGCTACTGGTAGGTCACATGGATACAGTTTTCCCAGTAGGTACCGTAGCGATGCGCCCCATGAGCATCAAGGAGGATCGCGCCTATGGCCCCGGTGTGGCGGATATGAAGAGCGGGCTCCTTAATATTCTTTGGGCAATGCGGGGACTGTCTGCAGAGGCGAAAGAGCGTCTCTCTATCGCGATTGCCATGAACCCTGATGAGGAGACGGGTTCGGTTTACTCACATGAATGGATTGGCGCCCTGGCGAAACGTAGCCGCTGCGTGTTGGTGTGCGAGGCCGCCCGTGCGGATGGCTCACTGGTCAAGGCTCGCAAGGGAATGGCTCGCTACGAGCTGGAATTTCACGGTGTCGCTGCCCACGCCGGTAACGATCCTGATAATGGGCGTTCCGCAATCAATGAAATGGCCCACTGGATACTTCATCTTAATCAGTTTGCCAATGCACAACTGGGGACGACCCTGAACGTTGGAGTGGTGAGTGGAGGTTCTGCGGCCAATGTAGTTGCGGACTACGCGCAAGCGATAATTGATGTCCGCTTCTGGCAGAACGACGAATTTGAGCGCGTTGATCGGCTAATGCGCACCACGACGCCTCAATGCTTTACTGCCGATGTTCGCCTCAATGTGACATTACAGGCTCATGTGCCCGCCATGTCACCCTCAGAAAAAACCGAACAGCTGATGGCGAAGGTGGAGTCTGCGGGTAGGTTGGAGAATATTGACGTTCGCTGGCAGGCCGTGGGTGGCGGTTCTGATGCCAACCATACCGCCGCGCTTGATATTCCCTCACTGGATGGTTTTGGTCCAATTGGGGCTGGCTTCCATAGCCCGGCAGAATATCTGGAGTTGTCCAGCATCGAACCCCGAGTGCGTCTTTTGCGCCGGGTGATAGAAACGCTTTGATCTCTGTCAGAAAGCAAAAAACCCGCCATAGGCGGGTTGAGACTGCTGACAAACCTTCACCGGGCTCCCAACGTAGGGGCGCTGCATGCTGCGCCCATCTGGATAATCAATGGGTTAGTTAGGGTAGAACATGTGCGATCCCTATCAATTCAGCAACATTGCCACTATGTTTTTAGCGACCGCAGGTCGCGGTCGCGATATTTCTCCGCCTTGCTGTTCTGCGTACATTGCCCTCTCTGACAACCCCGTTACTGAGGGAGCTTACCGCACGCATCCAGTTTTGATAAAGCTGCATTGAAATTGCTCCGGGTTGAGGCGTGAAATCACTCTGGCAATCGTATCGTCAACGGGCAATCCTGCGGGGAAAAGCCCTCGCTTCTGAAACCATGGAGATGAGCTTCGCCAAAATCCTCAATATCTTGCCAACCTTCGGCTCCGCCGACCACCGCACAGACTGTCAGAAACAGAATATCGAACAGGGAATAGGCGACCTTGGTCGTCTGCCGGGGATCTTGCAGGTCAGCGAAGTGTTCTGAAAAGGCGTTGATAGACATGGTGATGCTCCCGTAAAAGGGAGTAAAAGGTCCCAGCTTGTACACTCAGTCAAACAGGATAGCCTTGCTCATAAAACGTTCGTGATCTTGCCCTGGGGATCCAACCATCCAACTTTCCGTAGATAATTTCTTGCGGGGTTTTCAATCAATCGATAAGTGAGTTCAGAGATCAAGATGGTGATAATAGAGAATAATATGCAGCATATTATAGTGGCACTGGTCGTACCAACCCCTATACCAAGTAAATATCCTTTTAGGATTAACATGAAATAATTTAGCTGATTATGAATCAGGTAAATGCTATAAGATAAAACACCAAGCCGATAAATAATGGGGGAGCCAATTGTTTTTGTTACCTTACTATCATTATTCGTCAGGCCAAGCACAAGTAATGGGAAAAGGGAGACTGTTATCAGATCTGCATTTTTAAACATTAAACTGAATAAGATAAGCGACAGTATTGATAAGTTAAACCAAGATTTAAAGGTAAGTTCCATTACCCAGCGTATCTGGCTGAATCTAAAAATCGCCATGCCTATAATGAACCCGGCCACTGCTCTTAAAACAGGAAAATAGGTGCCATAATGCCAGATATCCATGATCCCGGCGCGTTTGGGTTGCTGGATAAGTTCTGGGGCAATAGTGATGAGCGGCAAGGCTAGAATGGCGACAAAGAATAGTGATAATACTGCTCGCCAGTTATATCTGTAAAATAAATAGGCAAGAAATGGAAATAACAAGCTTGCAATCCATTCAGCGCTGACTGACCAGGCTGGTGTATCTAATGAAGGGACCTTAAACAGCGTCTGTAACATGGTAAGATTGACAAGGATTGACACCGGAACTGGAGGGCCAGGCCAACGATCCATCCATGAACTGGCAACCAATGCTCCAGCAGTCAGAGTCATGCAGGCATAAAGTGGAAAGATCCGTGCAAAACGGCGCAGGACGTATCGGCCAAAATCTCGCCTATCAAAATTATAAGAAAACCAATGCCCATAGGTCATGAGAATAATGAACCCAGAAAGTATGAAAAACAAGTCAACCATTAGGTAGCATTGCCCAATTATTGTATGTAAAGGGGAACTCAGAGCAGCACTTAAATTAAAGTGATAAAACATGACTAAAATAGCAGCAATACCGCGTAACCCAGTTAGTGCTTTCATTTCTTTTCTTTGCATACAGCCTCATTGATACTTATATTCATGTTAATAATGAATAGGGGAATAGGGGCTTCCCCCTATCCCAATGATTTGCTGCCAATCTTGATTTAAATTTCTGCTAAATGGACTTTTTGCCATGCTTCTTCGGCAGCCGAAATTTTTATTGCATCAATTATTTCGCAGCATCGCAGGCCGTCAATAAAGTTAGGGGCGGTGGATTGACCTGATTTCAGCGATTCAACAAAGTGCTTGAAGCTAAGGGCAAACGCTTCGCCGTAACCAATACCTTGGGCGGTAACGCCCACTCCCGATTCACCGCCAAGGTCAGGGAACCAGAACAGTTCTGCACCTGGATGCGCTCTACCCATCAGGATCGTACGGTAGCCGGAGATAACGGCAGGATCGCTGCTGTCAAAATACTGGAGTTCATTACTGCGTTCCCAACTGAAACGTAGTGAACCTTTATCGCCAATGACATTAAAGAACACGTCATTTTTAAATCCTGGTAATGCCCACCCGGCCTTTATAGTGCCAGTTGCTCCGCTGCTAAATTTCACCAGAGCACTGGTAAAATCATCCACCTCAACCGCCCCTTTCTGTGAACGATCCTCAACTAAAGGCCGCTCATCAATAAAGCGCTGCATAGTTGCCGATACGCTATCAAACTCCCCAACCAAGAAGCGGGCCAAATCGATGATGTGAGCCCCTACGTCACCCAGTGCACCAGCCCCGGCTTTAGCCTCAATAAAACGCCACTGTAAGGGGATGGTGGGGTCATTATTATGATCTTGTAAGAAGTGACCTTCAAAGTGGCGGATTTTACCAATGGCACCACTTTCAATGATTTTCTTAGCCTGGGCGATTGCTGGCCAAGCGCGGTAGGTAAAGTTGACCATATGGACCTTACCCGACGCCACAGCCTTGCGTGCCATGATTTCGGCCATTGCGCTGTTAGTTGACAGTGGCTTTTCGCAGATCACATGTTTGCCTTTCGCGAAAGCTTCAAGGCAGATTTCATAGTGGCTGTCGTTCGGCGTGGCGATATCCACAATATCGATCGTCTCGTCGTTAGTAACGGTTTTCCAATCATTACCATATTCCTGCCATCCCCAACGTTCGGCTTCACGTTGTGCGAGGGGTTCATGAACATCGATAATCCTGACCAACTCAAAACTTGCCGTAGGATCGTCCATTAACCCAGCTATATTCCTCATAGACAAACTGTGCAGTTTTGCCATAAAGCCCGCGCCAACCATTCCGACGCGATAGGGGGAGTTATTTAATTTGGTTACAGAAGTCATATTATTTCCTTTATCTATCTGAATAGAGATTATTTCTGAGGAGTGAGTGAAATCTTGGGCAGTAATAGCACCAGGGCTAGCAACATTAATCCAGACGCGGTCAGTGCGACCGTTGCAATATTAAACCCATCGAGTAATACCCCACCGAGAAATGCACCCGAACCGATACCAATATTGAACATGGCAACGTGAACTGAAGAGGGCCTTTCACCGGAGTCTTCAGCAAGATTGAGCACCAGTGACTGTAGCGTTACGGTAATGATACAAATCCCCGCACCCCATAGAACCATCATGAATATGCCTGTACCCAGGCTGATGTCGGTAAGAAAACCCATACTACCGACAGATAGCGCCATTAATAACAGGGTGATACGCGTGGCTAGAACCAGGTTCTTATCACTGACAAATCCGCTGATAAAATTGCCAGCAACCCCGGCCACACCAAATAACAGTAAGAATAATGGGAACTTTGCATGTGAGATGCCAATCTGGGTTTCAACCAGTGGGCCAATATAGGTAAATGCGCAGTAATTACCGCACAGCGCCAGAGCGGTTACCGGGAAAGTTCTGCGCAGATAGGGTTGTGTGATCACC
Source organism: Serratia sp. (in: enterobacteria) (assembly GCF_046715635.1). Taxonomy (GTDB): domain Bacteria; phylum Pseudomonadota; class Gammaproteobacteria; order Enterobacterales; family Enterobacteriaceae; genus Chania. The sequence continues at coordinate 25,738 of NZ_JBKJYW010000364.1, forward strand.
CGCATTAACGAAGTGGTTTTTTGCGCCTTATCATGCTGCACCACTGGCATGCTTAGCCGCACAAAAATACTGATAACCAGTGCGGATAGACCAAGAATAAAGAATGACAGTTCCCAACCGATGCGCTGAGAAACCAAAGTAGCCAGTGGGACTACGCCAACAGAAGCAATGGCAATACCGCCAAAAACCAGCGCGGTTGCTCTTACCTTGCCCCCTTCTGAGGATAATCGCACGGCCAGCGGCCCGACGATTGACCAGAATATACCGTGGGAAAAAGCCCCGATGACTCTCCCGATGTACAATACGGTAAGATTCGGTGACAGAGAGACGATAATGTTCGATAACCCGAAGGAAATCAGTAGAATAATAATTAATATTCTACGCTCTATCTTTAAAAATAAAGACGTCACAAATACGGCAGAGAAGGCGACTACCCAAGCATAACCGGTAATAATTAACCCTATCTTGCCCACCGGTTGTTGATAAGTGTCCCCGATCTCCTGCAATACCCCGATGGGCAGCAGTTCGGCAGTAACAAAAATAATTGCTGACAAGGATAATACCACGATGGCAAACCAGTAAGCTTTCTTTTCATTATTATCATCTTCGTGTTCACATATCCCATTTTGAAGCTTCATTTGCTCACCATCTCAGTAGAAAATTGGTGCGAGAAAATATCTAAGGAACATTAAACCTTTGACAGCGCTGTCAAAGTCAAGTCGTGAAGTGGAAAAAGATGTCAGGATCGGTAATTAAAAGCGTTATCTGCCATGATCAGAAATTTTTTGCAATCAGGCGGTGCCCCTCGGTGAGGTAAAAATAAAGTCAATGATAAGAAGCGCCTATACCGGAAAACGCTAGACAGAAAGTAATGATTAACTGGAAAATGAAAGATAATAACCATGGGCCTCATGTGCCACGCTGAGTGATGTAAAATCAGCGCTTATTACCAGCGCATTATCACCACCTGCGTCACAATTACCAATTACTGCTAACGAACCACCACTATTCAATGCAGCCTGGATACCCGCGGGTGCGTCTTCAAAGATGAGTACATTTTTGATATTTAACCCCAGTAGCTGAGCACCAAGGAGATATCCTTCAGGATCGGGTTTGCCGTTGACCACGTTTTCAGCTGATACGATGATTTCAGGTATCGGCAATTTTGCTGCTTGCAGACGGTTAATACACAGTTCCCTGCTGGCGGAGGTAACAATGGCATAATGTTCAGGACGAATAGTTGACAATAATTCTTTAGCACCGGGAACAGCAATAATCCCGGTTGTTTCCCCCGTTTCATAAACCTCAATTTCTCTGGCAATCTGTTGCGTAGTCTCCGTCTCGCCCAGGAAATGGAATACTGTCTCCTGGGTTCTTCTGCCATGAGCATACTGGATCACGGCAGTGTAATCTAAATCATGTTGCTCAGAAAATTTCTGCCAAGTACTTTCTACTACCGTTGACGAGTCTACCAGGGTGCCATCCATGTCAAATAAAAAGCCGTTAAAAAATTTCTGCATAATTTACTCCAGAGGCCTGAAAGTTTTGCTGAGCCAGTTAAGATCGGACTCGATATGACTATCATCAACAGTGCGATAGTCATTCTCTGAATAGAAATCAAAGCGCGATAAGATGCCTTTGGGCAGGGATGCTATCTGATCAATGATCAAGAGGTAATCCTGCTCTAACTTTGAAAAATCATTTCCCGTGGGATGTTTTATATGCATCCCCTTGTAGAGGCTGTCCATTATTTCAATGAAATATTCAACGGCACTGACTTTTTTTTGATATAAATTAGCCGGATCGAAAATAAGCTTGAAATTATCTTTGGCAACTAATAGACATAACAGCTTACTTTTTTCAGGGGTTAAGGTATTTTCAGATGCAACGGTGATATCTGGCCCTGCAACGTCGCAGCACCAGCGTAAAAAGCCAGCCGTATTGAGTAAATCCAGCTCATTGTTGATAGAAGAAAGCCGGAATGAGGGAATAAACAGCGTAGGCACAGCCAGTTTTTCAGCCAATGCCAGGGCTTCAATAAATATCTGCTTACAGGAAAAAGATGAGCGCATGATCCCCATATCATTATAAAGATTGAGGGCAATTGCATTCAGCGCTACATTCCTATGCTCGGCCTCAGCCTTGATTCGCTCAGTATCATAGCTGCTGAGTAATGGCCCACGCTGATTACCGCCAAAGTCCAGTTGAAGAAGGCCGGCGTTATGGTATTTGCATAGTCTTAATGCATTATAAATATCGCCGGGCAATCGCCAACTGACTAACCCTATCTTTTTCATAGCATTACCTCCATTAGGATTGAGAGGAAGGCTGATGGTCTGAATGGATATAAGACCAACTGCCATTTTTGCTGACCATCACCGTTTTCCCATGTAATTCAGTATCTCTATCGTTGATGAGATCGCGTATGAATGGCTTAAAATCATCGGTCGTCATGTATGACGAGTACTCAAAATCGAGCGGTCTGCGAGCTCTAATTCCCGGTGAATCGACCATTCCTGCTGGCAGTAATTGTGTTATCAGTGTTTGTTGTACCGAGACTTCCGCCGCTACGGAATTGAGCAACCCCGAGGCCGCAGACTTACAGGCGGTATAACTTGCTCTTCCGGGGCCGTAGTTGAGAGCGACTTCTGACGATATACCTAAAAAGGTGCCGTTATTTTTTAATAGGAATGGTAGCGCTGCGGCGAGGGTGAGCCATAAACCATCGATCATAATGGTGGATTGTTCACGCCAGAAATCCCAGCTAGTCTCCAGAAAATCTTTGCGTTTGGGGCCGTAGTAAGCCGCTGAGAAGCAGGCAAAGGACAAACTATTGTCACAAAGCGCTTCAAGGGTAGACTGCGTTTTGGCCGAATCCAGCAAATCGCACTGATGCCAGATAAATGCATGATTACTGGCTTGAGGTTGGCTACGACTTAAAATATGAACGCGATAGCCTGATTCACTGAGCGCTTCGGCTACGCCAAGGCCAACGCCGGTAGAACCACCGACGATAAGAGCTGATTTTGTACCTGTCATTGCGGAACCTTATTATTGAGCATCACTGATTTCAAAACATAACGGTCATTGATTATGCGAGTGTCCGAGGAAATTAAGGTATTCAGAAACTCAGCGAAGTCAGTAAAGGGAAAAACATGAGTAACAACTTTCCTGAATTTATTCTGATGTGCGTTAATTAATGACATAGCATTGATTAACGCAATGTTGGAGACTCCTCGATGACTTAAAATAGCACTGCTACTTAACTGCTGATTGTCAGAGTAGTGGGGAAAAACAGGCAAGTTTTGCATCTCTTTGCCCTTCATACAGATATTGGCTGCTCTGAGCGAGAACAACGCCGTTGCAGGTTTAGCGTTAATCAATGCTTGGCTATTAAAACCGCCAATCACGTCAATAACTGACGACGATTTGAAGTGTTCCAACACTTTGGAAATAACGGTATTAGTCGCATTTCGTGGTGTGGCGACAAACACGGCAGTGTCTTTTGGTTGCAACTCGTCGGTGAATGCTTCAGCACCAAAAAGATGGGTGGCTTGAGGTAATAGCTGTATCTTGCTGTATACCAATGATCGTGAGCTGTGGTGAATAATTGTAATGCGCGATAATGGATTTCTAAGTGTGGCAATCATACCAATAAGATTGCCAACAATACCGGCTCCGATAATCAGAATATTTTTTGGATGCCAGTCTTGTACCGCATCTAGCGCGGTTATGGCGACCGCAACCGGTTCAATCAGTGAAGCACACTCTTTAGATATATTGGTATTAACGGCCAATACTACGCCATTACTCACCGCCTCATCGGGAATAGTGACGTATTGCTGGAATAATCCAGGGGTATTATGGCCGAGCAGAAAAGCCGCACTGTGAGCATCAGTCGGGTTAATGATGACACGTTGACCTTTTCCGAAGGTATGCGACGAGTTCTGATAGTTATCGGCCACGATGCCGATCCCCTCATGGCCGATAATATCAGTCTGTTCGTGACGGATCCCATTGAGGATCTGGATATCCGTCCCGCAAAGGCCAGCAGAGAGAACCTCAATGCGCAGACCTTTGCCAGTGGATGGCAAAGGGCGTTGCTGGTAACTGCAATACCCATCTTGGAATGTAATGGCTGAATTATGCATGGTAGGGCCCTTTTTGAGGTATATGGCGAATGAACCAATCATCCTGCGCATGCTCAGCAGCAATCCCTGCTCCATATAAACCACTGGCGGTATTTAGCGGACATAGAAATAAACGTTCATCGATATCGTGCGGATATTTCTGCGCGGTAATGTACGGCCCTTTTTCATTAATCCGCGCCAAGATAGCCCGCTTGAGATGGAGCCCGATGCTATCGGTAACGCCCCCCGACAGGGCGACTAAACCAATCGATGGGTCGAGCACCAGCGCAGTGGTGATTAAATCTGCCAGTGGCCGCATCGCCAAATCCAGGACTTGTTGGCAAAACGCATCCTGTTTATCCAACTTCTGCTTAAAATTGCTTTCAAAATCCTCAAGATCAGGCGGCCGATTGAACCGCTGTTGATATAACTTTTCGTAAACATGGCGGACACCTCGGCCTGAAGAGTAGGCGGCAATATGGCCATTCTCTCCACAGTCACAGTCAAGAGCCGGGAGTTCCCCAGTTGCTGGAAGGTGACCGATTTCCCCCTGCAATCCGGCTATGTCGAACGAGATATGAAAAGGTGATGTTTGGAAAATGCGGCATGCGATACCGCTGCTAACGGTGATAAGCATCACTTTAGATACCGATTGGCAGATCGGTTGCTGAGAGAGATGGATTGCCATTGCGGTCAGATCGTTCATCACTAACCAATGAACATCTGGACGCAAAGCGTGTAATTCCTCAACGATATCTATATTCACCTGATGGGACCCCCATAGGGGGGCTGCAGCGTAAACTTCACCAGAATGATGATTAATGGCAGCGCCAAGGCTAATGCTTGCACTTAGCCCGTCATGCTGCTGCGGGACTCTCTGCTCAATAGCGGCAAGCAACCGATTTTTCAACTGGAGGAGAGTCGCGTCAGGATATTGGATAAATCCAGGCGAGACCTCTTTAACGATATGCTGAGCGCCTTTACCTGCAACCCATTCCGCGCTACGCAAGTAAGTACCACCGACATCAAAAACATAGGTTTGGCGCGATTCAGTAGCGTAAGCCATCAACAGTCTCCTTCTGAGAGAATATTTTGACGTACTTAACCGCTGACATCAGATCGTCATAGCCGAGTTCATTAACAAACACGGCTTCACCAAGCGTGGACATCAGTGGAACACGCTGTAACCCGTCCCGATGTTGGATGGTGTCTTCAAGCGCGGTTTCCAATAAAGAAACGGAAAAGATAGGGTGTTGTACCGGTAATTTACTATTTTGAATCAGATTAATGCAGCGCTCAGCCTCTAATTTGGAAATCAGCCCACGCGTGAATGATAGGCCAGCGCTGAGCGCCATATCTACCGCTACGGCTTCGCCATGCAACAGAGTTGGGTCTGACTTCAATTCCAACGAAGGACTGAAGGTGTGTCCGTAATCAACCAGGCGTTCAAGATTGTCTTCCCAAAGATTGCTCTCCAGCTCGCCCAGCATGCTGTCGATAGCCCTGACCATGATTTCTTGATGGGCTGGGGAAAAGTTTGCGAAATCATGGGCGGTGAATTTATCAACATTCTCTTCCAGTAACTCGAACAGGTAGGCATCTTTAACACAGGCCATTTTGATAATTTCGGCAATGCCATTAGTGATATGACGTTGGGGAAGGGTACGCAGGAACTCCGGGTCAATAAATGCCGCCTGAGGGGCATAGTAGGTTCCAAGTCGGTTTTTATGATCCTGATAGTTAACCCCGGTCTTTATACCAATACCCGCATCAATCTGCCCCATCAGGGTGGTGGGGATCCTGATATAGGGAACGCCTCGGCGGTATAAATTTGCCGTAAATCCAACGATATCCATCAATACGCCACCACCGATGGCCAAGATTTTTTCAGAGCGGCGCAGCAAACCGCATTCGGCTATTTTTCTTGCCACGTTGGTAACACTGTCAATATTTTTAGAGACTTCATCGCCGGTAATCGGATACCAGGCATACTCAATACTATTCGCTGTGAGGTACGCTTTGATCTTTTCTCCATATTGCCCATCGACGCTATCATCAATGAATACCGCCACTCTGGCATTAGAAGAGCCTGTGTTCTTACAGAAATCGCTGAGTTTTGGGTTGTCTTTATCAAAAAGATGGCGAACAATCTCAACCACATATTTAACTGTTTGCGTAGATTTAACATTCCAGACATTATTCTCTGGTTTGGTATTTTCATACTTTTGAACGGTGGTATTCATGTTGATATCCTATAAGTATTGTGCTGATGGATAAACTAACTTCCTCGAAGGAGGAATTGCAGAGCTATATTGGTCAGTTCTTCTGGCTTCTCATGTACAGCCATATGTCCGGAAGATAACTCGGTATATTCGAAGTCAGGATTGAGTTTTACCAGTTCCTGTGAACGCTCTTTTGCGACGATATAGTCGTGCTCACAGGCAATAACCAGCGTGCGTTTTTTAATAGAGCTAATCATGTCGCTAATATCAATAGTCAAATTTAGCTCAACTTGCCTGGCCATTCCTTCCCAGTTATTATTTTCAACAATGATATTAATATTTTCTTCAAGATTTTCTTTACTCATCTCGGCGACGAATCTGGGTGTAAAACAAGTCAACATTATCAGTTTAGCCATCGTCAATCTGTCAGTTTTAATCAGATCGCGCCATAGATTAAATTCAAGTTGACTTCGGCTATCATTCGTAGAAGAAAACCCGCCCAACAGAATGACGGCATTAACATACTCAGGGTATTTTGCCGCAATATATGCAGTGAGTGTGGCACCAAGGGATAATCCCATTATATCGAAGGGGACTGCGCCCGCATCTTCGGCGGCGGCTATAATCTGTTTTGCAAGCAGATCAAGTGATAAGGGCTCGCCGTCATCTTTCGTGTCGCCTGAACCTGAATAATTAGGGCAGACAACTTTACGATAAGCTGAGAAGCGCTCGATTAAATGTGCCCAATTTCCCTGCCAGTCCGCGCCAGTACCATGAACCAGAACCAGGCCGGGGCCATTTCCCTGAGTATGGAAAGATACCATGCTATTTGAAACTTTTACCTGTTGCATATTCAGCCCTTGGCAATTATGTGAATTGAACAGGACAGATTATCAACGTTAACAGGGCTGTTAATGTCAAGTCATTTAGCTGGCGTTTTCATTATAACTATTGGGTCTAAGCGATTAATTGATTCTCACTGAATTATCTGATAGATATAATGCGTGTGTTATTGGTGGTATCATATATTTATCCCGAGTTTTTATTTAATGATATTTATTAATAACCAACCATCATGATCTAATAAAATAAATACTAGAAAAGCGCAATAAAATTTAGACCAAGCCCTTGCAGGTAGTTATGAGTTATCTTGTGTAGGAATTTTTAGACTTCACACTCGTAAAATTGGATTTAATGTGATGAAAATTAAAGAGTTATCTAAGAATACTGGGGTTAGCCCCCGCATGATACGTTACTACGAGGAACAAGGGTTATTAAAACCTGAAAGAACCATGGCGGGCTATCGTAATTTTTCAAAAAAAGATCTAGCCATTATTAAAAGCATACAATCCTTACAGCGGGTTGGGTTAACTCTGGATGCCGTCAGGGTATTAATGCCTTGCATTTTGAGTGAGCCGCTTAGGATTTCTCCATGCCCAATAATTGTTGCGACGCTTAAGGAGCAGCGAGGAAAAATTCAAAAAGACCTTAGCAAAAATTCTCATGCACTATTGCTTATCGAACAGTTTCTTTCAGAAAGCAAACAGGTAATCCCCCTGGTCTAGGCTGTGTCCCTTAGGGGGTTTAGCGTTAAACCAATCAGAGCTATGAGGTTGCCGGGGTTTTGTTGAATAAATAGGATTTAGATAACAGATCCTCCTGTCAGTCATTTTCTCAGACAATCCGTACACTTTCTGGCATGCCTCCACGTGTCATTTTGTTCAATGCACGGATCATGGCCATTGCCTCACCGACCTGTGCATCATAGTCACGCAGCGTAAGGTGCCCTCCGAAAAGCTGTTTGACTCGGTACATCGCCGTTTCAGCCACCGACCGCCGGTTGTAAGCCGTATTCCATTTCCAGTAGGCGTTACTCGCCGTAAGCCGCTGCCTCGCTACCGCCTGATTTTGGTCTGCGTACTCCGTTGGCCAGTAACCTGAGCAGGTTCGCGATGGGATCAGCGCCGGGAATACCTCCGCGTCGGTCACGTTGTTCAGGGACAGGTCAGCGCAGATAACCTCGTGAGTATCGGCGTCCACGGCGAGGTGCAGTTTTCGCCAGATGCGGCGCTTTTCCTTACCGTGCTTTTTCACCTTCCACTCGTCTTCACCGAAGACTTTTAAGCCGGTGGAATCGATAACGAGATGGGCAATCTCGCCGCGCGTGGGGTTCTTGAAAGGTATGCTCACGGATTTGGCTCACCTGCTGACGCAGGAATAATCCGGGCAACGAAGCGGGAGCTTCATTAACGTAAAAATGGAATCAATGGATCCCCGAGCGGGACGTAGCGTGAGGCGAAAGACGCGTTTAAGCATCAGTACGGTGGTAGCTAACTTAGAATAACGTTGTGGACGCCCTCGTGAAGAGTTTTTTGGCTCGTCGTACCAGGCCTGGATGACCGACTCATCAAGCCAGAATGTCAGTGAACCCCGATTGACGAGAGCCTTGTTGTAGGCCGCCCAGTTAGTGATCTTGAACTTTTGCTTTGCCACGGGAAACCGCTCCAGGATCAGGAATGTGGTGATCTGATCCTGATTGCAGTCAGAAGTTCGATTTATTCAACAAAGCCGAAAGACTTGTGACGCACAAGAACAGCTCCAGTGTGAGGCTGTTCTTGTCATAGCCTCATTGACAAGTAGCTTGATTTTCAGCATAAAGACGGCCATTCTCTACGTTGGATCGTATTTTCGCAAAATAATAGGAGCCAAGCCTTACATGAGGAATGAATATAAAGAGGGAACTTTAAGACAGTTAACTATTGGGGAAATGTCTTTGGTAAGGTCTGTTTTTGGTGACTCAATCAACTTATCAAAGGTATGGATCCATTGTGGTAGTTACTTACCATTCTCTCTTCAAGATAAATACACGGCAATGACTCCAAATGGTGAGTTGTATTTCAGACGTGAGCTATACTCAACTGATTACTCCACAGAAGAACTTGTACTAAAACATCTTTTTATTCATGAGATGGCCCACGTTTGGCAGTACCAGAATGGTATGTGGGTCAAGCTAAGAGGTAGTATGAGTTGGGCGGTAGACTATCATTATAATTTTGACGGAAAGAAGGTGCTGAGTGATTACTCAATGGAGCAACAGGCATCAATAATAGCAGATTACTATTATCTTTCTACATATGGGGTTGGAGAGTGGAAGTCACTTAGGAATAGGAATTACAACGGTGTCTTTCATGATGACATTACATCTTACTACAAGGCGGTTTTGCAAAAATTTCCTGCATATTAAATTATAGGGGTATGGTGTGAGTAATAAAATAATTCTATTGTGCCTTATGTTGTCTCTTTCTGGCTGTGTATTGGAAAAACCGATTGTCCCACCATCGCCAGCTAAAGTATCTCTTGTTGGCGGGGATGTGTGCTTTACCACGCCTGGGAGGGATGAGAGCAATAAGGTGTACTCTATCAGTATTGAAAAGGCAGGAGGGGGGGCTACATCCAACAATTTTGCGCAAGGCGGTAATGATTATATTAGTGTTAAAGAGAATGCTTGCATACCAACGCTTGGGTATCAGTTTGAAACAGGGGTTGTTTATCATGTGACTATCTATGTTTCAAATCCCGATAAAAAAATAGACAATGATCCTTTCAAAAAACAGGCTTATGCGACCAGTATATTGATATGGCTGGATGCGGAAAATAAAAAGCATATTAAAGAATTATCAAGGTGGGGCTGACCCACCTTGGTCTGTGGTTTTTAAAAAACGTTTTCAGTCCAAATACTGTAGCCTGAAGTCCCTGCGGTATGATGCTTCCACGTAATGCTTTCATAGGAAAGTGATATCATCTCTTCGGGGTGCTTTTCAGGGTTGTCAAAAATATTGGGTGATTTTACGCTGTGCCTAATTACTGTGGCACCTCTTATCTCTACGGTATAAAATTTCTCTTGAACGCCTGCAGAAGATGTCCTATAAAAATCAAAAAACAAAGTCATCTTTTCATTGTTTGTTACAGCGATGCCAATTAAGGGTGAGGATTTGTCAATTAACTTTACAAAGTTTAACGGGTGGTGTTTGACATTTTGTTGTCGCATTATTTCATGATCAAATGCAACGACAAAAACCTCATCTTTATGTGCGGATTGGTATCTGTTACCAATAGAATCATAGGTTGAGCAACCAGCAGATATAAGCCCTTGTTTTTCACCGATTATCTTTGCGTAAATTTCATTAGCCACGAAAAGCTCCTTTTTATCGCTTGAGAAATCAGCTCCTATTGTAGCTGGCTTATGTCGGGGGGCAAAGAAATTCAATGGCGTAATTCACGCTAGGTTGTTGACGATTTACTAAATTTTCAAAATCCCCTTTCTAGTTGTTTGCTGAACCTCTTTCCCCTTTTCACCAATCTCTGCCCTGCATCTATTACTCGAAAAGGGGCTTTGTTGAATAAATCGAACTTTTGGCCGCAATCAGGATCAGATCACCACATTCCTGCCCCCTCTGGCGGTATCCCGTGGCAAAGCAAAAGTTCAAAATCACCAACTGGAACGCCTACAACAAGG
>NZ_JBKJYW010000365.1:0-5278 GCF_046715635.1 Serratia sp. (in: enterobacteria)
GCCCTGAGCCACCCCGACCGCGTGTTGGAGCGCTTCGCCGATTTGTTGCCCGCACTTGGGCTGTCATCTTTAGAAGATCGGGAAATTTAACTATGAGTAAGCCCATCGTTTTCAGCGGCGCGCAGCCGTCCGGTGAACTGACTATCGGCAACTACATGGGGGCGCTGCGCCAGTGGGTGCAGCTGCAGGACGAGTTTGATTGCATCTACTGCATCGTCGATCTGCATGCCATCACCGTGCGTCAGGATGCACAACAGCTGCGTAAAGCCACCCTGGATACGCTGGCGCTGTACCTGGCCTGTGGTATCGATCCAGAGAAAAGCACCATCTTCGTACAGTCCCATGTGCCGGAACATACGCAACTGAGCTGGGTGCTGAACTGCTACACCTATTTCGGTGAACTGAGCCGCATGACCCAGTTCAAAGACAAGTCGACGCGCTATGCGGAAAACATCAACGCCGGCCTGTTCAGCTATCCGGTACTGATGGCGGCGGACATCCTGCTGTACCAGACCAATCAGGTGCCGGTTGGTGAAGACCAGAAGCAGCATCTGGAACTGAGCCGTGACGTTGGTCAGCGCTTCAACGCGCTGTATGGCGACGTGTTCAAAGTGCCGGAGCCGTTTATTCCGAAATCCGGCGCGCGCGTGATGTCGCTGCAAGAGCCGACCAAGAAGATGTCCAAGTCGGACGATAACCGTAACAACGTGATCGGTCTGCTGGAAGATCCGAAGGCGGTGACCAAGAAGATCAAACGTGCGATGACCGATTCACAAGATCCGCCGGTCATTCGTTATGACGTTGCCAATAAAGCGGGGGTGTCCAACCTGCTGGATATCCTTTCCGGTGTGACCGGCAAGAGCATTGCCCAGTTGGAAGCCGAGTTTGAGGGCCAGATGTATGGTCACCTGAAGGGCGCCGTAGCAGAGGCCGTGTCTGGTATGTTGGTTGAGCTGCAAGAGCGTTATCACCGTTTCCGCAACGATGAGGCTTTGTTACAGCAGGTGATGCGTGATGGTGCGGCGAAAGCCCGTGCTCGTGCGCAGGAAACCTTGGCGAAGGTGTATGAAGCCGTAGGTTTTGTACCGCATCCGTAACGGATACTGCATGCACAGAAAAAGCGGCCAATGGCCGCTTTTTTTACGCGCTTTTACTCACTTCGGCTGGTGCTTCCTGGCTGGCAAACCAGTTCAGCTTGCTGCGCAGGCTGACGACGCTGCCAACGATAATCAGGCTTGGGCTCTCAGCTTGTTTGGCTAACTCACCCAGTTGCGCCAGCTCGCCTTCGATCACTCGTTGGCGAGTTGAGGTGCCGTTCTCGACCAGCGCCACGGGCATCGAGGCAGCCATACCATGAGCGATCAACTGCTGCTGGATTGCTGCCGCCTGGGTTAATCCCATATAGAACACCAGCGTCTGCTGCTCGGCGGCAAGCTGTGCCCAGTCCAATCCGCCGTCGGCCTTGGCATGGCCCGTCACCAAACGCACGCTTTGTGCGTGATCGCGGTGGGTGAGGGGAATACCGCTGTAAGCCGAACAACCCGAAGCGGCAGTGATCCCTGGTACTACCGAGAAGGGAATGTCCGCTTCGGCCAGCGTTTCCAGTTCTTCGCCACCCCGGCCAAAGATGAAGGGATCGCCCCCTTTCAGCCTGACGACGCGCAGGCCTCGCCTGGCCTGTTCAACCAGGATCTGATTAATGTGTTCTTGTGGTACGCAGTGGTACCCGGCACGCTTGCCCACAAAGATGCGCTCGGCATCGCGGCGCACCAAGGCCATAATTTCTTCAGAGACCAGGCGATCGTAAACGACCACGTCAGCCTGTTGGATTTGTTGCAGGCCCTTCAGCGTCAGCAGACCAGCATCACCGGGGCCTGCGCCTACCAGGACCACTTCACCCTGTTCTTCAGGCCGATCGGTGAACAGTTTTTCAACCTGCTGGTTGGCCTGTGGGGTATCGCCGTTGGCCAGAGATTGCGCCAGCCTGTCGTGTACAAACAACCTTTCCCAGAAGCGGCGACGAGCGCCAATGCTGTCAAACTCCTGCTTCACCCGCTGGCGTAATGAACCCGCCAACCGAGCTAGTTGACCCAGATGCTGCGGCAGAATCGCTTCCAGTTTTTCCCGTAGCAGACGTGCTAGCACCGGGGCTTTGCCCCCGGAAGAAACGGCCACCATAATCGGCGAACGATCGATAATCGAAGGCATGATAAAGCTGGCGCGTTTGGGGTCGTCCACCACGTTGCAGAACACCTGCTGTTGGTTGGCGCACTGATAGACCAGGGCGTTGACTTCCACCCGATCGGTGGCAGCAATCACTAACCATTTTTCTGCCAGCAAGTCGGCAGAAAACTCACCTTCTACCAGCGTCAGCTGGCCTTGTTTGGCCCAGATCAGGAATTGCTCACTGAACTCGATCGCGTTGACGGTTAGCTGCGCACCGGCCTCCAGCAGCAGGCGAGCCTTACGTTCAGCGACTTCCCCGCCGCCAACCAGCAGGCAGGCTTTGTGTTGCAGTTGGCAGAAAATGGGTAAGTAATCCATCGGCAATCCTCGGGGAAGTGGTAAACGGGGGCAAAAGTGCACCCCAAAATCATTATGCGGTTTGGCGAGCAGTTGCAATCTCAGCCTGTGGACGCTGGGCACGTGGCGTTGCATACCAGTAACCGAGGCCCATAAAGACCGCACCGGAAACCATATTGCCCAGAGTCACCCACAGCAGGTTATGACCGATACCGCTCAGGGTATAGGCTTCGCTGTGGTGGCCGAACCAGGACAGGGCAAATAGCGTCATGTTAGCCACCGAGTGCTCGTAACCGGAAGCGATAAACGCCAGTAAACACCACCAGATGGCGATGAACTTGGCCGCGCCTTCAACGCGCAACGCCATCCAGATCGCCAGGCAAACCAGCCAGTTACACAGTACCCCTTTGAAGAACAGCACTTCTGCCGGGGCGGTGGTTTTGGCCAGCGCCACGGTATGTACCAGGCTGGTATCGATCGGCAGCAGGCTACCGCTGCCGTAATAATACATCAGCGCAACCAGCACCGAACCGAGCAGATTACCCAACCAGGTTTGTGGCAGCACGGCCCACATCTGGCTGTGCTTGATGGTGCCGGCCTTGACGCCCAACATCAGAAACATGGTGTGGCCGGTGAACAGCTCTGAACCGGCGATGATCACCAGCGTCAGTGCGATACCGAAGGTGGCCCCCATCACCAACGGACGGATGGACGGATCCACCAGGTTGCCGAGGGTAAAGATCAGGATGATACCAAGACCGACATAGGCCCCGGCCATAGCGGAACTGATCCAAAAGCCGAGCGGGCTCTCTTTGGCCAGTTTGACGATGCGTGCCGCGTTGGCAGCACATTTGTTGATGGTGTCGGTGAACATGGATTTCCCTGCAAATAAATAATAAAAAGTGTGTTTGTAATAAGGGTAATACCGGTCAGTTAGGCAAAAAGAAACGCCCTCACCCTAACCCTCTCCCACAGGGAGAGGGGACCGAACGAGCTAGTTGATTGCTTAGCGTTTTACCTTGCCTTGGTTGTTCTTACTCCCTACTTTCCGCAGCTGCATGGGCTAACTACGTGCTCTGGGCAGCTCCCTCTCCCTGTGGGAGAGGGGGGGAGTGAGGGGAGGCGAATTACTTAGCTGCCACCTGAACCAGGCCGTCGACTACCCGGCTGGCGAAGCTGGCCACGGAGCGGCTCTCATCTTCCAGACAGAAACCGTCGTGCAGGCGGAAATGCTGTTTTTTCAGTGGGCTGGCGACCCATAGTTCACCCTGATGCTCGGCAATCAGGCCTCGAGAAAGCACGCTGGCCTGGGCAAACGGGTCGATATTGCTGATGGCAAACAGCCGTTCGTCGGCATAAGGGCGGAATATCGCCACCTGCTGGGTGCCGATCAGCGCACACACGCCGGTCGCGGGCAGAATATCGGAGATGGGGCAAACGGTGATCCACTGGCTCATGCGTTGTTCTCCTCGGTTTCCAACAAGGTGACGGGAATGCGTTCATCCGGGCGTGCTGGGCGATGTTGCTCGCGCTCAGCCACGACCTGAACGTTAGGATCGCGCTGGCTGTTGTTAATAAAGTGAGCGAAACGCACCTGCGATTGAGGATTTTCGACCGTTGCTTTCCATTCGCAGATCACTGCTTCACGCAGGCGAGCAATTTCGGTTTCCAACTGAGCGTTGATGCCCAGCTTGTCGTCGATAATCACCTTGCGCAGATAATCGATGCCGCCTTCCAGGCTTTCCAGCCAGACGGAGGTACGCTGCAATTTATCGCCGGTGCGGATGTAGAACATCATGAAACGGTCGAGGTAACGCATCAGCGTTTCGTTGTCGAGATCGGCTGCCAGCAGGTCGGCATGGCGCGGTTTCATCCCGCCGTTGCCGCAGACGTACAGGTTCCAACCGTTCTCGGTGGCAATAATACCGACGTCTTTCCCCTGCGCCTCGGCACATTCGCGGGTGCAGCCGGAGACGCCAAACTTCATCTTGTGCGGGGTACGGATGCCTTTGTAGCGGTGTTCAAGCTGTACGCCGAAGCCAACGCTGTCACCCACGCCATAGCGGCACCAGGTGCTGCCGACGCAGGTTTTCGCCATCCGCAGCGCTTTGGCGTAGGCGTGGCCGGTTTCGAAGCCGGCGGCGATCAGTTTGCTCCAGATGGCGGGCAGATCGTCTTTCTGCGCGCCGAACATGCCGATACGCATTGAGCCGGTCATCTTGGTGTACAGGTTGTATTCTTTGGCGATCTGGCCGACGGCGATCAGACCTTCCGGCGTGATTTCACCACCGGCAGAACGTGGGATCACCGAGTAGGTGCCGTCTTTCTGGATGTTGCCAAGGAAGTTGTCGTTGGTGTCTTGCAGCGGCGTGTGCTGCGGCTTGAGCACATACTCGTTCCAGCAGGAGGCCAGCAGTGAACCGACGGTCGGTTTACACACTTCGCAGCCGTAACCCTTGCCGTATTTCGCCAACAGCTCGTCGAAGGACTTGATGCCTTCAACCCGGATCAGGTGGTACAGCTCCTGGCGGGAATAGGCAAAGTGTTCGCACAGGTGATGGTTAACCTCGATACCCTGTTTGCTCAGTTCAGCGTTCAGCACCTGAGTGATCAGAGGGATACAGCCGCCGCAGCCGGTACCGGCCTTGGTCTCGGACTTGATCGCCGCCACGGTATGGCAACCCATATTCACCGCTTTGATGATATCGCCCTTGCTGACGTCGAAGCAGGAACAGATCTGTGCGGTTTCTGGCAG
>NZ_JBKJYW010000366.1:0-6292 GCF_046715635.1 Serratia sp. (in: enterobacteria)
TATTTCATGTCCCAATTGCTGGATGGCGATCTGGCCGCCAACAACGGTGGCTGGCAGTGGGCCGCCTCCACGGGCACCGATGCCGCACCTTATTTCCGCATCTTTAACCCAACCACTCAGGGCGAACGTTTTGATCCAAAAGGCACTTTTATCCGTAAATGGTTGCCTGAACTGGCGGATGTACCGGACAATGAGCTCCATCAACCCCATCGCTGGGCGGAAAAGCAGCAGCAGAGGCTGAACTATCCGCCGCCGATAGTCCAACACCAGCAGGCTCGGCTGGAGACGTTGGCGGCTTTTGAAGCGGCCAAGCGAGGGGGACTTTAAAGTAACAGCAAGGAGCTTCGTGATGATGAAGAAACTACTGGCCCTGTGCCTGGGCGGTTATTCCGCGTTGGCCGTGGCCGGTTTTGACGTAGTGGCGCTGGGCGTCGACGGTGGCGTCAGCGACGGCAATCTGACTTCTTATCTGATCCGCAGTGATAGCCAGACGCAGTATCTGGCACTGGATGCCGGGACGCTGCTGCCGGGCATTGCCAAAGGGTTGGAAAAGGGCAGTTTTCCGCAGGTCACGCTTGAGCTGGCCGCTCCCTACACCCCACAGGGCTATATTTTCCGTCAGCTGATTGGCGGTTACTTCATTAGCCACGGCCATCTGGATCACGTCGCTGGGCTGATCCTCGGTTCACCAGAAGACAGTAAGAAAACCGTTTATGCGCAGGCCGATACCGTATTGACGCTGCGCAATCATTATTTTAACTGGAAAGCCTGGCCCAACTTTACCGATGCCGGTAACGGCTCGCGGCTGGGCACTTACCGCTTGCAAACGGTACGCCCGCTGCAGCGTGTCACCCTGGGGCTGACCGGTTTGAGCGGGGTGATGTACCCACTTAGCCACGATCGCTATCCCTCTTCGATGTTACTGGTGGCCGACCGTGAAGGATCATTTGCCTACTTTGGCGATACCGGGCCGGACGTGCTGGAGCAGTCACGCAATCTGGATAACGCCTGGCGCGAGCTGGGGCCGCTGATTGAGCAGAAGAAGCTAAAGGGCATGATTATCGAAGCCTCTTATCCGAACGAGGTGGATGACAAGCATCTGTATGGTCATCTGACCCCGGCCTGGCTACTGAAGGAGCTGAAAAACCTCCAGCAGTACAGCGGCGGAGAGGGATCGTTAAAAGATCTGCCGGTGATCATCAGCCACATTAAGCCCAGCCTGAAACAGGGGGAAGATGTGCGTGCTACCATCAAGCAACAGCTGGATCAGGGCAACGATCTGGGGGTGAAATTTATCCTGATGGAACAGGGCGATCGGCAACAATTTTGAATGAGAGTGAGATGACTATGCGTAACCTCGATCTGGAACATCTGATCAACAGCGAACTCAACTGTGCGGCCTTCCAGGACTACGCGCCAAATGGCCTGCAGGTAGAAGGGCGGGCGCATGTGCAGCGCATCGTGACGGGGGTGACAGCCTGCCAGGCATTGTTGGATGCGGCGGTGGAACATCAGGCGGATGCCATCGTGGTGCATCATGGTTACTTCTGGAAAAACGAAGCACCCGCAGTGCGCGGCATGAAGCGTAACCGGCTGAAAACCCTGCTGAGCAACGATATCAACCTGTATGGCTACCACTTGCCGCTGGATGCACACCCGGAACTGGGTAATAACGCACAGTTGGCAAAAGCATTGGGTATCCGTGTGATCGGCGAGATCGAGCCTTTGGTGCCGCACGGAGAATTTGAGCAACCGCTCAGCGCGGGTGAACTGCAACAGCGTATCGAAAGCCGTCTTGGCCGAGCGGTGTTGCACTGTGGCGATAATGCTCCGCAGGCAATCCGTCGGGTGGCCTGGTGTACCGGAGGCGGTCAGGGGTTTATCGACAGCGCGGCGCGATTTGGTGTTGATGCCTTTATCAGCGGAGAAGTTTCTGAGCAAACCATTCATACGGCGCGGGAGATGGGTGTGCACTTTTTTGCTGCCGGTCATCACGCTACGGAACGCGGTGGGATCAAGGCGTTGGGCGAGTGGTTAGCGCAACATCATGGTTTTGACGTCACCTTTATCGATATCCCCAATCCGGCCTGATTTGCCTATGGGTTCGGTAAAACGAACCCTTTAGCGCTGCTAATCCCTTATTTTCCCGAAGGTTGCTCTCTTGACAGCCGACGCTGCGTCCCGCATAACTGATACGTTTCGCAAATAATAAAATACCCTGTGAACTTCAAGTTGCTATCAAATGACCCGCTCATTCGTTCGTGAGCGGTCAGTCATGCTGCGGCTTGAAACACGACGAGTATAAGGAGATTGGGGTGCAACGAGCACAATATTACCTGCTAGGGGAACGCGCTGTAGTGCTTGAATTGGCACCCCCGGTGACGCTGCAAAGTCAGCAGCGCATCTGGGCATTGGCAGAAAAGTTAAATCACCACACTGACGTGCGGGAAGTGGTGCCGGGAATGAATAACCTGACGCTGTTGCTGTATACGCCGCAGGCCGATGCCGAGGCGATGCTGGAACTGCTGCGTCAAGGATGGGAAGGCAACGAAAGTCTGGTTCCGGAGTCTCGCGACGTCGATATCCCGGTGATCTATGGTGGCGAATATGGCCCCGACCTGGATGAGGTGGCTCGGCATACCGGCATGACGCCGCAACAGGTGGTGGAATGCCATTCGTCCACCGCGTATGTGGTTTATTTCCTGGGCTTCCAACCTGGTTTTACCTATCTGGGGGGGATGTCTGAGCGTCTGGCCACCCCTCGCCGAGCGGAACCACGCCTGTCTGTTGCTGCGGGTTCTGTGGGGATCGGTGGCGGCCAGACGGGGATCTATCCGCTGGTCACGCCGGGTGGTTGGCAACTGATTGGCCGCACGCCGCTGGCGCTGTTTAATCCTGATGAAATGCCGCCGACGCTGCTGCGCCCGGGCGATAACGTGCGCTTTGTGCCGCAAAAGGGGGGCGTATGCTGAAGATCTTGCGAGCCGGTATTTACACTACCGTCCAGGACCTGGGACGTAACGGTTTCCGGCGTTTGGGCATCAGCCAGGGCGGTGCTCTGGATATTCCCGCGCTGAAAATAGCTAACCTGTTGGTAGGCAACGCGCCAGAAGCGGCCGGGTTGGAGATCACGCT
Source organism: Serratia sp. (in: enterobacteria) (assembly GCF_046715635.1). Taxonomy (GTDB): domain Bacteria; phylum Pseudomonadota; class Gammaproteobacteria; order Enterobacterales; family Enterobacteriaceae; genus Chania. The sequence goes on from NZ_JBKJYW010000366.1 coordinate 3,136, forward strand.
GGGGCAATTCAGTGCCGAATTTACCCATAATGGGTGGATTGCGCTGACCGGTGCGGGCTGCGATGCTCAGTTGGATGGCAACTCTTTGTGGACAGGCTGGCGCTATCCGGTAAAAAAAGGCCAGCAACTGACGCTGAAGATGCCGAAACGCGGGATGCGCAGCTATCTGGCGGTGTCTGGCGGCATCAATGTTCCGGAAATGCTGGGCTCACGCAGCACCGATCTGAAAGCGGGCTTTGGTGGATTGGAAGGCCGGCAGTTGAAAGAGGGCGACCTGCTGCCAGCGGGTAAGCCGCAGGCGCTGCCGACTACGGTCATCGGTGTGAAACAGCCGCTGTTCAGCAACCGGATCAGGGTGTTGACCGGGCCGGAATATGACGAGTTCAGCCAACAGGCACAGGACGACTTCTGGCGCACCGCCTGGCAGCTCAGCCCGCAGAGTAACCGCATGGGTTATCGCCTGCACGGTGGCAGTGCCCTGACGCGCACTACTGAACGGGAAATGCTTTCGCATGGCCTGATACCTGGCGTCATTCAGGTTCCTCACAACGGCCAGCCGATCGTCTTGATGGCCGATGCTCAGACTACCGGGGGTTACCCGCGGATTGCCTGCGTGATCGAGGCCGATCTCTTCCACTTGGCGCAGATCCGCCTGGGGGATGCGCTTCACTTTATCCCTTGCACCCTGGCAGAAGCGCAGCGCGCCAAGGCCGAGCAGGATCACTTTATTCAACAGATTGCCTGGGGGGTTAAATGATCGTCGATTTAAATGCCGATCTCGGTGAAGGCTGCGCGAATGACGAAGCGCTGTTGCAGTTGGTCAGCTCGGCCAATATTGCCTGTGGCTTCCATGCAGGGGATGCGCAGACCATGCGCCAATCGGTGCGCTGGGCGTTGCAATACGGTGTGGCGATTGGTGCTCATCCCAGTTTCCCGGATCGGGAAAACTTCGGTCGCACCCGGATGCAGTTACCGGTAGAAACGGTCTATGCCCAAGTGGTGTATCAGTTGGGGGCGCTGGCCGCCATTACCCGTGCTGAAGGCGGCGTGATGGCCCATGTGAAACCGCACGGCATGCTCTACAACCAGGCTGCGGTAGAACCTGAACTGGCCGAAGCCATTGCCCGTGCGGTGTTGGCGGTAGACCCTTCGTTACGTCTGGTGGGGTTGGCCGGCAGTGAGCTGATCCGCGCAGGTGAAAAACTGGGGTTGGCGACGCGGCAGGAAGTGTTTGCCGATCGCGGCTATCAGGCCGATGGAACATTGGTGCCTCGTGGGCAACCAGGGGCACTGATCGCCAGTGATGAACTGGCATTGCAACAGACGCTGGAAATGGTTCGCCACCAGCGTGTACGAACCGTTGAGGGGGACTGGGCCTCCGTCAAGGCTGAAACCGTTTGCCTGCACGGTGACGGGGAACATGCGCTGGCCTATGCCAGGAAGTTGAGAGAGAGCTTTGCTCAGCAGCAGATTCGCGTCAGCGCCACATAAAAAAATAATGATTACAGCAAACACAACATTGCCCGCCAGACCGAGGGCGACAAGAGGGAAGTGAATATGGAACAAGCGGTAAACCTCTGGCCACTGATAGGCATCGCTGCCATCGTGGTTGGATTTGTATTACGTTTTAACCCGGTACTGGTGGTGATTGCTGCCGGTATTATCACCGGGCTGGCGGCGCTGATGCCGTTGGATGTCATTTTGGAAAAGCTCGGTGAGGGCTTTCTCAATACCCGTAACCTGCCGCTGATCCTGCTGTTACCGCTGGCGGTGATTGGTCTGTTAGAGCGCCACGGCTTGAAAGAGCGTGCGCAGGCGTGGATTGCCAAAATCAAAAGCGCCACCGCCGGGCGTTTGCTGATCGTCTATCTGTTTGTGCGTGAAGTGACTGCCGCCATGGGCTTGACCAGCCTGGGTGGACACCCGCAGATGGTGCGTCCGTTGTTGGCACCGATGGCGGAAGGGGCTGCGGAAAGCCGCTATGGCGAATTGCCGGAGCATGTACGCCACCGCCTGCGTGCGATGTCTGCTTCTACCGATAACGTCGGGTTGTTCTTTGGTGAAGATATTTTCGTCGCCTTTGGTGCGATCATCTTTATGCATAACTTTATGTTGGAATCTGGCGGCATTCAGACCGAACCGCTGCACATTGCACTGTGGGGGATCCCAACGGCGATCTTTGCCTTCCTGATCCACTCTTTCCGTTTGTATCGCATGGACAAACAGCTAACCGTCGAACTGAGCAAGCTTAACCAGGCGGCGATACAGGCGAAAGGAACAGACCAATGAATTTCCAACAACAATATCTTTATTGGCTGGCGGGTGCGGTACTCCTGATCGTTGCCGTGATGTCCTTACGCGATAAGGCCAACCCACGCCGTGTCACTACCGGTCTATTTTGGGGCTTGTACGGGCTGATTTTCCTGGTAGGCGATTGGACCTACGGGCTATTTGGCAGCGGGGCGGAAGCCAAGCGTCAATTACATATCGTGGTGGGCGTGTTGGTGGTGGTGATGGCTCTGATTGCCGGTTTCGGCGGTGTGCGTCTTGGCAGCTATCATCAACGTAGCCCGGAAGAGCGTGAGACCAGCGCTAAACGTTTGGGTAATCGCCTGTTTATCCCGGCACTGGCGATCCCGGTCGTCACGGTGATCGGCGTGTTGCTGTTCAATAATATTCCCTCCCTGCAGCAGGCGGTGTTTGGCAGCGGTAACCACGCCACCTTGGTTACGCTGTTCTCTATGACCCTCGGCTGTTTGCTCGGCCTGGTTATTGCGGTGAAGATGACCCATGAGAAAGCGTTGCAGCCGGTGCAGGAGGCTCGCCGCCTGCTGGACTCCATTGGCTGGGCCTTTATCCTGCCGCAGATCCTGGCTACCCTTGGCCTGTTGTTCACCGTTGCGGGCGTTGGTACGGCCATCTCCCACTTAACGCAGGAATACCTGGCGGTAGATAACCGCTTTATCGCCGTAGCGGTGTATGCCATCGGTATGGCCGTGTTGACCATGATCATGGGGAACGCGTTTGCGGCTTTCCCGATTGTCACTGCGGGTATCGGTATTCCGATCCTGGTACTGCAACATGGTGGTAACCCCGCGGTGATGGCGGCTATCGGCATGTTCTCCGGCTATTGCGGCACGTTGATGACGCCAATGGC
>NZ_JBKJYW010000367.1:0-4197 GCF_046715635.1 Serratia sp. (in: enterobacteria)
TGAGGATCATGCTCATGCCTGCCCGATAACCAACGCCGCGTTAGCGCCGCCGAAGCCGAAGCTCAGATTCAAGATGTTCTGTAACCGGGCCGGGCGGTGCCCTTCGCTGATGTAGTCCAGATCGCACTCCGGATCGGCATTTTTCAGGTGGCAGGTAGCTGGCATCAGCTGATGCTGCAACGCTTGCAGGCAGATAATGGATTCAAAACTGCCTGCCGCCGCAATCAGATGCCCGGAGTAAGACTTGGTGCTGGAGAGCGGCGTGCTGTAGGCCGCCTCGCCGAAGGCCAGTTTGATCGCCTGGGTTTCATTCAGATCGTTGAGGGGCGTAGAGGTGCCATGCGCATTGATATAGTCAATCTCCTCCGCCATCACTCCGGCCTGCCGCAGTGCGTGCTGGATGGTTTTTACCCGGGCAATCTTGTCTTCCGCGGGGGCGGTAAAGTCGAAGGCATCCGAGTAATTGCCGTAGCCCTTGATTTCCCCCAGGATCGTTGCGCCACGCGCCAATGCGGCTTCGCGCTCTTCCAGGCACAACACGGCAGCACCTTCAGAAAGGACAAAGCCGTTACGGTCAAGGCTGAATGGACAGCAGGCCTTGCTGGCATCATCCTGCTCACTCGCCAAGGCGCGCAGGATATCGATATTCCACACGGCGGCATCGGTACACAGCGACTCACCTGCCCCAGCCAGCATCATCGAGGCACGGCCACTGCGGATCACCTCAAACGCATCGCCGATGGCGATCGTCCCGGTGGCACAGGCGGCAATGGGGCTATTTTGATAACCGCGCAGGCCCCAGTACAGGCTACAGGCCGCCGTTGCCGCATTCGGCATAGACAGGAAACAGCCAAACGGTGAGCCTAACCCCGTGCGCAGATAACCTTCGTAATTAATATGGGTTTCATCCTGACCCGCCCAGCCGCTGCCGATGATGGTGCCGCACTCCAGCAGATCGTAATAGGCCGCCGGGCTTTCCCCGTGGAAGGCCATCTCCATCGCTTCGCGGGCCGCTCCCAACGCCAGACGGGCAAAACGTGGCAGGCGGCGACGGATCGCCGCAGGAACGCCTTTCAGGCTGGGTTCATCGTCGATCACCCCAAAGAAACGCGACTGGATCCCCACGGCGGACCGATCGAAATAGCGATAGCCCAGTTGATAATCCATAATTGCCGCCCAGCTCTGCTCGGCATTCATCCCCAATGGGGTGACCGCACCAAAGCCTGTAACCACCACGCGACGTGACAAAGCCTCTTTATTCATGATCTCATCCTGTTATATCACTGTCTTGTTCCACACCGCCGCCCAACGCCAACCACAGCTTCATAGTGGCATTGAGGTAGTTGTACTGCAGATCTGACAAATTGGTTTCGATGGTCAGCAGATCGTCCTCAGCATCCAATAGGCTCTGGAAAGAGACGGCCCCTGCCTGGTATTGGCTTCTGGCCAATACCAGGCGCTGCTGGCTAAGCTGCAGATTCTGTTGCTGATTGATTTTTTGCTGCTGATAGCTAAGGCGTTGCGACATGGCGTTATCCACGTCGGAAAGCGCGTTGTAGACCTGGCTGCGAAAGACAATCGCCGCCTGTTTGACGTCCAAATCCGACTTCTCAATGGTCAATTGCACCGTGTTCCACTGCACAAACGGCAGCGCAGCGTTAGCTCCCAGCGTCCTGACAGGATTGCTGAACCATTGGGAGAAAATGCTGCTGGCGGAACCGAGTGAGGCCGCCAGTGACAGCGATGGATAAAAGCTTAAACGCTGCACGTCCGAACCTGCCAGGGCTGCGCGCAGGCGCCCTTCCGCCGCTTTCACGTCTGGCCGACGGGCAATGACCTCAACTGGCAGCACCTTGGCAATCGGCACATCCTGATTGATGTCTAAAGAGCTGCGTTCTGCCTGACGATCGGTGGGCGAACGGTTAAACAGGATTGCCAGCGCATTACGGCTCTCTTCCCGTTGCTGTTGCAGCGTGCGGTAGGTGTTCTCACGATTGAGCAGCGACTGTTGCGCCTGTAACAGATCGAGCTGCCCGGCGGCACCGGAAGCATAGCGTGACTGCACCAGAGCCAGCGTCTGCTGACCAATTTCCAGACCCGCCTGCTGCTGTTTTATCTTCTGGTTGAGGTTGGCGATCTGCCAATAATACTGCGCCGTATTGCCTATCAGCGTCAGCGCGGTGTTTTGCCGATCTTGCTCTGTGGCTTCAGCCTGCCACTGTGCCTGTTCTCTGGCGCGTGCCAATTTCCCCCAAAGATCCAACTCGTAGCTCAGTGACAACGTGGTGCTGTAAGACTCCGTCGGGGTGGTATTGCTACGCAGGTTTTTGCTGTTGTTGGCGCTGCCAGCCACCGAAACGTCTGGCGTTAAATTGGTATCGGTTAACCCAGCCGCCAACCGGGCCTGCTGCAGCTGTATGCCAGCAATGGCCAGATCGTTGTTGCTGGTCAGCGCGCGTCCGATCAGCATGGAGAGCTGCGGATCGTCGAAGCTATCCCACCAGCGTCCACTATGCTGCAGATAACCAGAACCGGTCTCCTGTACCCGCCACTCGGCAGGCACTGACAACATCGGCCGCTGATAGTCGCTTTTCGTCAAGGAACCACAGCCACTCAGCAGCAGGGGCAACAGTATTAGAGGGAATTTGCTCTTCATCATTCGCGTGCCAGTGCCTCCGTTGGATGCAGACGCGCCGCGTTGCGCGCAGGGAAAAAACCAAAGCCCAGGCCGATCAACGCCGAAAACCCACAGGCCATCACCAATGGCGGCCAGGTAAAGATCATGGTGAACTCTTTGGTTACCCACGAGAAGATCACCCCGGCCAACCCCGAGCCAATAATGCCGATCAGCCCGCCCAGCGAGCAAATCACCATCGCTTCAATCAGAAACTGGCGCATGATGTCCGCAGGCCGCGCGCCGACCGAAAGACGGATGCCGATCTCGTGGGTACGCTCGGTGACCGAAACCAGCATGATGTTCATCACGCCAACCCCCCCCACCAGCAGTGAAATCCCGGCAATAGCGGTGATCAGCAGATTCATCGAATCCGACGCCTTGCGGATGGCCTGTGTCATTTGGTCATTAGTCTGGGTGAAAAAGTCACGCTGGCCATGCGCCTGCTCCAGCAACTGCTCCACGCGACCTTGCACCTCATGCAGTGAGGCGCCATCACGTACGCGCAAGGTAATCGACTCGATCGGCATATTGCCGGACATGCGTTCCAGCAGTGCGGTATAGGGCATCCAGGCGCCCAGCATCATGCCGCTGTATTTGCCCCCTTTACGCTCGGCAACGCCGATCACCCGGTAAGGCGTACCGCCAAGCTGGACGATTTCCCCTTCTGGCTTTTCATCCGCTTCAAACAGCGTGTCGCGTAGTTCCGGGTCGATAATCACCACCGGCTCACGCTCGTCCAGATCGCGCTGGATAAACCCGTTGCCGGAGACGAAATGCAGGCCCTGCACACGAAAATAGGCATTACTGATGCCGGAGATCGACACCATCCCTTGTTTACCTCCGCGAACCGCGGTGATCGTATTGCTGACTACGGGCGAAACGCTATCGACATAAGGCTGACGAGCCAGCAGCTCCACATCGGCAACCTTAAGTGCACGGGCCAGATCTGGCCGCGGTTTCCCCCAGCCCAATCCAGGGCGGATCTCCAGCGTACTGGTGCCCAGTCGGCCGATCTCACTAAGAATATTTTGCCGAGCGCCCTCACCTACCGCCATAGAGGACACCACGGAAGAAACGCCGATAATGATGCCTAACATCGACAAAAAGGCCCTTGCTCGATGCCCCAGCAGCGCACGCCAGGCCATCTTGACCGCCTCTTGCACGCTCGGCCAGAACGGGTTGCGCCCGGTGGCGGCAGCAACCGGTGGCGCAGGTTTGGACTCCTGGGGGACTACCGCTTCATTTTGCTTATCGGCCACGATTTCGCCGTCGCTGATTTCGATAATGCGCTGCGCCTGATTGGCCACGTCCCGGTCGTGGGTGACGATAATGATGGTATGTCCCGAACGGTGCAGGGAATGCAAGATCCCCATCAGCTCCTGGCCACTGGTGCGATCGAGCGCACCGGTGGGTTCATCGGCCAGAATAATTTCCGCCCCGTTCATCAACGCCCGGGCAATACTGACGCGCTGCTGCTGCCCACCGGAGAGCTGCGCCGGTTTGTAGTCCATCCGTTGTTG
>NZ_JBKJYW010000368.1:0-7571 GCF_046715635.1 Serratia sp. (in: enterobacteria)
CGGGAGCGGGCTCGCAATTATTAGGCCATCAGGTGATTGTGGGTAAGCAGGGCGTGGGTGAATTAACCTTTTCTGACGGCGGGAAATTCCGCCTGGATACCTTCGATAAGGTGATCGTCGGTCATGATGCCAGTGGCGAAGGGACCATCAATGTCGACGGGGCCGGGAGCGAACTGTATTACGACATGTACGGTTCTTCAAACATCTATGTGGGCTACGCCGGTAAAGGCGTGATGAACGTGACCAATGGTGCCAAGGCTGGAGCACAGCAACTCAGCATTGGCTCAACGGCCGGTGCCTATGGTGAGCTTAATCTTTCAGGAGCCGGTTCGGTAGTAACCTCCGGCGGTGTCATTGTCAGGGTAGGTGAAAAAGGCGAAGGAAAGGTCAATATCACCGACGGTGCACGACTCGATGGCCGCGGTTCTGGCAGTTATCTAGGCGATAGTTTCGGGGGGAAAGGGAGCGCGCTGATTTCGGGTAGTGGATCAACCTGGAAGGCTGCAACGCTGTTTGTAGGCTACAGCGGCGAAGGGCAGATGGACATCGTCGATGGCGGCAGCGTCGAGGCAGGCACGATGCGTATCGGTGCGCGTGTTCAAAGTCAGGGCAATGTGCTCATCAGCGGGGCGGGTTCCTCAATCAAAGTGACCGGGCTTGATGTTGGTGTGGATGGCGTCGGCAGTCTGACTATCGCCAACGGTGCGCAGGTGACGAGCACGGGTGGCAAATTTGACGGTCTGGCTATCGGTGAGCGTGAGCTTTATACCGGCACCGCACCTGCAAGCGGCACGGTTTTGGTCAAGGATGAAGGCACGCTGCTATCGGCCGGATATATCAACATCAGTGGGGATAACGGCGATGGCACCCTGACGGTCACTGATGGCGCAGTGGTCAAAGTGGGCAGCGAAGGCGTGGTGCGGGTCGGTAACAGTACCTATTCCGGTAGTAGTTCGGTTAAACAGGCGGTACTCAACATAGGTACTGGCGGTAAAGCCGGCATTCTGGATACGCCAGAAGTCTTTGTGCATAGCCTCGGCGTTTTAAATCTTAATTACAGTGATAATCAGGACTTCTCCGCCAAGCTGAATGGTGCTGGGGTGATCAATCATCTGGGCACTGGGACTACCCGCATGATGTCCACGGATAATATTTACAGTGGTACCGTCAACGTTGTCGCTGGCACGCTGCAGGCTGGGGTAGCCAGTGGATTTGGGGCTAATTTCTTAAGCCCTGCCGTGTTTAACGTGGGCAACGCCGGAACGCTGGATCTGGCTGGTTTCAGTTCTATGTTTAGCGGGTTGAGTAACGCAGGCATAGTTAGTCTGGGAGGCAATGGCCAGGCAGGGACGACATTGTCACTGGTTTACTCCATCTTTGGTGGCGGCGACGGCAACTATACAGGTGAAGGGGGTACGCTGCGGCTGAATACGGTACTCGGGGGGGATGATTCGGTGACCGATCGCCTGGTGATCACCGGCAGCAGCAGTGGTCAATCGTGGTTACAGGTCAACAACGTTGGTGGGCAGGGTGCGGAGACGGTTGAAGGTATTGAGGTGATCAGCGTTGCCAAAGCGTCGGACGGGGTGTTTAACCTGCAAAAACCGGTCGTCGCGGGGGCATACGAATATCTGCTGCATAAAGGGGGGAAACAGGATCCTGCCGACGGCAACTGGTATTTACGTTCTGAGGCGGTTAGCGTGCCCGAAATCCCTGAGCCTGAAAAGCCGAAGCCAGAGACTCCTGAGCCTGAAAAACCGACACCAGAAAAGCCAAAACCGGAGACACCTGAACCTGAAAAACCCACTCCAGAAACCCCAACTCCAGAAACACCTAAGCCAGAGACTCCTGAGCCTGAAAAACCAGGGCCGGTTACACCGCCGACCAGCGGAAAACCTGCCCTGCTACGTGTTGATGCTGCTGCCTATCTGAATAATCAGAATGCCGCCGTACATATGTTCGATCATAGCCGCACCGATCGTCTTGGAGAGCCGGGATTTGGCGTCAGAGGCAAGGACGGTCAGGGTGCGGTCTGGCTGCGTGCCCAACGTCATAATCTTGATGCTGGCGTCGTTGGCGAGCAGCTGTCGGTCAACACGGATCTTGACGTCATGCAGATAGGCGGGGAATTGCAACATGCCGTTGGCGAAGGCCGATTGCATACCGGCATGATGCTGGGCTATGGCAGCGCCGACACCAGGGCGACCTCCGATCTCAGCGGGCGTGATGCCAAAGGCAAAGTCACGGGAACCAGCGTTGGGGTTTACGGGACCTGGTATCAGAATGCCAAAGCACCAAGCGGGCTCTATCTGGACAGTTGGCTGCAATATGGTCGCTACGATAACGAGGTCAACGGCAGTGGATTGGCGCAAGAAGAGTATAAGTCCAATACCTGGAGCGGATCGCTGGAGTTGGGTTATGCGTTAGCGCTGTATGAAGGTGCAAGCCGCGGCCTGTATCTGGAGCCTCAGGGCCAGGTGATCTTTACCCGTTATAGTGGCGATGCGCATACTGAAGATAACGGCACCCAAATTGCGGCGCAGCGTAAAAATCAGACCACAACTCGTCTTGGTGCCCGGTTGTTTAGCAATTCACTGGATCCTGCGGCCAATCAGATCCAACCGTTCCTGCAACTGAACTGGTGGTCGGGTGGTAATGACGCAGCGATCGAGATGAACGGAACCAGGGTGAATCATAAACTGGCTGATAATATTTACGAGGCTAAAGCGGGCGTCCAGGTTGAACTGGGCAAGGGCTGGAGTACCTCCGGTAATATTGGCGTTCAGGGGGGCAAAGATGACTTCCGCGACGTTAATGGCCAATTGGGGTTGAGGTACAACTTCTGATTCAATAAGTAGAAAACAAAAACCCACGCAATTGCGTGGGTTTCATGTATGTTCACCAGCGACATGAAACATCGTGAGATGTCATGCGATCAGCAAAATGACTTAGACGTTAAACAAGAAGTTCATCACATCGCCATCTTTAACGATGTAGTCTTTCCCTTCTGAACGCATCTTGCCGGCTTCTTTCGCACCTTGCTCACCCTTATAGGTGATAAAGTCATCAAAGGCGATGGTCTGTGCGCGGATAAAGCCTTTTTCAAAGTCGGTGTGGATTTTACCGGCGGCTTGCGGTGCAGTAGCACCAACCGGGATAGTCCAGGCACGCACTTCCTTCACGCCAGCGGTGAAGTAGGTTTGCAGATTGAGCAATTCGTAACCTGCGCGGATCACTCGGTTCAAGCCAGGTTCTTCCAGACCCAACTCAGCCATAAATTCAGCGCGGTCTTCATCTTCCAGCTCTGCGATGTCAGATTCAACAGCGGCGCAAACCGCAACCACCACGGAACCTTCTGCGGCAGCAATCTTGCGCACGACATCCAGATACGGGTTGTTCTCAAAACCGTCTTCGTTGACGTTGGCGATGTACATGGTTGGTTTCAGGGTCAGGAAGCTCAGGTAGCGGATCGCGGCTTTATCTTCAGCGGTCAGATCCAACGCGCGCAGCATACCGGCGTTTTCCAACTGTGGCAGGCATTTTTCCAGCGCGGCCAATTCGGCTTTGGCGTCTTTATCGCCGCCTTTGGCTTTCTTCTGCACACGGTGAATGGCGCGTTCGCAGGTATCAAGGTCGGACAGGGCTAATTCGGTGTTGATGACGTCGATATCGTCAGCCGGATCCACTTTGTTGTTAACGTGAATGATGTTGTCGTTCTCAAAGCAACGTACCACGTGGCCGATAGCTTCGGTTTCGCGGATGTTGGTCAGGAACTGGTTACCCAGGCCTTCACCTTTAGAAGCCCCTTTTACCAGGCCTGCGATATCAACGAATTCCATGGTGGTGGGCAGAATGCGTTGTGGTTTGACGATCTCGGCCAACCGATCCAGACGGGCATCGGGCATCGGTACCACGCCGGTATTGGGTTCAATGGTGCAGAACGGGAAGTTGGCCGCTTCAATACCCGCTTTGGTCAACGCATTGAACAGGGTGGATTTGCCAACGTTAGGCAGACCGACGATACCGCATTTGAATCCCATGTTTATATCACCTTAAATATCTTGACTATCAACAGGTTAACATTGGCCTGTTGCATAAAGGACGAAATTATCCCGTCATTATACACGTAATGGGCAGTTATCTCGATCTGCCCGTGACTCGCGGTACTAGCCGAGGCGTTTCTTGCGCTGCTTACGCCCGGGTCGACTCAATTCAACGCCGGTAGAGGTGTTCAACAGGCAAGGTGCGGATCCAAGCTGAACACATCTGGCAATAGGAGATAGAACGCTAATATTGGGGATTATCCCGGTTATTTTTATCAGATATTTAGTGTTAAAGGTGAGCAAATGTTTCATTTTAAATGCGTGTTTATTATAAAGGCGCTTTTTTCCTATGGTTATTCTTGAGCTTGCCTTTTTCTCATCCAATGAAACAATGTGGTAACATATCATAATAAAAGCTGGTGAATTGCAGCGGATAAAGAGTTACAGAACGTTAAGCAGCAATGCGTTGTATGTCTTATGGTAGGGTATCTCTGTAGGCTAGCAAAATTCATTAATTTTAAACTAACTAATTGCTAAAGCATGATCATAATCTAATCAATTTTGCGTGTGGTAATCGGGTTTTTTTATAAGGCATCCATGCATGTTGTTGTTTATGTTAGCATTGGTGATTTAATAAGATTTTTCTTTGTATTTGATTGAAAGTATTAGTGTTTTTAATGCGTGTTTGTGGGTATTTATTATTATCAAGAACTATCCTTATCTACAACAAGAAATATCTTATTATTTTGATAGGATACTTCCCTTGTCTTGTAAGTAATATCCTAATTGTATTGAGGTAGCTTTGGGAGTAGAACGATAAATTTATCTACAAGTATTGTTGAGTGTATTTTTTTAAGATATTATCCGCGTGTTATTCGTTATGCTATTTGAATTCAAGGAGGGATTTATTCCATGAATGGAATTGATGTGCTTTCTGCACCGATTTTATTATTACTGTCAGTTATTTCTTTTATTATTCATTTCCGTAACGAGCGGAGGAAGAGCCTGATCGAGCGGCCTTTTTTCGCTGGAACTGCGGAGTTGAAAAAGAAAACCACGCCGGAGGTCGTTGATGTTGCTATGCAAAGCAGCGTGCAGCCGTGCTGTACCCGTAAGCTGTGTCGCTATTGCCCGATAAGTAGCAGGCCAAGCAAGTGATGGTCACATTACTTGGCCTTACCGCTTAGCTAGTCGCTTTAAATGCATGCAAACGATTCATAGCTTTAGTCATACCTTCCTTCAGCAAGATCTCTGTGCAACGTAGCGACTCATCGATGGCATCATCAATCAGCGTTTGCTCCGCTGCTGGCGGCTTACCCAGCACAAAGCCTACCACCTTGTTTTTATCACCTGGGTGGCCGATGCCAATTCGCAAGCGATAAAAGTTCGGGTTATTGCCCAGCTTGCTCTGGATATCCTTCAGGCCATTATGGCCACCGTTGCTGCCGCCTAATTTGAGTTTCGCCACCCCTGGTGGCAGATCCAACTCGTCGTGTGCCACCAGAATCTCCTCTGGCAGAATGCGATAGAAGGTGGCCAAGGCGCCAACGGCTTTACCACTCAGGTTCATAAAAGTGGTGGGGACCAGCAACCGAACGTCGTTACCGGCTAAATTCAGGCGTGCGGTGTAACCGAAGAACTTACTCTCTTCCTTCAACGGTTGGTTGTGGCGTTGTGCCAGTAGGTCAACATACCATGCGCCGGCATTGTGCCGTGTCTGGGCATACTCTGCGCCCGGGTTGGCCAGGCCAACAATCAGTTTGATACTGCTCACAAGAGATTCACTATGCTAGAAAAATGGAAAGGGCGTGCCCGTTGCCAGCCAAGTTGCGATCGCCCAAGGTTTCACAGCGGCACAGCTCGAAATTTATAGGCCGTTAGTGTACCTGCCTGCGTCAAGAATGACAAAAATCTGGCGCACCCGCCCGCTAATCGTAGAGAAGTGAATAATACATTAGTAAAACAATTTAGTTATCTCGCTAACTTTTAACATAAAGTAAAGAATTGTCAGCCTTTTGTTGCCATTTGTGATCGGTCACGCAATACCCATGCCGAAATAATGACTATACTTAACTAATCAAGGTGGGATAACGAGTTAGGGCGTTCCCACTATTGGCACAGGGCACTCTGGAGGTGGCATATGAAACGTAAAAGCGCTGAGGTCATTGGCAACGTTTTAATGGGAATGGGTATGGTGGTCATGGTTGGCGGGGTTGGATACTCCATCCTGGCTGAAGTATCACAGTTCAATTTGCCGCAGTTGTTTGCCCACGGCGCCATCATGAGTATTTTTATCGGCGCCTTGTTGTGGCTGGCCGGTGCACGTATCGGTGGGCGTGAGCGGGTTGCAGATCGTTACTGGTGGGTAAAACACTTTGATAAACGCTGCCAAAACAACCCGCGTCGCCCGTCACATTGATTAACCGCGGTCAAGGATCTGGCGAACAAAGGCAAAGGAGCCTGAGGGTATAAGGTTTAAGGATTATGTCCCACATCCCGTAAAAAACCCGTTGTTGCTTGCGCTTCAACGGGTTTTTCGTTTTCTGAGATGTTCACCCGAACAACCTGGCGCAGTGGAGGTTAACCCGCGCCAGAGATGGGATTAATGTTCGAACATCGCGGAAATTGACTCTTCATTGCTGATACGGCGGATAGCTTCAGCCAACATACCGGACAAGGTCAGAGTACGCACGTTTTTCAACGCCTTGATTTCTGCTGACAGCGGAATAGTGTCACAGACGATCACTTCATCAATCACCGAGTTCCTGATGTTGTCCACGGCGTTACCGGAGAAGATCGGGTGCGTGGCGTAGGCAAATACGCGCTTGGCACCGCGTTCTTTCAACGCTTCGGCTGCTTTACACAAGGTACCACCGGTATCGATCATGTCATCGACCAGCACGCAGTCACGGCCTGCCACGTCACCGATAATATGCATCACCTGAGAAACGTTTGCGCGAGGGCGACGCTTATCAATGATGGCCATGTCGGTATCGTTAAGCAGTTTGGCGATCGCACGGGCGCGCACGACGCCACCGATATCTGGGGAAACCACGATCGGGTTTTCCAGGTTCTGCTGCAACATGTCTTCCAGCAGGATCGGGCTACCGAATACGTTATCTACCGGGACATCGAAGAAGCCTTGGATCTGCTCGGCATGCAGATCGACTGTCAATACGCGGTCAACCCCTACGCTGGAGAGGAAGTCAGCAACAACTTTGGCAGTGATTGGCACACGCGCAGAACGCACGCGGCGATCCTGGCGGGCATAACCGAAGTAAGGAATGACAGCAGTAATACGACCTGCGGAGGCGCGACGCAGGGCATCAACCATAACAACCAGTTCCATCAGGTTGTCGTTGGTGGGTGCACAGGTGGACTGGATGATGAAAATATCACCGCCGCGTACATTTTCGTTGATTTGCACGCTCACTTCGCCGTCGCTAAAACGACCTACAGCGGCGTCACCAAGGCTGGTGTACAAACGGTTGGCAATACGTTGTGCTAGTTCCGGGGTGGCGTTACCAG
>NZ_JBKJYW010000369.1:0-9585 GCF_046715635.1 Serratia sp. (in: enterobacteria)
CGAACACCCAACGGATGGCGCCGATTTCGGTGTAATCAATGCCGCCGCCGTCCAGCAACGTATCCGGTGCGCCAATGGCGATATTGGCCTGGTTGTTGATGATGGAATCCCAGACGCCGTTGTACACCTCGGTGGTTACCGTGATGTGGCAGGTGGGGAATTGCTTCTTCAACACCTGTAGCAGCCGGGCGGTATGCCGTGGGGTGTAGAGCAACTGATTGATGCAGATGCGCACCCGCGCCTCAATGCCCTGCGAGATAGTATCAATACCGCGCTTGATGGCATGGAAGTCGTTGAGCAGGTCGGTCGCTTTACGGTAGAAGTAAAAACCGGACTCGGTGAGTTCGATGCTGCGCGTGCTGCGGTTAAACAGCACGACATCCAGCCCGGTTTCCATGCGTTTGATGGTATAGCTGATGGCCGAGGTCGTCAGATCCAGCTCCTTGGCCGCCTTGCTGAAGCTGCCAAAACGCGCCGTGGTGGTAAATGCCAACAGGTTTTCTTCGGTAAAAATAGAATTCATAGACCCCTCACCCTAGCCCTCTCCCACAGGGAGAGGGGACCGATCGAGTGTGTTTGAAATTATCGTGACTCACTTTGGCTAGGTCACAACATACCTCGCCTTTCTTGTTTTCACTCCCTACTTTCCGAAGCTGAACGGTCCAACCACGCACTCCGGACAGCTCGCACTCCCTGTGGAAACAGATCGATTTCGATGATCACCCATACATCTTCTTTTTGCACCCCACTTTCCGAAGCTGCACAGGCTAACCACGCACTCCGGGCAGCTCCCTCTCCCTGTGGGAGAGGGTTGGGGTGAGGGGTAACCGCATTGTTGAATGTATTTGTAAATCCTATGGCACGCAACCAGTATTGAACAAAATTTAACACTACGATTACAACTGATTTGAAGACAATCACACTTCTGATTATTAGTTTGGAGCCTGATGTGGCGCGAGATGAAAGCCCATTCCCCGCAGGGACGTTTGCCGAGGCAAAAGGCGCAAAACATAAGAGAAAGATTGCGCCGACGCACAGTTTGTCTTTATTGTTGAATTGTTTTCAACAATTACACCCTTTGCGATGAATGATTCTTAAGCGGATGTTTTTATCCAGCATCTGTTGCTATTCTCAGTAGCAATGAAAGCATCCAAAGCCCACTGGAAAAATAGGGAGCGAGAATATGTCTGATAAAGCGCTAATCACAGAATTTCTTTTTGCGGCGGAACAGGGCGACAGCGACGCGCTGAAAAGTTGCCTGAGTAAAGGTGTGGATATCAATGCCGCCAACCGCCAAGGCCGTACCGCAATTACGCTTGCCAGCCTGAATAAACATTACGACTGCGTGGAATTATTAATTGCTGCCGGTGCCGATATTGATAAGCAGGATCAGACCTGTTTTAACCCCTTCCTGCTGAGCTGCCTGAATAACGACTTAACGCTGCTGCGCCTGGTATTGCCAGCCAACCCGGATTTGGACCGTTTAACACGCTTTGGCGGCGTGGGTATTACCCCAGCCAGTGAAAAAGGCCACGTCGATATTGTGCGTGAATTATTGACGCGTACCGAAATTAACGTCAACCACACCAATTTTGTCGGTTGGACGCCGCTGCTGGAAGCTATTGTGTTGAATGATGGCGGAGCAAAACAGCAAGAGATTGTCAAATTACTGCTCGATCACGGTGCCAATCCTCATATGACCGACAAATATGGTAAATCGCCCCTGACGCTGGCCCGTGAAAAAGGCTATCACGAAATTGCTGAACTGCTGGTTGCCGCCGGCGCATAACAGAGGAGAAATGCCATCGCACAGCCGCAACGGCAGTGCATTACAGCGTTATCGGCGGAGGTGACGTTCCCCCGCCAGCGGCTAAGTGGGCAGGTCGACCAGGTTTTTTCGCGCGCGGTAAACCTGTTCGTCCCCGAGCAGAACATGCTCTACACGTTATTAAACGACGAGTACGATAACGCCCCCAATAGTTGCCGCATAGCGCTCAGGCACTGCGACCAGATATTTAGCCCAGGAGATCGCGTCGAGTTTTCTCAGGGCCGCATTGAAATAGGTCAGCATAGTTGGATTGATTTTTCTCACTGCCAGACATGGCAGCAGCCTGGCCTGTATTTAACCGAAGCAAACAGAGCATCTATTGCTTGGCACCAATGGGGGGCATGCATTAATCAACAGGCTTCATCCGGTAATTCGCTGTTTAATTACCGTGGCGAGAATATATTTTATCGGGAAATGGCCAGATTATTACAGCTGCATCGTGATGCGTTATTTCTGGCGATACGGCGCAATGAAGATCCCGACGAGGCCATACATTTCCTCATTGGTTTGGGCATTGGCCTGACGCCCTCTGGGGATGATTATCTGGTTGGGCTTTGCTCCATATTACTGCTGCCCGGTCATCCGGCACAAAAGTATCGCGGGGTTTTTCTGGCGGTGCTGGAAAAAGCACAACATAAAACCACGCGGCTAAGCGCTATTACCTTAGAGGCGGCAATCAATCAGCGTTACCGACAGGTGATAAGTCACCTGTTAGAAAAATTAGTGCTCGACGATCGTCACCTTATTAGCGATACCCTTAACAAGATTAAACAGATCGGTTCAAGTTCGGGCTGCGACATGCTGTATGGCATGGCCGATGCCTGCCTCTTGACCTCATATTTTGGAGAAAAAGATGCCCATCAGGATCGTGGTAAAAAACAACACCTGGTTTGACTCTGTTTCGCTGATGTCTATTTCCACTAAAGCGAACAAACTTGAAGGCGTTGAACAAGCGTTTGTGGCCATGGCCACAGAGATGAACAAAGGGGTGCTGGAGAACCTGGGCTTGTTAACCCCGGAGCTGGCAGCCGCCAAAAACGGCGATCTGATGATCGTGATTAAGGGCGCCAGCGATGAAGCGAACGATGCCACCCTACAGGCGATCGACGCCTTGTTCACCCATAAAGATAGAGGTGGCCGCCACGAAGCGCGCTACGCCACCCTCGCCAGTGCGAAAACTCATATCCCGGAGAGCAACCTCGCGGTGATCTCGGTAAACGGGTTGTACGCAGCGCGTGAAGCTCGTCAAGCGCTGGAAAACGACCTCAACGTGATGTTGTTCTCCGACAACGTCTCCATCGAGGACGAACTGGCGCTGAAACAGTTGGCGCATGAAAAAGGCCTGCTGATGATGGGGCCAGACTGCGGCACCGCCATCATTAATGGCACCGCCCTGTGTTTTGGCAACGCGGTTCGCCGTGGCAACATTGGCATCATCGGCGCATCCGGCACCGGTAGCCAGGAGCTGAGCGTGCGTATCCATGAGTTTGGCGGCGGCATTTCGCAGCTGATTGGCACCGGCGGGCGCGATCTGAGTGAAAAGATTGGCGGCCGGATGATGCTGGACGCGCTGGAGATGCTAGAGAACGACAACGGCACTGAGGTGATTGTACTGGTCTCCAAGCCCCCAGCCCCAACCGTGGCAAACACCGTGCTCGAACGCGCCCGTGCCTGCCGTAAACCCGTAGTGGTTTGCTTCCTTGGGCGCAATGAGCCACCAGCCGATGAACCAGGGTTACAGTTTGCGCGTGCAACC
This sequence comes from Serratia sp. (in: enterobacteria), assembly GCF_046715635.1. GTDB lineage: Bacteria > Pseudomonadota > Gammaproteobacteria > Enterobacterales > Enterobacteriaceae > Chania. Next base: position 3,585 of record NZ_JBKJYW010000369.1, read on the forward strand.
AAGCAGGCAGCGTTAAAGGCCGTGCTGCTTACCGGCATTAAAGAAAAGTCCCTAGACCTTCATCCCCTCAACTGGCCGCTGATTGAAGAAGTGCGTGCCAAGCTGACGCCACAGCAAAAATACATTCGCGGCCTGTTCTGTGGCGGCACTTTGTGCGACGAAGCGATGTTTGCCGCACTGGAAAAATACGACGACGTCTACAGCAATATTCAACCCGACCCGGCCATGCGCCTGCAAGACCTCAACCGCAGCGTGGCACACACCTTCCTCGACTTTGGCGATGACGACTTCACCAATGGCAAACCGCACCCGATGATCGACCCGACCAACCGCATCCAACGTCTGTTGCAGGAAGCACGCGATCCCGAAGTCGGCGTGATCGTAATGGACTTCGTGCTTGGCTTTGGCTCTCACGAAGATCCGGTGGGCGTAATGATTGAGGCGATCAAAGAGGCCAAGGCCATTGCGGCCAGCGAGAGCCGCCCGTTGGAGATCCTCGGCTATGTGCTGGGCACCGATCTCGATACACCGTCGCTACAGCAGCAGTGCCAGATGCTCACCGATGCGGGCGTGATCTGGGCGAGCAGCAGCACCAATACCGGATTGCTGGCACGTGAATTTGTTTTTAAAGGGGGGAAAGCCTGATGAGCCACTCGTTATTTAACCAACCGCTGAACGTCATTAACGTCGGTATCGCCATGTTCAGTGATGACCTGAAAAAACAGCATGTGCCAGTGACCCAGCTCGATTGGACTCCGCCGGGCCAGGGCAATATGGCGGTGGTTGAGGCCCTCGATCAGATTGCCTCCCCAGCGCTTGCCGAGAAAGTGGCTGCCGCGAACAAACTGGCGCTAGAGCGCATTATTCAATCGCATCCGGTATTGGTAGGTTATGACCAGGCGATCAACGTGGTCCCTGGTATGACGCGTAACACCATTTTACATGCTGGCCCACCGATCACCTGGCAGAAGATGTGTGGCGGGATGAAAGGTGCCGTCACCGGTGCGCTGGTGTTTGAAGGACTCGCAGCCAACCTCGACGAGGCAGCAGAATTGGCAGCATCCGGCGACATCATTTTCTCGCCGTGCCATGAACACGACTGCGTTGGCTCGATGGCAGGCGTGACGTCCGCGTCAATGTTCATGCATATCGTCGAAAACAAAACCTACGGCAACCGCGCGTATACCAATATGAGCGAGCAGATGGCGAAGATCCTGCGCATGGGGGCCAATGACCAGAGCGTGATCGACCGCCTGATCTGGATGCGCGATGTGCAAGGCCCAATGCTACGCGATGCCATGAAGCTGGCTGGAGAGATCGACCTGCGGCTGATGCTGGCACAGGCGCTGCATATGGGCGACGAGTGCCACAACCGCAACAATGCGGGCACCTCACTGCTGATCCAGGCGCTGACGCCTTGGATTATCCAGGCGGGGTACCCGGTTGAACAACAGCGCGAGGTCTTCGACTTTGTCGCCAGCAGCGATTACTTCTCCGGCCCAACCTGGATGGCGATGTGTAAAGCGGCAATGGATGCGGCGCACGGTATTGAATACAGCACCGTGGTCACCACCATGGCGCGTAACGGCGTTGAGTTTGGTCTGCGCATCAGCGGGCTACCGGGCCAGTGGTTTACTGGCCCGGCACAGCAGGTTATCGGCCCGATGTTTGCAGGCTATAAACCTGAAGACTCCGGCTTGGATATCGGCGACAGCGCCATCACCGAAACTTACGGCATTGGCGGCTTTGCCATGGCGACCGCTCCGGCCATTGTGGCGCTGGTCGGGGGCACGGTGGATGAAGCTATTGATTTCTCGCGCCAGATGCGTGAAATCACGCTGGGCGAAAACCCTAACGTCACCATTCCCCTGCTGTCGTTTATGGGGATCCCAACGGCGATCGATATTACCAAGGTCGGCAGCAGCGGCATCCTGCCGGTGATCAACACCGCCATCGCCCATAAAGATGCGGGGATCGGCATGATCGGTGCCGGGATTGTACACCCGCCGTTCGCCTGTTTTGAGAAAGCAATACTGAGGTATCGCGACCACTACTGCCAATAACAATATACCCGTCGCCTTTCAAGCTGCAGCGTTGTTACCTGCACTATCTCACCCCAGTCACTTACAAAAACGTAAGCTCCTGGGGATGAGATAGCTTGTCGCCTAGCTGCAACTTGAAATTCATAGGGTAACCGGGGCTAACCCAACGTTAGCCCCACCTGACACCAGAGAGTTGTTCACCTGCAGGACCAATGGCGATCCCGTGGATCGTCGAGAGTTGTTAAACGACCTGTAAAGGATTTTCCATGAACAAGATGAAATTAGAGTGGAAACGCGGTGACTGGGCAGCCTACTTCGGGCTGATGACCAATAACCTGACCAACCTGCTCACCATGATGGGGTTACTCATCTTCGTGGTGGGTATCCCCAAAGAGATTGTCTACGGACGCATTGCCCCGGCCTTTGGTCTGGCGGTGATGATGGCCAGCATCTGTTACACCTGGTTCGGCCTGCAAATGGCTCGCCAGACTGGGCGGAGCGATGTGACCGCGCTGCCTTCCGGCCCGAGCGCACCTTCCATTTTTACCGTGACCTTCCTGGTGCTGATGCCGGTTTATCAGTCCACCGGCGATGCGGACTTTGCTATTTCGATCGGCCTGGTGTGGTGCTTTGTTGAGGCGCTGATCCTGGTGGGCGGCTCTTTCCTCGGCGAAACCATCCGCAAGATGATCCCGCGCACCGTGCTGCTCTCCTGCCTTTCCGGCCTGGGGCTGTTGCTGCTGGCGATGAACCCGATGCTACAGGCGTTTGAAGCGCCAACCGTTTCGTTCATCGTGCTGCTGCTGATCTTTATCAACTGGTTTGGCAAAAAGCCAATATTCGCCCGCATTCCGACCGGTTTGCTGCTGTTGATCGCCGGTACCGCGCTGGCGTGGATCTCCGGCCTGCAAAGCCCAGATGCGATTAAAGCCTCAATGTCTTCCTTTGGCTTTAACCCACCGGGATTCCATGTCGACAGCTTTATGCAGGGCCTGCCACACGCGCTGCCGTATCTGGCCTCTGCCGTTCCGCTGGGGCTGGCGAACTACATCTTTGACCTGGAAAACATTGAAAGCGCACACGCCGCCGGGGATGAATACAACACCCGCAAAGTGATGATGGCTAACGGCCTCTCCTCCATGTTCGGCTGCCTGCTGGGCAACCCGTTCCCGGTGACCGTGTATGTTGGCCACGCCGGTTGGAAAGCCATGGGGGCCAGCATTGGTTACACCTTGGCTTCCGGCGTGACGATGTTCCTGGTACCGCTGTTCGGGCTGGGTGCCTTTATGTTGGCAGTGATCCCGATGACGGCGATCGTCCCCATCCTGGTGTTTATCGGCGTGGTCACCGCCAACCAGGTGGTGAGGGAAACACCGAAAATCGAGGTCCCGGTGATCTTCATCTGCCTGTTCCCGTGGATCGCCAACTGGGGATTAACCATGGTCAACAGCGTGCTGGGGGCGGCGGGCACCTCGGGAGCCAAACTGGGCGCAGAGTTGCTGCATAGCAAAGGCGTGTATTACCAGGGGCTGGTGCATTTGGGTAACGGTGCTCCGCTGGCCAGTATGCTGTGGGGATGTATTGCGATTTTCGCCATCATCAACAAACCGCTGCGTGGTGCGGTGGCGGCGGCAACCGGTGCTCTGCTGGCGCTGTTCGGTGTGATCCATGCGCCAGCCGTGGGCTTTGCCGAGGGAAGTTCGTTGCTGTTCACGCTGGCTTACCTGATGATGTCGGCCATGTTTGTGGTGAAGCATTTTCTCGATAGCCGTGGAACGGTGGCTGCCCCGACTCAGGAGCCAACCAAAACCGCCTGACCCCTCACCCCAACCCTCTCCCACAGGGAGAGGGAGCTGCCCCGAGTGCATGGCAAGCCCGTGCAGCTTCGGACAGTAGGGAGTAATAAAAGCAGGGTATCACACGGAAAAATCAACGGACTCAGTTGGGTGAAAAAACAGGGTGGATGAGTTATTACGCAGAAAAATCAACGAACTCGATCGGTTCCCTCTCCCTGTGGGAGAGGGTTAGGGTGAGGGGCATTCATAGATTCCTGCCCCTGTTTAAACGGCCTTTTTAATCGGAAAACCCAGATGAAAGAACTCGTCGTCGTCGCCATTGGTGGCAACAGCATTATCAAAGACAACGCCAGCCAGACCGTGGAACATCAGGCCGAGGCGGTGAAAAAGGTCGCAGATTCGGTGCTGGAGATGCTGGCATCGGATTACCACATCGTACTCACCCACGGCAACGGCCCGCAGGTGGGGCTGGAATTGCGCCGTGCCGAAGTTGCCCACGAACATGAAGGGCTACCGCTGACCCCGCTGGCCAACTGCGTGGCGGATACCCAAGGCGGTATCGGCTACCTCATTCAGCAGGCACTCAACAACCGCCTGGCGCAGCATGGCGGCCAAAAGGCGGTAACCGTCATCACGCAGGTTGAAGTGGATAAACAGGATCCCGGCTTCACTAACCCCACCAAACCGATCGGCGCTTTCTTTAGTGAACAACAGCGCGATGCGTTATTGCAGCAATACCCCGCCTGGCGTTTTGTAGAAGACTCCGGGCGTGGCTATCGCCGGGTAGTCGCCTCGCCAGAACCCATCAGGATCGTGGAAGCCGACGCAATCAAGGCACTCACGCAGCAAGGGTTTGTGGTGATCGGAGCGGGCGGCGGTGGCATCCCTGTCGCGCGTAATTCACAAGGTGATTACCAAAGCGTCGATGCGGTGATCGATAAAGATCTCTCCACTGCCTTGCTAGCCAGGGAAATCCGCGCCGACGTACTGGTGATCACCACTGGCGTAGAGAAAGTGTGCATTCACTTTGGCAAACCGAATCAGCAGGCGTTAGGCCAGGTGAACGTGGCCGAAATGACCCGCTATATGGCAGAGGGGCACTTCCCTGCTGGCAGCATGCTGCCGAAGATCGTCGCCAGCCTGGCGTTCTTACGCGATGGCGGCAAACGCGTCGTCATCACCTCGCCGGATTGCCTCCCCGCCGCACTGCGCGGTGAAACGGGCACCCATATCGTTAACCTCTGAGAGGCAACCACAGATGAATGAGAATAAAAGCCGCCGTGAGTTTTTGAGCCATAGTGGCAAAGTGGCTGCGGCCTGCGCACTATTGGGTGCAACCTCCTCCGTCGGTTATGCTGCTAACCCGGCAACCGCGAACTGTGAGGCAGACCAGCGCATGAAAATTACTGACCCGCACTATTATCTGGATAACGTGCTGCTAGAGGCGGGTTTTGAGTTTGACGGAGCAACCCCGGTCAGCACTCGCACCGAACTGAAAACGCTGGAGATCAACCAGGGCAAGATCGTCGCCTTGCGCGATAACCGCCAGCATGCAAACAGTGCGCTGCCGGTTTACGACGCTGGCGGTAAACTGATGCTGCCCGCCATGCGTGATATGCATATCCATCTGGACAAAACCTTTTACGGCGGCCCATGGCGTTCGCTGAATCGCCCTGCGGGCACCACCATCAAGGATATGATCAGGCTGGAGCAGAAGCTGCTGCCGGAACTGCAACCTTATACCCAAGAACGGGCCGAAAAGCTGATCGATCTGATTCAGTCCTACGGTTCCACCACCGCTCGCAGCCATTGCAACGTTGAGCCAACCTCCGGCCTGAAAAACCTGGAGAATCTGCAAGCAGTGCTGGCACGTCGCAAATCTGGTTTTGACTGCGAGATTGTTGCGTTCCCACAGCATGGCCTGCTGTATTCAAAATCGGAACCGCTGATGCGTGAGGCTATGCAGGCAGGAGCGCACTATGTCGGTGGCCTGGATCCGACCAATGTCGATGGCGCAATGGAAAAATCGCTCGATAGCATGTTCCAGATCGCGCTGGATTATAACAAAGGGGTGGACATTCACCTGCATGAAACCAGCCCGGCAGGCATTGCGGCGGTGAATTACATGGTAGCAACCGTCGAGAAAACGCCACAGTTAAAGGG
>NZ_JBKJYW010000370.1:0-13083 GCF_046715635.1 Serratia sp. (in: enterobacteria)
TGAGGAATCGTTTGAACGTCGCAACACAAGAAATCCTGTTGGAGCCCGCAGACAACCAACGCCTGTTGAGCCTGTGCGGCCCGTTTGATGACAACATCAAACAACTCGAACGTCGGCTGGGGATTGAAATCAACCGCCGTGACAACCGTTTCAAGCTGGTCGGTAAAAACCTGTGCGTGGTTGCCGCCGCCGATATTCTGCGCCATCTGTATGTGGATACCGCGCCGATCCGTGGCGTGACCCCAGATATCGATCCGGAACAGATCCACCTGGCCATCAAAGAGAGCCGGGTGCTGGAGCAGGTGGCAGACAGCGTGCCGGATTACGGTAAATCGGTCACCATCAAGACCAAGCGCGGCATGGTGAAGCCCCGCACGCCTAATCAGGCGCAATACATCGCCAATATTTTCGCCCATGACATCACCTTTGGCGTTGGCCCGGCGGGTACCGGTAAAACCTATCTGGCGGTTGCGGCTGCGGTAGATGCACTGGAGCGCCAGGAAATCCGGCGTATCCTGCTGACCCGCCCGGCGGTTGAAGCTGGCGAGAAGCTGGGCTTCCTGCCGGGGGATCTGAGCCAGAAAGTCGATCCGTATCTGCGCCCGCTGTATGACGCCCTGTTTGAAATGCTGGGCTTCGAGCGCGTGGAAAAGCTGATCGAGCGTAACGTGATCGAAGTTGCGCCGCTGGCCTACATGCGTGGCCGTACGCTGAATGACGCTTTTATCATTCTCGATGAAAGCCAGAACACTACCATCGAACAGATGAAGATGTTCCTGACGCGTATCGGTTTCAACTCAAAAGCGGTGATCACCGGCGACGTGACCCAGATCGACCTGCCACGTAATCAGAAATCCGGCCTGCGCCACGCGGTGGAAGTGCTGTCTGAAGTGGAAGAGATCAGCTTTAACTTCTTCCACAGCGAAGACGTGGTACGCCACCCGGTAGTGGCCCGTGTGGTGGTCGCCTATGAAGCCTGGGAAGCCGCCGAACAACAACGCAAAGACGCCATCGCCGAACAACGCAGACGTGAGGCACCGGTTGCCTCTGAACAGGAAACACCATGAGCCAGGTTATTCTGGATTTACAAATTGCCTGCGCCAGCAGTGAAGGATTACCGGATGAAGCCACCTTCCAGCGCTGGCTGGAAGGGGTATTGCCACAGTTTCAGGAAGAAGCCGAAGTCACCATCCGCTTGGTGGATGAGGCAGAAAGCAATGAGCTGAATCTGACCTATCGTGGTAAAGACAAGCCCACCAACGTGTTATCATTCCCGTTCGAGGCCCCGCCGGAAATCGAACTGCCGCTGTTGGGTGATTTGATTATTTGCCGTCAAGTGGTTGAACAGGAAGCGGTTGAGCAACAGAAAGCGCTGGAGGCACACTGGGCGCATATGGTTGTTCACGGTAGCCTTCATCTGCTAGGGTATGACCACATCGAAGACGATGAAGCTGAAGAAATGGAATCTTTGGAAACCGAGATTATGCAGGAGATGGGTTACCCGGACCCTTACCTCGCGGAAAAAGATCCCACCTGATGTTAGCTGAGCACCCCGCAGCCCCGATTGGGGCTGTCGCTAATTTTGATAACTCAATAGAGTGATATTAACTAAAACGCCATGAGCGACGACCATTCACAAAGCAATGACAGCCCCAGTCCCAAGAAGGGGTTCTTTACTCTTATCCTTAACCAGCTGTTCCACGGTGAACCCAAAAACCGTGGCGATCTGGTAGAGCTGATCCGTGATTCCGAGCAAAACGACCTGATCGATCCCGATACCCGTGACATGCTGGAAGGCGTGATGGATATCGCCGAGCAGCGCGTGCGCGACATCATGATCCCGCGCTCCCAGATGGTGACGCTCAAGCGTAACCAAACGCTGGAAGAGTGCCTGGACGTGATTATCGAATCCGCCCACTCGCGCTTCCCGGTGATCAGCGAAGATAAAGATCACATCGAAGGCATTCTGATGGCCAAGGACCTGCTGCCGTTTATGCGCGCAGACTCCGAGCCGTTCAGCATCGACAAGGTGCTGCGTACCGCCGTGGTGGTACCGGAAAGCAAGCGGGTAGACCGGATGCTGAAGGAGTTCCGCTCCCAGCGCTATCACATGGCGATTGTCATTGATGAATTCGGCGGCGTCTCTGGCCTGGTGACCATCGAAGACATTCTGGAGCTGATTGTCGGGGAAATTGAAGACGAATATGACGATGAGGAAGATCGTGACGTTCGCCAACTGAGCCGCCACACGTTCACCGTGCGGGCGCTGGCACCGATCGAAGACTTCAACGACATCTTCGGCACCCACTTCAGCGACGATGAGGTGGACACCATCGGCGGCCTGGTGATGCAAGCCTTCGGCCACCTGCCAGCACGGGGGGAAACCATTGAAATCGAAGGTTACCTCTTTAAAGTTGCGATGGCCGACAGTCGACGTATCATCCAGGTTCATGTCAAAATTCCGGACGATGCCCCGCAACCGAAACTGGAAGAATAACTTACCCATGGCTAAAGCCTCATTACTAGATCGCCAGCGGGTTCGCGCCCTGCTGGCGCTTTTGACCGGTGCCTGTGGCACGCTGGCCTTCTCCCCTTACGATATCTGGCCTGCGGCCATTGTCTCGCTGTTCGGCCTGTTGGCCGTGACCCTCAACCGCACCACCAAACAATCCGCTCTGCTCGGTTTCTACTGGGGCATGGGGCTGTTCGGTAGCGGCGTGAACTGGGTTTACGTCAGCATTGCCGATTTCGGCGGGATGCCGTTTGCCATCAATATTTTCCTGGTCGTGCTGCTGGCCGCCTATCTTTCCCTGTATACCGGGCTGTTCGCCGGTTTGCTGACACGGATCTGGCCACGTACCACCTGGTGGCGGCTGGCTATCGCCGCTCCGGCCCTGTGGCAACTGACCGAGTTCCTGCGCGGTTGGGTGCTGAGCGGTTTCCCCTGGCTGCAATTCGGTTATACCCAGATCGACGGTCCGCTGAAAGGTATTGCACCATTGCTCGGCGTGGATGCAATCACGCTGATCCTGATGTCCCTCAGTGGTCTGCTGGTATTTGCCCTCAATCAGCGGCGCATCACTCCGGCGGTCATTGCTATCGCCATGCTGTTGCTGCCGTGGCCGCTGCGGCAGATCCATTGGTTTACGCCGCAGCCAGATAAAGCGGTGAACGTCGCCATGGTGCAGGGCAATATCGAGCAGTCGATGAAGTGGGATCCGAAGGCGCTGCTCAGTACGCTGCAAACCTATCTGGATGAGAGCCGCCCGTTGATGGGCAAAGCGCCGATCATCATCTGGCCAGAGTCCGCCATTCCCGATGTAGAGAGCAATCAGAACGGTTTCCTGACCATGATGGACGATCTGATGCGCGCCAAGAACAGCAGCCTCATCACCGGTATCGTGGACGCTCGCGCTACGCAGCAAGGTACGCAGTTCTTCAACAGCGTGATCGTGCTTGGCGAGGAACAGCCTTATAGCTACCCGGCAGCCAATCGCTATGACAAACATCACCTGGTGCCCTTTGGTGAGTTTGTGCCGTTGGAAACGCTGCTGCGCCCGTTGGCTCCGTTATTCGACCTGCCGATGTCCTCGTTCAGCCGTGGTAATTATGTGCAACCACAGCTCAGCGTACGCGGTTATAACCTGACGGCAGCCATCTGCTATGAAATCGTGCTGGGCCAGCAGGTACGCGATAACTTCCGTTCAGATACCAACTTCCTGCTGACCGTGTCCAACGATGCCTGGTTCGGCCACTCCATCGGCCCATGGCAGCACTTCCAGATGGCGCGTATGCGTTCATTGGAGCTGGGCAGGCCGTTGCTGCGTAGCACCAATAACGGCATCACCGCCGCCGTTGGCCCAACCGGCGAAGTGTTGGCCTCCATCCCACAGTTCACCCGCAAAGTGCTGGAAGTGAAGGTTACCCCAACTACCGGCATCACGCCGTATGCCCGCTTTGGCTCTGCGCCAGTGTGGATCATCACCGTGCTGCTGGGTGGTATCGCGCTGCTCATTAGCTGGCGCCGCAGATAAGTTCTCTTTGGGCACGGTGCCTTACCGTGCCCTCTTCATTTCTTGTTGCCCTTCCCTTCTGATGTTTCTGGCATGCTCCTTGCTTTAATTACCCTGTAGAACGTTGCTGATTTACTTTAACTGACATCTTGTCGCAACCGTGCACAACGCCAGCGCAAGTCTCGCACCCCAGTGGTGCATCAGGGGTTTATTGCATTCATTTGGTGCGCGTGATGTCGCAAAAAATGAAACAATTTAGTTTCATCTTGTTCACAATCGGTTATTTTCTATCGTAAATCGGCATTAGGACTATCTTTATAGCTCAGCCGTATTAACCCGCCCTCCCTGAGTGCGGGCAATCACAACAGCACAGGAGTTGGACCATGCAAATGCGCAAATTGGCGTTATCGTTACTGCTGATCGGGATGGCGAGTAGCGTAGCCCATGCGGAAGAACTGACCGGTACGCTGAAGAAAATCAAAGATAACGGCGTGATTGTTGTTGGCCACCGTGAATCCTCAGTTCCGTTCTCCTACTACGATAATCAGCAGAAAGTTGTGGGTTACTCCCAGGACTATTCCAACCAAATCGTTGATGCCATCAAGAAGAAATTGAACGAGCCTAATCTGCAGGTGAAAATGCTGCCGATCACCTCGCAAAACCGCATTCCGCTGTTGCAAAACGGCACCTTCGATTTTGAGTGTGGCTCCACCACCAACAACCTCGAGCGCCAGAAACAGGCAGCCTTCTCTGATACCATCTTCGTCGTCGGTACCCGTCTGCTGGTCAAGAAAGGCTCCGACATCAAAGACTTTAAAGATCTGGCCGGTAAGGCCGTGGTCGTCACTTCAGGCACCACTTCCGAAGTGTTGCTCAACAAGCTGAACGATAAAGATCAGATGAAAATGCGCATCATCAGTGCTAAAGACCACGGCGATTCCTTCCGCACCCTGGAAAGTGGCCGTGCGGTGGCGTTTATGATGGATGATGCCCTGCTGGCAGGCGAACGCGCCAAGGCCAAACAGCCGGATCAGTGGGAAATCATTGCCACTCCGCAGTCCAAAGAAGCCTACGGCTGCATGATGCGTAAAGACGATCCAGAGTTCAAAAAACTGGTGGATGAAACTATCGCTCAAGCTCAGACCTCTGGCCAGGCTGCCAAATGGTTTGAGGTCTGGTTCAAACAGCCAATCCCACCGAAAAACCTCAACATGAACTTCGAATTGTCCGACGACATGAAGCAGCTGTTTAAAGAACCAAACGACAAAGCATTGAACTAATAAAAAGATCAAGCCAGCCAAGCTGGCTGCTGTAGATGACTGTAATAGGACAGACAGGTATGCGGGAGGCCGTTCCCCTCCCGCATTCTTCCCTGACACGACTCAGGGGAACCCGCTAAAAACCAGCCTGCCGGGTATGCCAACGGTCATCAAGTTGTAAGGTTTGTAAGGTGTTTTGCACCTGTTTGCCGGAGTTCGTTATGTCAATAGATTGGAACTGGGGTATCTTTCTGCAGCAGGCCCCGTTTGGAAATACCACCTACCTTGGCTGGATCTGGTCCGGCTTTCAGGTTACGGTCGCCCTCTCCGTCTGTGCATGGATTATTGCCTTCTTTGTCGGTTCACTGTTCGGTATCTTACGCACCGTACCCAACCGTTTTCTCTCCTCACTAGGCACCTGTTACGTCGAACTGTTCCGTAACGTGCCGCTAATCGTGCAATTCTTTACCTGGTATCTGGTGATGCCGGAGCTGCTGCCAGCCGATATCGGCATGTGGTTCAAGAGCGAGCTCGATCCCAACGTACAATTCTTTGTTTCTTCCATGCTGTGCCTTGGGTTGTTTACCGCTGCGCGCGTTTGCGAGCAGGTGCGTGCCGCAATCCAATCCCTGCCCCGCGGCCAGCAGGCGGCCGGGCTGGCAATGGGCCTGACGCTGCCACAAACCTATCGCTATGTGCTGCTGCCCAACGCCTATCGGGTGATTGTGCCGCCGATGACCTCGGAAATGCTCAACCTGGTAAAAAACTCCGCTATCGCCTCAACCATCGGGCTGGTGGATATGGCCGCTCAGGCCGGTAAGCTGCTGGATTACTCCGCACACGCCTATGAATCCTTTACTGCCATCACCCTCGCCTATGTCGCTATCAACGTCGTCATCATGTTGTTTATGCGTATTGTCGAGAAGAAAGTGCAGTTACCTGGCCATATGGGGAGTAAATAATGTACCAATTTGATTGGGGATCGATTGTCCCAAGCTTCCCGTATCTGCTGCAAGGGCTGGTCGTCACGCTGAAAATCACCGTGACGGCTATTGTGTTCGGTATCCTCTGGGGCACCGTTCTGGCGGTGATGCGCCTGTCGCCGATCAAGCCGATCAGCTGGTTTGCGGCGCTGTACGTCAACCTGTTCCGCTCCGTACCGCTGGTGATGGTGCTGCTCTGGTTCTATCTGGTGGTTCCAAGCTTATTACAACAAGTTCTTGGGCTGTCACCGAAAACCGATATTCGACTTATCTCGGCTATGGTAGCCTTTTCGCTGTTTGAAGCCGCGTACTACTCGGAAATTATCCGTGCAGGCATTGAAAGCGTGTCACGCGGTCAGTCCTCTGCCTCGCTGGCGTTGGGCATGACCCAGTGGCAATCGATGCGGCTGGTGATCTTGCCGCAAGCGTTCCGCGCCATGGTGCCACTGCTGCTGACCCAGGGGATCGTGTTGTTCCAGGATACCTCGCTGGTGTACGTACTAAGCCTGGCCGACTTCTTCCGCACCGCGTCAACCATAGGTGAGCGTGACGGTACGCAGGTGGAAATGATCCTGTTCGCCGGTTTGGTCTATTTTGTTATCAGTCTCGCCGCCTCGGCGCTGGTAAGCTATTTGAAGAAAAGGACTGTTTGATGATATCCCTGAAAAATGTTTCTAAGTGGTACGGTCACTTTCAGGTTCTGACCGACTGCACCACCGAAGTCAAAAAAGGCGAAGTGGTGGTGGTCTGCGGTCCTTCCGGTTCAGGCAAATCGACCCTGATTAAAACCGTCAACGGGCTCGAGCCAATCCAGAAAGGCGATATCGAGGTTAACGGTATTCAGGTCAACAACAAGAGCACCAACTTGGCGCAGCTACGCTCCAAAGTGGGGATGGTGTTCCAGCATTTCGAGCTGTTCCCTCACCTGTCGATCATTGAAAACCTGACGCTGGCGCAGGTTAAAGTCCTCAAGCGCGACAAGGCCGCCTCTCGCGATAAAGCCCTGAAGCTATTAGAGCGCGTGGGGCTGTCGGCACATGCCGAAAAGTTCCCAGGGCAGCTCTCTGGTGGCCAACAGCAGCGCGTGGCAATTGCCCGTGCGCTGTGTATGGATCCGATCGCCATGCTGTTTGATGAACCCACCTCGGCGCTCGATCCGGAAATGATCAACGAAGTGCTGGACGTGATGGTCAAACTGGCACAGGAAGGGATGACCATGATGGTGGTGACCCACGAAATGGGCTTTGCCCGTAAGGTGGCCCATCGGGTGATCTTTATGGATGAAGGGAAGATTGTGGAAGACACCAATAAAGATGACTTCTTCAACAACCCGCAGTCAGAACGAGCCAAAGACTTCCTGGCCAAAATTCTGCATTGATGTACCAGATGCGCCCTGACCCCCAGGGCGCATCAATAGTGCTTGTTTGTTTCGCACTTTCCCCCGATCCTCAAAGCATAATGATAACGCTGAAGGAGAAAGTGATGTCCCGCCCTATTATTATCGATTGTGATCCAGGCCTTGATGACGCGATTGCCCTTGCCATGGCGCTACGTGCCCCGACGTTAGATGTTAAAGCCGTCACCACTTCCGCCGGTAACCAAACACCGCAAAAAACCCTGCATAACGCCCTTGGCCTGCTGACGCTAATGCAACGGCAAGATGTCCCGGTTGCTGGCGGTGCCGCCAAGCCCTTGATGCGCGATCTGGTCATTGCCGATTACGTGCACGGTGATACCGGTATGGGCAACACCCATCTGCCAGCACCGGATTTCCTGCCAGCAAAACAAACTGCGGTCGAGTTGATTGCCGATCTGCTGCGTACCAGCCCACAGCCGATTACGCTGGTGGTCACCGGCCCGATGACCAATATTGCCTTGCTACTCTCACAGCACGCCGAGTTGAAAAGCAAGATTGAACGCATCGTGTTTATGGGCGGTGGGCTGAACGCTGGCAACACCACGCCGGTGGCCGAATTCAATATCTACGTCGATCCGGAAGCGGCCGAAATCGTGCTGCAATCCGGCGTACCATTGACCATGGCCGGGTTGAACGTCACCCATCAGGCATTGGTGTTACCACAGGATATCGAGCGCATCCGCAGCATTAATAATCCAGTAGCGGCAGCGGTAGCCAGCATGCTCGATTTCTACCTGCCGTTGTACCTCAGCCACCCGCGTGGCCTACCTGGTGCCGCCATGCACGACCCTTGTACTATCGCCTGGCTGCTGGCCCCGGAGCTGTTTGAAAGCAGCGAGCTATGGGTTGGTGTGGAGACCCAAGGTCAATACACCGTCGGCATGACGGTGGTGGATGAGTTTGGCCAGAATGGCAAACCGGCCAACGTCGAGGTGTTGACCCATATCAACCGCCAAGGCTTTATCGATCTGATGGTTGAGTGTGTTTCACGTTATTAAATGACCCCTCACCCTAACCCTCTCCCACAGGGAGAGGGAACCGATCGAGCGGGACTGAAAATACGGTGACGCACCTTGGATAAGAGGACTCGCTGATTTTTCTGCGTAATACCTTTACTCCCTACTTCCCGAAGCAGCACGAACCAACCAAGCGCTCCGGACAGCTCCCTCGCCCTTTGGGAGAGGGTTGGGGTGAGGGGACAGAACGTGCCACATCCTCAACTACGTTATCTACATCGGTCCTGTAACAAACTAACACCTGCAACTGAGCACAACTCCGAACTCACTTTTTACCGCTACGCCGAGGCCTCTGGCAGGTGGGGATTATGCAGGTTAGCCGACCGTTGAGCGCACGGATGCGCGATTGCGAGCCCCCATGGACGGGTTTACGGCGTGTCGGCGTTCTGCATAATCCCCAGCGGTAGTACCGTCACAATCAGCTACTCACCGTGGGTAAACCGGCCAACATCCAGGCGTTGCCCCATATCAACCGCCAAGGCTTTATCTCGACACAGAGCAATAACCCCGGACTGGTTTACTTTTGTCCGATAAAACAAGACAATGCCGCCACAATGATACAGGGAGAGACGAATGAAAGGATATTTTCGCAAGTTACTGATCGGCTTGCTAGCCGTCGTTATTGTGGCCGCTGCACTGTTCTTTTGGGTCCGGTATGAACTTAAGCAGGATGCCACACTAGCTTTTAACCAAAACAGTATTGTCAAAGAACATCTAGGCGAAGTAACCGTGGAAGAACTCGGTCTGAGTCAGTTTTCGGCCCTGCCACAGTGTCAGGATGGTTGCGAGCACTATCTGGTTACGTTAGAGGGTGAAAAAGCTAGCGCTACTGCCGTTATGGACTTTGCAAAAGGGGATACTGAACTCTCCAATGCGATATTGTGTCTGGCTGACGGCACCAATATCGCCCTGACAGAAGATGCGGTGGCTTTGGTACAAAACGACACCAAAGAAACGCACTGCCAGTGATGCTTTCTCAATAAGCTGTAAATTCCCCTCATGCAACATGAGGGGAAATCGCATTAAGGCTCAAACGGCCGGCGTTGGAACTGATCGTGACCACACTTCGGGCACAGCGGCAGCACTTCCGGGGTATAGAAAGCCAGATGGTGATGGCATTTCTCACACACCAGATTACCCAGCCCGACCACCTCGCCGCTGTGGTAGACGCCGTGATGGCTGACATCTTTAAACACCTCACGCCACTCCAACTGGGTTTTATCGGTGATATCCGCCAGTTCCTGCCACAGGCTTTCCTTAATTACGCGCATAAACACGCTGTCGGTGAACTCATCCCGGCTCTCTTCATAACTGCGGGCAAACTCTTCCAGATCGCGGCGTACTGCCCGGGTCAACTGCTCCACTTCCGTACGGCTGAGCTCCTCCACCTCGTTCAAGCGTTTCTCGGCGCTGGCGACCAATTGGTCAATGTCACGTTCACCGTTCTTCAAACGTTCGGTCAGCGACGTCACCAACTCGCGGTAATACTGAGCAACCTTGTTCATAGCTTCTCCTAGATGGTCTACTGCGACAGGACTTCTCCCCAAAACTACTCGTTATTATTTTAGTCGTAAATCACTGATGTGGCTTGGCTAGGTGAGGTTTTGGCAGATTGTGAGTCACATCATGGCATAGATATTTTTTTAATACGTCGAGTCGGGCCGCTTGGTGTTGTTGCTGGCAGGTCTTATCAGCTATGCTATGCAGATCTATAGATACTCACAGAATGCTACGGATGTAGCTGTTACACACCTACAGGACCATCGGCCGCCATGCAAGAGCAATACCGCCCCGAAGAGATAGAATCGAACGTACAGCTTCACTGGCAAGAGAAGCAAACTTTCAAGGTTACCGAAGACGCCAGCAAGGAAAAGTATTACTGCCTATCCATGCTGCCCTACCCTTCTGGTCGTCTGCACATGGGTCATGTTCGGAACTACACCATTGGCGACGTGATCTCCCGCTACCAGCGTATGCTGGGCAAAAACGTGCTACAGCCGATTGGCTGGGATGCGTTTGGCTTGCCGGCTGAAGGCGCGGCGGTAAAAAACAAAACCGCACCGGCCCCTTGGACCTACGACAACATCGAATATATGAAGAACCAGCTAAAACTGCTGGGCTTCGGCTATGACTGGGACCGCGAGATCGCCACCTGCGATCCTGACTACTACCGTTGGGAACAGTGGTTCTTCACCAAGCTGTATGAAAAAGGCATGGTCTACAAGAAGACCTCGGCGGTGAACTGGTGCCCACACGATCTGACCGTACTGGCCAATGAACAGGTTATCGACGGCTGCTGCTGGCGTTGTGATACCAAGGTTGAGCGTAAAGAGATCCCACAGTGGTTTATTAAAATCACCGATTACGCCGATCAGTTGCTCAACGATCTGGACACGCTGGAAAGCTGGCCAGAGCAGGTGAAAACCATGCAGCGCAACTGGATTGGCCGTTCCGAAGGGGTAGAAATCACCTTCGACGTTGCCGACAGCGCTGAGAAAGTCACCGTTTACACCACCCGCCCGGACACCTTTATGGGTGCGACCTATGTGGCCGTTGCCGCAGGTCACCCGCTGGCACAGCAGGGCGCGGTCAACAACCCGGCGCTGACAGACTTCATCGACGAATGCCGCAACACCAAGGTTGCCGAAGCCGAAATGGCCACTATGGAGAAGAAAGGCATGGCCACCGGCCTGTTTGCCATTCATCCGTTGAGCGGTGAGAAGCTGCCAATCTGGGTAGCCAACTTCGTCCTGATGGAATACGGCACCGGCGCGGTAATGGCCGTCCCTGGCCACGATCAGCGTGACTGGGAATTCGCCACCAAATACGATCTGCAGATCAAACCGGTCATTTTGAACCTGGACGGCAGCAAGCCAGACGTCAGCGCCGAAGCGATGACCGAAAAAGGCACGCTGTTCAACTCCGGTGAGTTCGACGGCCTGGATCACCTGGCAGGCTTTAACGCCATCGCCGACAAGTTGGTGGCCAAAGGCGTCGGCCAGCGCAAGGTGAACTACCGTCTGCGCGACTGGGGCGTCTCCCGCCAGCGCTACTGGGGTGCTCCAATCCCAATGGTCACCCTGGAAGACGGCACCGTAATGCCAACGCCAGAAGATCAACTGCCGGTGATCCTGCCGGAAGATGTCGTGATGGATGGCATCACCAGCCCGATCAAAGCCGATCCCGAGTGGGCAAAAACCACCGTTAACGGCCAGCCAGCGCTGCGTGAAACCGACACCTTCGACACCTTTATGGAGTCTTCCTGGTACTACGCGCGCTACACCTGCCCGCAGTACGATAAAGGCATGCTGGATCCGGCGGCGGCCAACTACTGGCTGCCGGTCGATCAATATGTCGGCGGGATCGAACACGCCATCATGCACCTGATGTATTTCCGCTTCTTCCACAAGCTGATGCGCGACGCTGGCCTGGTAGATTCAGACGAGCCCGCCAAACGCCTGCTGTGCCAAGGCATGGTGTTGGCCGATGCCTTCTACTACACCGGCACCAGCGGCGAGCGCGTCTGGGTATCTCCGGTTGATGCCACCGTCGAACGTGACGAGAAGGGCCGCATTGTCAAAGCGACCGATCCAGAAGGCCGCGAACTGGTCTATGCTGGCATGAGCAAAATGTCGAAGTCGAAAAACAATGGCATCGACCCGCAGGTGATGGTAGAGAAATACGGCGCGGATACCGTGCGTCTGTTTATGATGTTTGCTTCCCCGGCAGAAATGACGCTGGAATGGCAAGAATCTGGCGTTGAAGGGGCTAACCGCTTCCTGAAGCGCGTCTGGAAGCTGGCTTACGACCACGTTGAGCAAGGAGCCGTTCAGCCACTGAATGTTAGCGCGCTCAATGAAGATCAGAAAGCCCTGCGCCGCGACGTGCATAAAACCATCGCCAAAGTGACCGACGATATCGGCCGCCGCCAGACCTTCAACACCGCCATTGCCGCCGTGATGGAGCTGATGAACAAGCTGGGCCGTGCACCGCAGGAAAGCGAGCAGGATCGCGCTCTGCTGCAAGAAGCCTTGCTGGCCGTGGTGCGTATGCTGTATCCATTCACGCCACACGTCTGTTTCACCCTGTGGCAGGCGTTGAATGCTGAAGGCGACGTGGACACTGCGCCATGGCCGGTGGCTGACGTTGCCGCCATGGTGGAAGATTCCAAGCTGGTAGTGGTACAGGTTAACGGCAAGGTACGGGCAAAAGTGACCGTGCCAGCCGATGCTACCGAAGACCAAGTGCGTGAGCGCGCCACCCAGGAGCATCTGGTGGCCAAATATCTGGAAGGGGTCACGGTACGTAAAGTGATCTATGTTCCAGGCAAATTGCTTAACCTGGTTGTGGGTTAACACAAGGAGGCTTTGTGCGACATCGTATTCTGACGTTGTT
>NZ_JBKJYW010000371.1:0-9785 GCF_046715635.1 Serratia sp. (in: enterobacteria)
ATGAAAGCATTGCCGATGCGTGTTGCTGTGCCAGGGAAAGTGATAGACTCGGCGAATTAATTTTTCGCATTTGCAAGCCATTGGTACGGAGTAGGGTCAGAACATGGCAAAAGATAAAAAACGAGGGTTTTTCTCCTGGCTGGGCTTCGGCCAGAAGGAAGAAGAGCAGCAACAACCTGAATCTGCCGTAGAACCGGCGGAACAGCAGGCCGCAGAAACCCCGGCTGCCCCAAAACTGGACGATAAACTTCCTACCCAGGAGTCTGCACCAGCGGCCAGCAAAGATACCCCAGGGGAGTGGGATAGCAGCCTGAGCGGCGAGCCTATCACCGAAAATATCCTGCCGCTGGACGAACACCATGCTGAGCCGGTGGCGATCGAAGAAGTCACCGTAGCGCAACAGCCTGAGGCGCAAGTAGAAGAACCCGAGCTGATTGAAGCGCCTGCGGAGATTATTGAACCTGAGCCAGAGGTGATTGAAGCGGTAATCGAAGCGCCTGCTGAGATTATCGAACCAGAACCAGAGCTGGTTGAGGCAGTTATCGAGGCGCCAGCCGAAATTATCGAACCTGAGCCAGAGGTGATTGAAGCGGTAATCGAAGTGCCTGCCGAGATTATCGAACCTGATCCAGAGGTGAGTGAAGAGGTTATCGAGCCAGAACGGGAAGCGGAACCTGAACAGCCTGAACTGCTGGCTCCGGCGGTAACGCAAGAGCAAGAGCGCCCTAGCAAAGAAGGCTTCTTCGCCCGTCTTAAACGCAGCCTGCTGAAAACCAAACAGAACCTGGGGTCTGGTTTTATCGGCCTGTTCCGCGGCAAGAAGATCGACGACGATCTTTTCGAAGAGCTGGAAGAACAGCTGTTAATCGCCGATGTTGGCGTAGAAACCACTCGTAAAATCATTGAGTCTCTTACTCTGCACGCCAGCCGTAAGCAATTGAAAGATGCCGAATCGCTGTATGGCAAACTGAAAGAAGAGATGGCGGAAATTCTCGCCAAGGTGGATCAGCCACTGGATGTCGGTGGCAAAACGCCATTCGTGATCCTGATGGTTGGCGTGAACGGCGTGGGTAAAACCACCACCATCGGCAAGCTGGCGCGTCAGTTCCAGGCCGAAGGTAAATCGGTGATGCTGGCCGCAGGCGACACCTTCCGCGCTGCCGCGGTTGAGCAGTTGCAGGTCTGGGGCGAACGTAACCGCATTCCGGTCATCGCTCAGCATACCGGTGCCGACTCCGCTTCGGTGATCTTCGACGCGGTGCAGGCGGCCAAAGCCCGCAATATCGATGTGCTGATCGCCGACACCGCCGGTCGCCTGCAGAACAAGGCGCACCTGATGGAAGAGCTGAAGAAGATCGTGCGGGTGATGAAAAAACTGGACGAGCAGGCCCCCCATGAGGTTATGCTGACTCTGGATGCCAGCACCGGACAAAATGCGGTTAACCAGGCGAAATTATTTAATGAAACCGTGGGCCTGACCGGCATAACGCTGACTAAACTGGACGGTACCGCCAAAGGCGGGGTGATCTTCTCCATCGCCGATCAGTTTACGATCCCGATCCGTTACATCGGCGTTGGTGAAGGCATCGAAGATTTGCGGCCGTTTAAGGCTGATGACTTTATTGAGGCACTTTTTGCCCGAGAGGATTGATACGGATGATTCGCTTTGAACAGGTCAGTAAAGCTTATCTGGGTGGACGGCAAGCCCTGCAGGGGGTAGATTTTCATCTACGTCCGGCGGAGATGGCGTTTCTGACCGGCCATTCCGGCGCGGGGAAAAGTACCCTGCTGAAACTGATTTGTGGGATTGAGCGGCCAAGCGCCGGTCATATCTGGTTTGGCGGCCATGACATCAGCCGGTTGAAAAACCGTGAGGTGCCTTTCCTGCGTCGCCAGATCGGCATGATATTCCAGGATCACCATCTGCTGCTGGATCGTACGGTGTATGACAACGTGGCGATGCCGCTGGTCATAGCCGGAGCCAGTACCGAAGATATCCGTCGCCGCGTTTCGGCTGCGCTTGACAAGGTCGGGCTGCTGGATAAAGCGAAGAACTTCCCTATTCAGCTTTCCGGTGGTGAGCAGCAACGCGTTGGCATTGCCCGCGCGGTGGTGAACAAGCCAGCGGTGCTGTTGGCGGATGAACCGACCGGTAACCTGGACGACGCCCTGTCGGAAGGGATCCTGCGCCTGTTTGAAGAATTTAACCGCGTTGGGGTGACGGTGCTGATGGCAACCCACGACACCGGGCTGATCGCCCGGCGCAATTACCGCATCCTGACGCTGAGCCAGGGCCGTATGGTAGGGGGGGCACAGCATGGCGAATAATGCAAAAACCGCCAAGAGCAAGGCACTGCGCGGTGGCTGGCGTGAACAGTGGCGCTATGCCTGGATGAACGCCATTGCCGATATGCTGCGCCAACCGCTGGCAACGCTGCTGACCGTGATGGTCATCGCCATTTCTCTGACGCTGCCGAGCGTTTGCTACATCGTCTGGAAGAACGTCAGTACCGCTGCGACTCAGTGGTACCCAACGCCACAGCTGACGGTGTATCTGGATAAATCCCTCGACGATGACGCGGCGGTTAAAGTGCTGGATGCGATCAAGGCCGAGGCCGGAGTGGAGAAGGTGAACTACCTGTCGCGTGAAGAGGCGCGGGGCGAGTTCCGCAACTGGTCTGGCTTTGGTGGCGCGCTGGATATGCTGGAAGAAAACCCGCTGCCAGCCGTGGCGATTGTCACGCCGCAGATGAGTTTCCAGAGTTCCGATACGCTCACCACCCTGCGCGATCGCGTGGCGGCGGTACAGGGCGTGGATGAAGTCAGGATGGATGACAGCTGGTTTGCCCGCCTGGCGGCGCTGACCGGGTTGGTGGGCCAAGTCGCCTTGATGATCGGCATACTGATGGTGGTGGCGGTGTTCCTGGTGATTGGTAACAGCGTGCGTCTGAGCATCTTCAGCCGTCGCGATACCATCAACGTGATGAAGCTGATCGGTGCTACCGACGGCTTTATCCTGCGGCCGTTCCTCAACGGTGGTGCAATGCTCGGCTTCTTCGGCGCGTTGTTCTCGCTGGCCCTGTCTGGCGCGCTGGTGTGGAAGCTGGAGTCGGTGGTGACCAACGTGGCGAAGGTGTTTGGCACCACCTTTACCCTGCATGGCCTGGGTTGGGATGAGGCGCTGCTGCTGCTGCTGATCTCGGCGATGATCGGCTGGATTGCCGCCTGGTTGGCTACCGTGCAACATTTACGCCGATTTACACCACAATAGTGAATTTTTGGTATACTCTTCTCCTGCTGCGGCCCGGTTGCCGTGCTGCGGGAGAAGAGCTGCCAGACCTCAACATCTCCGATCTCTTCTCAAACGCACAAATTCCCAATCAACCTGAGCTTGCATGACGTATCGTCGTGTGCACTGTGTGTGAAAAACGGTGAACTTTTGGGGTTGAGCACGGTCCAAATCTGCAGCAAATGTTTAGGTGCCCGGCGTGTGGACCCGCTTTTGCAACAGCAACTGCCGCAAGATCAATAGCTCCCCGCCGTGAAATCACCTGCATGACCAGTTTTATCAAGAGAGGGTTTTGAATGACCAAAGAAATGCGCACTTTAGCCTTAGTCCCACAGGGCAGCTTGGAAGCCTACCTGCGGGCAGCCAACACCTATCCGATGCTGACGGCAGAGGAAGAGCGGGAACTGGCTGAACGGCTGCATTATCAGGGCGATCTGGAAGCCGCTAAGCAGCTCATCCTGTCTCACCTGCGCTTTGTCGCTCATATTGCCCGTAACTATTCAGGGTACGGTTTGCCGGTGGCAGATCTTATCCAGGAAGGGAATATCGGCCTGATGAAGGCCGTGCGTCGCTTCAACCCAGAGGTTGGCGTACGTCTGGTGTCCTTTGCGGTGCATTGGATCAAGGCAGAAATTCACGAGTACGTGCTGCGCAACTGGCGTATCGTCAAAGTGGCGACCACCAAGGCACAGCGCAAGCTGTTCTTCAACCTGCGTAAAACCAAGCAGCGTCTGGGCTGGTTCAATCAGGACGAAGTCGAGCTGGTCGCGCGCGAGCTGGGTGTCACCAGCAAAGACGTGCGTGAGATGGAGTCGCGCATGGCGGCGCAGGATATGACCTTTGACCCAACGCCGGAAGATGAAGGGCGTGACGGTCATGCCATGGCCCCGATGCTCTATCTGCAAGATAAAAGCTCGGACTTTGCCGAAGGGATCGAAGAGGATAACTGGGAAAGCAATGCCGCAGACAAACTGGCCTACGCGCTGGAAGGTCTGGACGAGCGCAGCCAGCATATCATCCGCGCCCGCTGGTTGGACGATGACAACAAGTCCACCCTGCAGGAGCTGGCCGATCAGTACGGCGTTTCCGCCGAGCGTGTGCGCCAGCTTGAAAAGAACGCCATGAAGAAACTGAAGATGGCGATCGAAGCCTGATACCGATAGCGCTTAACGTTCGAAAAGCCCGGCTTGCCGGGCTTTTCTGTTTTTGTAGTTAGTTGGCTGCGGTATCAAACTCCGGTGCCGGGCAGTCGTAGCCAAACTTGGTTCCCCACTCAAACTGGGTGCCGTTCTTGATATAACGCTGATACAGCGCCCGGCCGGTCTTGGCATCGCGGGCTATCACCCAACCTGCGGCATTACACAGCACGGCAGCATAGGCCTGGCTTTTCGGTGGCAGCAGATCGGCGGCTTTTTGCGCCAGATCCACCGCCTGCCAGCGGTAATGCAGGAAACGGTTATCTGCATCTGGCAACGATTTCTTGGCCCGTACCGCTTCCGCTGCGCTGATCCAACTCTTGTCTTTGCTATCCTTGGTGTTGAAAGCATCCCCCAGATAGGAATACCCCGCGCCATAAATATTGTAATCCGGCGTCATTTCATAGCCAGTGAAATCCAACCCCTGCGAGCGCAACAGCGCCGCCGCCTGATAGAAGCTTTTGGCGCGTACGTTCTTATCTGCCGATTTATCCTTCGCCGCTTTCATCAGGTTGGCAAAGTCCTGCGCCGCCTGGCGGTAGTTCGGAATGGCAAAGTAGTTCACCGCTTCCTCATAGCGACCTACGCGCATCATTCGCCGTGCCAGCAATTCACGCAGTTGAACCTCTTGGGTGATCCGCTCACCATTGTATTCATCGGGATTGACCGGCTTGAGCGGTGTGGTAGGCGCTGGTGCATGCTTATCCACAAAGCCTTTCAGCTCATCGACCGTCAACACCCGCTCGGCGATATCCGCCACGTCTGCCCAGTAGTTTTCTTTGCCGCGATACATCAGATCCATCGCTTGCAGATAGTCGCCACGGTTCAGCGCCAGAATGGCCTGCTCGCCAGCAACCCGGCAATCCGGCACGATCATTTCGGCTGCGAAGTCTTCGTTACGCTGCTCCCCCCAGCTTTCATCCGTAGGGAATGCGGCTGCGGCTTTGGCATAGGCGGCGGTTGCGGCTTTCACATCACCATCACGCAGGGCCATTTTGGCACGTAACCACCAGGCTAAGCCGCCATCACCCGCATTTTTCAGCAGGTTGGCCGCCATGGCATATTGCCCGGAACGATAGGCCAGCGCCGCCAGCCGGTCGCTACCGGTGAAACCACTTTTAACCGAGTCATTGAGCAACGTCAGGGTCTGATCGACAAGCTGCTTGGCGCTGGTCTCACCGTTAATGATACCGGACATCTCCAGATTACTGCTGCGGGCGAACAGCTCAATGGTGACCAACTGCTGCACCAACGGATCGTGAATAGCCTGTTTTAATGCCTCCACATGCTGCGGGTTGATCAGATAGGTGGAGATATACTGCAGCGAAAGCCCACCCTCGGGATCGCCTTGGGCGGCCTGCTGAGCATACAGCTGTGCCGCTGGAGCGATCTCCCCGAGCCACAAATGGATCCTTGCCTGCTGGCCCAGGCTGCTCAGCGCCAGTTGGTCCGGATCGGCGGTGCCAGCTTTCACCTGATCGATCACCTGTTGGAAGGCGGTGAGGGCCTGCTCAAGCTGTGCTTTCTCCGGGTGTTGCACCACCGGTTCGGCATCAGACTCGGTTTCCGGCGTGCCATGATCGCCCATCAGCAGGCGGCCAAGGGAGTATTGCGCCCGTAACCCCCATGCTCCCTGCTCGGCGGCTGGCAACGCCAACACCTGCTGGAAATATTGCGACGCCCGCGGATCTTCTGCGGCAAAGGCTACCGCCCCCAGCGTATATAAGCGTGCGGCATTAGATAACCCTTGCGCATTCACCGCATCGGCTTCTTCTACGGTCTGGGTTGCCCGCATCTGGGCAATGGCTTGCTGTTCCGGCGAGAGGGGCATCGGTTTTGGCGGTGTCGCCGGGGCCGGGGCCTGCCAGCGTGGCAGTTGCGGGTCTACCGGCACCAGACGGGTGGCTTCGAAAGCGAAGTTGCCCTCAGGCATATACAGCAGGGTGCCGTTGCGGTTAACCAGCAGGCGGTTGGGGAAGTCAGGCCCACAGGCCTGGCCGCTCAGCGGCACCATCAATGCCGCAGCGATCAGTGATGCTAACGGGAGCGCACGGCGACTGTGCCCTGCTGTGTGCAAATCAAGGTATGACATGGGTGTCTCCTGGCGTGATCTGTTGGCAGCGTAGCCAGCCTAGGGGGCGTGATTGCCCTGCTCGTAGCTGATCGCCGCTAATGCGGATAAAGCGTTGGGGTTCAGATGGCGTTGCTAACTGGTAATGACCTACCGCGTCGGCGGCCAGGCAACCTTCGGCCTGAATGTGGATCTCACGCGGTAATGGGGCATCCACCGGTCCCTGATTCTCGATAATCAAATCATACAGCCCATTTTGCTGTGGCTGAGGCAAAAATTTCACCTGCCAGTTGGCGAGCAATGGCTGCTGTTGGATCACTGCCCGTAGCGTAGCCATCGACCAGGCGCGGCGATCGTTTTCCAGCGGCAGGCGGAACCAGATAATGCCGCGCAGATGTGGCAGTGGGCGTTGTGCGAGCTGCTGCAAGAAATCGGCAACCTGCTGCGGTGCTACGGTCAGCTCCTGGATTTTGCCAGCCACGCGCTGCGAGACTTCACTTTCAACCAGAGCTCCCTGAGCATCGAACCCTAGCAGAGCCATGCCGTAGGCTGGCAGGGCGATACGGAAGGGTTTAGGGCTAAGGCGCGCGTACTGGTGTGTCCACTCCTGAGCCAGCTGGCCGTCGAATAAACCTTGGGTGGGTGAGAGCACCGTATGTACCTGAAGCACCGAACTGTCTACCTGTTGCAGTACGCCGGGCAGGGCTGGGGAGCCGATCCAAGCGGGCAGGGCGGTGATGCCAAGCTGTAATGAAGGAGGAAGCCGTTGGCGCAGTTGGCGCAGGAATTGTTGATATTTGGGCAGCCGTGCGGTGGCGGCATCATGGTCGATCTCCACGCCAATCACCGGTAAACCGGCCGCCTGCCAGCGTTGCAGTTGTTGCTGCAGACGTGCAGAGATGGCGGCCTCATCCAACTGCATCAATTGCCCGTCTATCCGCACTACTAGCCATAGCGGACGGCCATCCTGTTTCAGCAGGGCGGTATTGACCGTGATGTCCCGGAAACCCTCACGGGGATGCACCTGCAAACCCAACACGCGCAGGGTAGTCAACAGGTCACGGCTGGCAGCCAGCGCCTCGGCATGCTGAGGTGTCCACACCCTTTGCCAAACGTAGGCCTGCTGATCCCAAGGCTGATGAAGATTCATTGCCTGGTAGTGCCCTGCAAACCAGGCCGTTATTGCGAGCAGCGTGACGACGATCAGAGCTAGCCAACGTTTCATTTTTGCCAACAATCGCCTTGAGCCTGAAAGCCGCAGGCACGCATAAAGTTGCCGACCTCACCACGTTCACGTGCGGCCAACCCGGCCGTATCCAGTTGCCAATGTTGCACCTGTGGCAATTGACGTTGGGCATCCTCTATCAGATACAGCCCCACACCTCGGCGGCGTGTCACTTCGCGCACCAGCAGATCGTGTAATTGGGCGGTCTGGCCCTCTATCTCGATTTTTACCGCCCCCAGCAGCCGCTCGTTAAAGCGGGCGGCAAACAGTGCCTTACCCTCCTCCAACCAGCTAAGCCACTGCGCTGGTTGTTGATGTGGCCAGATTTTACCAAGGTCGATAAGGTCTTGTGGGGACAAGCTGGTCAAGCGTTCAATGGTCAGTTTCATGCCGGATTTCCGCAAGGAGATGGGATGCCGACAGTGTAATAGATCTTGCCCGGCGCGTTGTGTAAGTTTTTCTATACGTGCCCTGGGTAAAATGTTTTTTGCGGCGGGCATTTTCCGAGTAAACGGTTAGTTAATGGCATGTTAACCAGCACATCTCGCTGTTCCTTGCGCTAAACGTCGCCGATTTAATCCGGATTTTATGCTGTTTACACCGCTTGTTTCTGACCTCGAGAGTTGCTTTGCAGAAGAAAATTCCTGTTTAATAACATGAAAAATAAAGTCTTATTAGAAAATATTGTCACAAAAGTACCTAAATCATTATTACTTATAGATAAAAGCGTTCTACCGCCGTGTTGTAGGCCACAATCAACGGGGTGTAACTTGCAATCCGCCCGGTAGAAACAATGATTAGGTGTGACAAAAACAACGGACTTACTCACAACGACAGATGGGGATTATGCGGATGAAATTAACAAAGGGTAAAGCGCTGTTGGCCGGTTGTATCGCGATGGCTATCGGCCATGTCGCTGTGGCAAAAGACATCAAGATTGCCGTAGTGGGTGCCATGTCCGGCCCGGTGGCGCAGTATGGCGATATGGAGTTCATCGGCGCGCGTCAGGCTATTGCCGATATCAACGCCAAAGGCGGGATCAAGGGCGATAAGCTGGTGGCGGTAGAGTATGACGATGCCTGTGACCCGAAACAGGCGGTGGCGGTAGCCAACAAGGTCATCAATGACGGCATTCGTTACGTGATCGGCCACCTGTGCTCTTCTTCGACCCAGCCAGCCTCCGACATCTATGAAGATGAAGGCGTGATCATGATCACCCCGGCGGCGACCAACGCCGATCTGACCACCCGTGGTTACAAGATGATCATGCGCACCACCGGCCTGGATTCCGATCAGGGCCCAACGGCTGCCAACTACATCCTCAACGAGATTAAGCCCAAGCGTATCGCCGTGGTCCACGACAAGCAGCAATACGGTGAAGGCCTGGCGCGTTCAGTGCGTGACAGCCTGAAAAAGCAGGGTACCGATGTCGTGCTGTTTGAAGGTATCACCGCTGGGGATAAAGATTTCTCTACCTTGGTAGCTCGCCTGAAGAAAGAAAACGTCGATTTCGTCTATTTCGGCGGTTATTACCCAGAGATGGGGCAGATCCTGCGTCAGGCCAAACAGGCGGGCATGACTACTCGCTTCATGGGGCCAGAAGGTGTGGGTAACTCCTCGCTGTCCAACATCGCCGGTGCCGCGTCTGAAGGCATGCTGGTGACGCTGCCGAAACGTTACGATCAGGTGCCAGCCAACCAGCCGGTAGTCGATGCGTTGAAAGCCAAGAAGCTGGATCCGACAGGGCCGTTTGTCTGGACCACCTATGCTGCACTGCAATCGCTGGTCACTGGAATGGAGCGCAGCGGTAGCCAGGAACCGGCCGATATCGTCAAAGATCTGAAAACCGGCCAACCGGTGGCAACCGTCATGGGCCCACTGAGCTGGGATGACAAAGGCGATCTGAAAGGCTTCGAGTTCGGGGTATTTGAGTGGCATGCCGACGGCTCATCAACGCCGATTAAATAATATACCCGTCGCCTTTCACGTTGCAGCGTTGTTGGC
>NZ_JBKJYW010000372.1:0-6078 GCF_046715635.1 Serratia sp. (in: enterobacteria)
GATAAACGGCGAAACCAGTTCGCCACGGGGTTGATGCTCAATAATCAGCGCATGGAGCAAGGAAGCCAACAGCCAGGCCTGGGCGACAATCAAAATGCCGCTTGCAAGACCTAACAGCATGGAAATACGCAGCCAACGTTGCGCTAACGTACTCTGTGCCTTGAGCCAACGGGTTAACTGGTGCTGTCTGGTTTTTTTCATCAGATGTCTGCGTCGCCGATGCCTGTTGTAGCAGGCTTGGTTAACGTACTGTTAAAAAAGTGTTTGTCTCAGCAGGAAATAAGACAAGTGAGCGCTAATGTTACCTCGTCACTCGGTAGACGTGAAATAAATCTGAGATTGATGGCAAAGTGGCAACGATGCTGAATTTCTAGGGAGACTCCCAGCTAACCGATTGATTATCTAAATGGGTGCAGCATGCAGCGCCCCTACGTAGTGAGCCAGCAGTTTAATCATTCGAGCAGCAGTCACGCTTTCAGCGTGGGCGTGGTTGGAAATAAATAAGGCGGCCAATCGGCCGCCTCGGTAACGTTTATCGCTGAAGGGTTATTTGCATTCGGCCTGCGCGATACCGTCGAGATAGCGTTCGGCATCCAGTGCGGCCATACAACCCGTTCCTGCTGAAGTGATTGCCTGGCGGTAAATGTGATCCATGACATCGCCTGCGGCAAATACGCCGGGGATGGAGGTCTGGGTCGCGTTACCGTGAATACCGGACTGCACCTTGATATAGCCGTTTTCCAGCTCAAGCTGCCCGCCAAAGATTGCGGTGTTCGGGCTGTGACCGATCGCGATAAATACGCCAGCGAGTTCTAACTCTTTGGTTTGCTCAGCGTCTTTAGTGCTGCGCAAGCGCATCCCGGTGACGCCCATCTGATCGCCCAACACTTCGTCCAGCGTGCTGTCCGTATGCAGGATGATGTTACCGTTTTTCACTTTTTCCATCAGGCGATTGATCAGGATCTTTTCGCTGCGGAAACTGTCACGGCGGTGCACCAGGTGAACTTCAGAGGCGATGTTCGACAGGTACAGCGCTTCTTCCACGGCGGTGTTGCCACCACCGACTACGGCGACCTTCTGGCTGCGATAGAAGAAACCATCACAGGTAGCACAGGCAGATACCCCTTTGCCCTTGAATGCCTCTTCTGATGGCAGGCCTAAATAACGGGCTGATGCGCCAGTAGCGATAATCAAGGCATCGCAGGTATATTCGCCGCTGTCACCGCTCAGGCGGAAAGGACGGTTCTGCAGATCGACGCTGTTGATATGGTCAAACACGATCTCGGTGTCGAACTTTTCTGCGTGCTCACGCATCCGCTCCATCAGCGCCGGGCCAGTCAAGCCTTCAGCATCGCCTGGCCAGTTCTCGACTTCGGTGGTGGTGGTCAGCTGACCGCCTTGCTCCATACCGGTGATCAATACCGGATTCAGGTTTGCGCGTGCTGCATAAACCGCTGCGGTGTAGCCAGCCGGGCCAGAGCCCAGGATCAATAATTTGCTATGTTTAGCCGTGCCCATGAATAACCTCGTTTCCCACAATGGCGGACAATGAAGCCGATTGTAGGGAAAATGCGGCAGTAAAAAAAGCGCCAGGGGATGTTGTTACCGATTTGTTTGATAACCAGGGCCTATTAGCCGAAATTTTTCACCGGGCAGAGCGGGGGGAGTGAACGCGATAATTTTGTACAGCAATAGGTCAAAAACGCGGTTTTTGTCGGGTTTATGTGGGTAACTGCCCGGTTTTTAATGGGGGAAATTCCTAACAAGAAATCAGGCGCTCACTTTTGCTGGCGGTACGTTCTACTGATTTTAGTTCTTTTACTTTGACAATCCGCTGCGCATTTGCGAAAACATCATAGGAAGAAGAAATTAACCCCGTGCCAGCTGCAAATCGTAGGCATTTTCGCCACCGAGGCAGGACATCGTCGGGTCGCGATGGGTGAGGGAGAGTTTGCCCTGGCAGTGGTTGATGGATTCTGAACGTAAATCATTTGAATTCGTTACTCAGAGGTGACAGACAGGCTGGGTAACGGCGGAAGATGGTAGTGTCGAATAGTGACGAAGCACAAGGGCGGTGGGTATTACGTATCTGGTTCCCCTCAGGGGAATGAACCGCTTAACACAGGCATCGGGTCTTCGCTTGGAACAAATCCTTGCACATTGACGTTGGCTAGGGTGTGGCAAGTGCAGGGAAGAACATAAGAGAGACAATAATAATGGTAGATACTAAAAAACGCCCGGGTAAAGATCTCGACCGTATCGATCGCAACATCCTCAATGAGTTGCAGAAGGATGGGCGCATTTCGAACGTCGAACTTTCGAAGCGCGTGGGGTTATCCCCAACCCCTTGTTTGGAGCGTGTGCGCCGTCTTGAGCGTCAAGGCTTTATTCATGGGTATACTGCATTGCTTAACCCGCACTATCTGGATGCTTCCCTGCTGGTCTTCGTGGAAATCACGTTGAACCGCGGTGCGCCAGATGTGTTTGAGCAATTCAACTCTGCGGTGCAAAAACTTGAAGAAATTCAGGAGTGTCATTTGGTTTCCGGTGATTTCGACTATCTGTTGAAAACCCGTGTGCCAGATATGTCAGCTTACCGTAAGCTGTTGGGCGAAACTCTGTTGCGTTTACCGGGGGTTAATGACACCCGTACTTACGTCGTAATGGAAGAAGTCAAACAGAGTAACCGTCTGGTTATCAAAACACGGTAAGGTGCAGGTGCAAAACCTGATTAAATTCGTTACACTCCTGTTTATTCATACAGTTTTGGCGCCGAGGAAACTTCTCGGCGCTGTTACTCTATCCGTCAACAGGAACCTGGAGTGCCTTTCTTGAGCCAGGAATACACAGAAGATAAAGAAGTTACCCTGAAAAAACTCAGCAGTGGGCGGCGTTTGCTTGAGGCTGTGTTGATCGTGGTGGCAATTTTTGCCGTTTACCTCA
Source organism: Serratia sp. (in: enterobacteria) (assembly GCF_046715635.1). Classification (GTDB taxonomy): domain Bacteria; phylum Pseudomonadota; class Gammaproteobacteria; order Enterobacterales; family Enterobacteriaceae; genus Chania. The sequence continues at coordinate 2,944 of NZ_JBKJYW010000372.1, forward strand.
TGGCTGCGCTGGTCAGTTTCAATCCTTCCGACCCTAGTTGGTCGCAAACTGCCTGGCATGAGCCTATCCACAATCTGGGCGGCGGCGTAGGCGCATGGTTGGCCGACACGTTGTTCTTCACCTTTGGGGTCCTTGCCTATACGATCCCACCGATTATGCTGGTGTTGTGCCTATCCGGTTACCGTCGGCGCGATAACGGCGATTACGTCGATTTTTTCGGGGTCTCGTTACGTTTGATTGGCACGTTGGCGCTGGTGCTTACCTCGTGTGGCCTGGCGGCGCTGAACGTTGACGATCTCTATTACTTCGCTTCCGGTGGGGTGATTGGCAGCCTGTTAAGCAATGCTATGTTGCCGTGGTTTAACGGCATTGGTGCCACTTTGGCGCTGCTCGGCATTTGGGCGGTGGGGCTGACCCTGTTCACCGGTTGGTCGTGGCTGGTCATTGCGGAAAAAATTGGCGGCGTGGTGTTGGGAGCCGCTACCTTTATGACTAACCGTTCACGCCGTGAAGACCGCTATCACGACGATGACGATGTCGTATTCGATGATCGCGAAGAAAACGGCCAAAATGTGGCCCCTGCTGCCTCCATGGCAGAAGAGGACGACGTGCTGTTCTCTGCACCTTCCGTGACCGAAACTGCGCAAGAAGACGCGCAAGATGTCGCCGATCCTTTATTGAGTGGTTTGCGCGCCAGCGATGATGACCTCCCGCTTGCCGAGCCAGCGCCGGTGGTTACCGATATCCCGGTAATGCCAAAAGCGGCCGTTCAGGCTCCGGTCACCGTAGCCCCGGTAGCGCCAGCTACTGTTAATCAGCATTCATTAACTCCTGCGCAGCCACAAGACACGCCGCCGCTGTATTCGTTTGAGCTGCCTGAAGAGACACCGGCACCGAGAACGACGCGGATGGCGGAGCCTTATCGTGAGGAACATGAGCCGCGCCTGGGTGACTGGCAGAGCCCCGTTACGCCAAATCCAGAGCCGTCACCGTTTGATTTCTCTGCGGCCCAGCGGGATAGCGACGATGTCTTTGGCTCAACGGGTTTCAGTGCCAGAGAGGGAGTGAAGCCAGTGGCAACTGCCGCAGCCGCAGCGACCGCTGGCGCGGTAAACAACACCTTCATGCCAGCGTTTACTGCCACCAGCGATGCGAGTTCGCAGGTCAAGCAGGGCATCGGCCCGGAACTGCCACGGCCAAATCCAGTACGCATTCCAACCCGGCGTGAACTGGCCTCCTACGGCATCAAGCTGCCTTCGCAGCGGATCGCGGAGCAGGAGCACCGCAACCGCGGGGAAGATCCTCAGCCAGAATCGTTCGGCAACCCGCAGGAAGAAGACGAAGCCCAGCAGGAAGCTGCATTGCGCCAGGCCTTTGCCGAACAGCAAAGCCAGCGCTATGGCGAAGAGTATCCGCAACAAGAGTATCAACAAGATGACGAAGATGCGTTGCGTGAGGCCGAACTCGGCCAGGCATTTGCCGCGCAGCAACAGGCACGTTATGGCGTAGAAGCACCGCAGCCTGAACCAGAACCGGCTCCGGTGACTCATTCGGTGGATACCCGCCAGGCTTACAGTTTCTCACCGATGGCGGATCTGGTGGATGACGGCCCAACCGAGCCGCTGTTTACCCTGTCGCCACAGCTTGAGGATAGCATTGAGCTGGAAAGCGAGTTGGAAGACGATGTGCCGTTCGGTCAGTTTGAGCCTGAGGTGCCCGCTTATCAGGCACCGCGTCCGCAAACGCCACCTGCACCTACCTACCAGCCGCAACAGGCTTATCAGCCACCCGCTCAGCAGCAACCGCCAGCGCCAGCAATGGACAGCCTGATCCATCCGTTTCTGATGCGCAATGATATGCCGCTGGAGAAACCGACTACGCCACTGCCAACGCTGGATTTGTTGACCGAGGCCCCGAAAGAGGTCGAACCGGTCGATACCTTTGCGCTGGAACAGAAAGCGCGGCTGGTGGAAGCCAGCCTGGCGGATTACCGCGTCAAGGCTGACGTGGTCGATATTCTGCCTGGCCCGGTCATTACCCGTTTCGAACTGGATTTGGCTCCTGGCGTCAAGGCCGCGCGTATCTCCAACCTGTCGCGCGATCTGGCCCGTTCATTGTCAACTTCCGCCGTGCGTGTGGTGGAGGTGATCCCAGGTAAGCCATACGTCGGTCTTGAACTGCCGAACGTCAAACGGCAAACCGTGTATCTGCGCGAAGTGCTGGATTGCCCAGCCTTCCGCGACAATCCATCGCCTCTGGCGATCGTATTGGGTAAAGATATCGCGGGTCAGCCAGTGGTGGCCGATCTGGCTAAAATGCCGCATCTGCTGGTGGCTGGTACCACCGGTTCCGGTAAGTCGGTCGGGGTCAACGCCATGATCCTCAGTATCCTGTATAAGGCCACGCCGAAAGAAGTGCGCTTTATCATGATCGACCCGAAAATGCTGGAACTGTCGGTCTACGAAGGCATCCCACACCTGCTGACCGATGTGGTTACCGACATGAAAGACGCCGCTAATGCATTGCGTTGGTGCGTGGCCGAGATGGAGCGCCGCTATAAGCTGATGTCTGCTCTGGGGGTTCGTAACCTGGCAGGCTACAACGAGCGGGTCGATCAGGCTGAGGCGATGGGGCGGCCAATCCCGGATCCGTTCTGGAAACCAAGCGACAGCATGGATATCACGCCGCCGGTGTTGGAAAAAGAGCCGTACATCGTGGTGATGGTGGATGAATTTGCCGATCTGATCATGACGGTGGGCAAAAAGGTTGAAGAATTGATCGCCCGCCTGGCACAGAAAGCGCGTGCTGCGGGGATCCACCTGGTGCTGGCAACCCAGCGTCCTTCGGTGGACGTGATCACCGGTTTGATCAAGGCCAACATCCCGACGCGTATCGCCTTTACCGTATCAAGCAAGATCGACTCCCGCACCATTCTCGATCAGGGCGGAGCGGAATCCTTGCTGGGGATGGGTGACATGCTGTATTTGGCACCGAACTCTTCAATACCAGTGCGTGTGCACGGGGCCTTTGTCCGCGATCAGGAAGTTCATGCCGTGGTCAAAGACTGGAAAGCGCGTGAGCGGCCTCAGTATAAAGAGGGCATCCTCAGCGCCGGTGAAGACGGTGAGGGGGGGG
>NZ_JBKJYW010000373.1:0-3327 GCF_046715635.1 Serratia sp. (in: enterobacteria)
ATCCTAAGCCAACCAAGGTTATCTCTCCCCTCTTGATAACCTTGCTTACCAAACACCGGGGCGTGCGGGGACTGGCCGCACGCTTCCGGTACCTCCGTTTTATTCGACCGCTTGCGGTTTCATACGCATACCCACAATGGCCGAAAGCAGGCATCCTAGCGCCAGATAGGCGGCAACCAAATGCCAGGAACCGTCCATCAACTCCACCAGCAACACGGCAATAAACGGCGTGAAGCCGCCGCCGACTACGCTAGCGACCTGATAGCCCACTCCGGCTCCGCTATAGCGGTATGCAGTACCGAACAACTCGGTAAACATCGGCTGCTGCACGCTGACCAGCATGTCATGCGCCATATTTCCCAGCATGATGGCAAAGAAAATAATCATCACCGTGTTACGGCTCTCGAGCGCCATGAAAAACGGCACCGTGCTGGCAACACCAATCAAAGCCCCCGTTACGTAAATCCGCCGTCTGCCAAAGCTATCGGCCAAATAGGCAAAGCAAGGGATCGAGACACAGCTCACCGCCCCGACCAGCAAGCCGATATTCAGGAACAGATCCCGTGACAGGCCAAGATGGGTGGTTGAGTAGTTCATGGCAAAGGCTGTGACGATATACATCGTCAGCAGTTCGCCAAAGCGTAGGGCAATGATCAGCAAGAAGGCTTTGGGATTCTGGCGCAGTGCCTCAAATATTGGGAACTTGCGGATTTTCTCGGCCCGTTCGTGCAACGTTTTATTGGCTTCAAACTCCTGCGACTCGTCCATGCCATTACGGATCCACCAGGCAATAGCGAGCAGCACCAGGCTGAACAGGAACGGCAAACGCCAGCCCCAGTTGATAAAGTCCGCATTGCTGGTGAAGTGGCTGACCAGAGAAACCGAGCCGGTAGCCAACAGCAACCCGACACCAAAACCAATCTGTACACCACTGCTGTAAAAGGCTTTTCTCTTCTTCGGAGCACTTTCTACCGCCAGCAAGGCAGCACCGCCCCATTCGCCTCCCACGGCAAACCCCTGCACAGCTCGTAGCAGCACCAGCATGACCGGGGCCCACCAACCGACTGAATCGAAAGAGGGCAGCAGGCCGATCAACGCCGTAGAGATCCCCATCATCCACACGGTGATCATCAGCATGCGCTTACGGCCCAGCTTATCGCCAAAGTGCCCGAACACCATGCCACCCAGCGGGCGGAACAGGAAACCGACGCCAAAGGTGCCAAAGGCAGCCAGCGTGCCCATCGTTGGGCTGACCTGCGGGAAAAATTCGGTGTTAAAGACTAAAGCGGCAACTATTCCGTACAGTAGGAAATCGTACCAATCGACTACGGCGCCAACGAAGCTTCCCCAGGCGGCACGCCGCGCCCGGCTTTGAGAGTACTGGGTTGGTGAGGTTATTTCACTGTTGGCAGCGCTGCCGCCACTGACTGAAGTTGAGGTATCCATGCCTGTCCCGTTATTTTAACTTTACAGCACTGTACAACAAAAAGCCCCGGCTAGGATAGCCAGGGCTTTAGTCATTCACTGCTTAACGTGCAGTCAAGGATGAGGTGACTTATTCGTCACTGCCACCCAGGTTACCGGCGTTGAGCAATTCGGCCAGGTTGGCTGTCGCTTCTTCCGCGCTAACCAGCGGAACAACCGGAGTTTCACCCAGAGCCTTACGGCGCATACGATCCTGGTGATAAGCGTAACCGGTACCGGCTGGGATCAGACGGCCCACGATCACGTTCTCTTTCAGGCCACGCAGTTCATCACGCTTACCGGCAACAGCCGCTTCGGTGAGAACACGCGTCGTTTCCTGGAACGATGCAGCAGAGATGAAGGACTCGGTCGCCAAGGAAGCCTTGGTGATACCCAGCAGATCGCGTGAGAAGGTTGCTTCGATCTTGCCTTCAGCAGCAAGTTTACGGTTAGCAATCTTAACGCGTGATACTTCAGCCTGTTCGCCTTCCAGGAACTCGGTGCTACCAGCGCTAACGATGGTCCCTTTACGCAGCATCTGACGAACGATAACTTCGATGTGTTTATCGTTAATCTTAACGCCTTGCAGACGGTAAACTTCCTGCACTTCGTTGGTGATGTAGCGAGTAACCGCATGCACACCACGCAGACGCAGAATGTCATGTGGAGATTCTGGGCCGTCAGAAACAACGTCACCACGTTCCACAATTTCACCTTCGAACACGTTGAGCTGACGCCATTTAGGGATCATCTCTTCGTAAGCGTCGCTGCCGTCCAGTGGAGAGATTACCAGGCGACGTTTGCCTTTGGTCTCTTTACCGAACGAGATAATCCCGCTGATTTCAGCCAGGATTGCCGGCTCTTTCGGACGACGTGCTTCGAACAGATCCGCAACGCGTGGCAGACCACCGGTAATATCCTTGGTACCGCCGGATTCCTGAGGAATACGCGCCAGGGTATCACCCGCACCGATCTGAATGCCGTCTTCCAGCTGCACAATCGCTTTACCCGGCAGGAAGTATTGAGCAGGCATATCAGTACCTGGGATCAATACGTCGTCGCCTTTGGCATCAACGATTTTCAGTGCCGGACGCAGGTCTTTACCGCTACCAGTACGTTCTGCGCTGTCCAGTACTACCAGAGAAGACAAACCGGTCAGTTCGTCGGTCTGGCGGGTAATGGTCTGGCCGTCAACCATATCGGCGAAGCGAATGAAACCGCTCACCTCGGTCACAACCGGCATGGTGTGTGGATCCCAGTTAGCAACAGTTTCGCCGCCGTTAACTTCTGCACCATCACCTTTGCCCATTACGGCACCGTAAGGCACTTTGTAGCTTTCTTTGGTACGGCCGAATTCGTCGATCAGCTTCAGTTCGGTATTACGCGAGGTAATTACCAGCTTGCCCGAGGCGTTCATAACGAACTTCACGTTGCTCAGCTTCAGGTTACCTTTGTTCTTCACCTGGATGCTGGATTCTGCTGCCGCACGAGATGCCGCACCACCGATGTGGAACGTACGCATCGTCAGCTGTGTACCCGGCTCACCGATGGACTGGGCCGCGATAACGCCGATAGCTTCACCTTTGTTGATGATGTGGCCACGTGCCAGGTCACGACCATAGCAGTTGGCGCACACACCAAAGTCGGTTTCACAGCTCACTACGGAACGGACTTTAACGCTGTCGACAGAGTTCTCTTCCAACAGGTCACAAGTCTTCTCGTTCAGCAGGGTGTTACGTGGCACCAGGATGTCAGCCGTACCCGGCTTGATGACATCTTCAGCAGTCACACGACCCAGAACGCGTTCACGCAGTGGCTCTTTAACGTCACCACCTTCGATAACCGGAGTCATCATGATGCCGT
>NZ_JBKJYW010000374.1:0-18410 GCF_046715635.1 Serratia sp. (in: enterobacteria)
CCAATGAGCTACGTTGATGAATTCCGCGATCCGGCGCTATGTCAGGCGTTGTTACGGCGCATCGAAACGCTGATGCTAGCCATTCCCCAGTCGCAGCGCCTGCCGTTACAGGTGATGGAAGTCTGCGGTGGCCACACCCACGCTATCTTCAAGTTTGGTCTTGACCAACTGTTGCCGGAAAGCCTGGAATTTGTCCACGGCCCCGGCTGCCCGGTTTGCGTATTGCCGATGGGGCGCATTGATAGCTGCCTGGAGATTGCCGCCCATCCGGAGGTGATTTTCTGTACCTACGGCGATGCGATGCGGGTTCCTGGCCGCAATGGGTCACTGTTGGATGCCCGCCGCCGTGGTGCCGATATCCGGGTGGTGTATTCGCCGCTGGATGCGCTACAGCTGGCCGCCGATAACCCACAGCGCGAAGTGGTCTTTTTTGGTCTGGGTTTTGAAACCACCATGCCCGCCAGCGCCTTGACCTTGCAGCAGGCTCGCCAGCGTCAACTGCGCAATTTCACCCTGTTTTGCCAACATATCACGCTAATCCCCACCTTACGCAGCCTGTTGCAGCAGCCCGATGTACGCATCGACGGCTTCCTGGCACCGGGCCACGTTAGCATGGTGATCGGCAATACTCCCTATCAGTTTATCGCTGCGGATTATCAAAAACCGCTGGTGGTGACCGGCTTTGAGCCGCTGGATATTCTGCAAGGTTTGGTGATGCTGCTGGAACAACTGCGTGATGGCCGCCGTGCGGTAGAAAACCAATACCGGCGCATCGTGCCCGAACAGGGCAATCTTCTGGCCCAGCGGGCGATGGCTGAGGTGTTTTGCCTGAAAGAAAGCAGCGAATGGCGCGGGCTGGGTGAGATTGCCCACTCTGGCGTGCAGATCAAACCTGAGTATGCGGATTTTGATGCCGAATTGCGGTTTAAACCGCAGGTGCAGCGGGTGGCGGACGATCCGCTTTCGCGCTGTGGTGAAGTGTTGACCGGGCGCTGCAAACCGGATGCCTGCCCGTTGTTCGGCAAACAATGTACGCCAGAGAACGCCTTTGGTGCTCTGATGGTGTCCTCGGAAGGGGCCTGTTCGGCTTACTACCAGTATCGCAGGGAGACCGCATAATGCGTGAAAAGAACAACGGGCGGGAAATCACCCTGGCCCATGGCAGCGGTGGCCGCGCCATGCAATCCCTGATTGAAGAACTCATGCTGCCCGCCTTTGCCAATCCGGCGTTAAACGCGCGGGAAGATCAGGCACGGATTGCACTGGATGAACTTGCTACTTCGGGCGACCGCTTGGCCGTATCGACCGACAGTTACGTTATCGATCCCATTTTCTTCCCCGGTGGAGATATCGGCAAACTGGCGGTCTGCGGCACCGCTAATGACGTAGCCGTCAGTGGCGCCCAGCCGCGTTATCTGAGCTGCGCCATGATCCTGGAGGAAGGGTTGCCGTATGCCACGCTGGAACGCATCGTCCAATCGATGGCCAGCACGGCGCAGCAGGCCGGGATCCAGATTGTGACCGGCGATACCAAAGTGGTGCCCCGGGGTGCGGCAGACAAAATCTTTATCAATACCACCGGTTTAGGAACCATCCCGGCGGGCGTCAACTGGGGGGCCGCTAACATCCGCCTGGGGGACAGCATTATCGTCAGCGGCACCTTGGGCGATCATGGCGCAACCATTCTGAACCTGCGTGAAGGGTTGGGCCTGGAGAGTGAATTAAGCAGCGATTGCGCCCTGTTGGCTCCACTGATTGCTCCACTGTTACCGATTGCCGGGGTTCGCGCTTTACGCGATGCGACGCGCGGTGGCGTGACGGCGGTGCTACATGAGTTTGCCGCCGCTAGCGGCTGTGGCATGGCGATTTCCGAGGCGGTACTGCCGTTGAAACCTGCGGTGCGGGGGATTTGCGAACTGCTGGGGCTGGACGCGCTCAACTTTGCCAACGAAGGCAAGCTGGTGTTGGTGGTGGCACCCGAGGCTGAGGCTGAAGTGTTGGCTGTTCTGCATCGGCATCCGCTGGGCCGCGATGCGGCGGTGATTGGCCATACCACCGAGCGCCAGCAGGTGAGCCTCACCGGGCTGTTCGGGGTTTCCCGTCGGCTGGATCTGCCGCTGGATGAGCCTTTGCCACGGATTTGTTAGTGGCTCGGTTGTGGTTTTGAGTGTGGGTGGTTGCCCCTCACCCTAACCCTCTCCCTCAGGGAGAGGGGACCGACCGAGTTCGCTTCAGTCGCAGAGAGTTACCTGATCATGGCTGAGGAAAACAGGTCGGTCGCGGTACTCAACCACGGCTCCAAACTGGCTCCCTCTCCTTGGGGTGAGTGTTAGGGTGAGGGAGACAAAGATTGATCGCGATAGCTGACCAAGGCACTGAATTAGCTCCCTCTCCTTTGGGAGAGGGTTGGGGTGAGGGGGATTTGATCGCTGGACCAACAGGAGAATCGAGACAACATGGCAGATTGTGAGCCGGAGAATATCGCCAGCAGCAACGGCCTTCGCCTGCGGATCAAGGGCAAGGTGCAGGGGGTGGGGTTTCGTCCCTACGTCTGGCTGCTGGCCCGGCGGTTTAACCTGTGCGGCGAGGTCAGCAATGACGGCGCCGGGGTGATCGTCCAGCTATGGCAATCGCCCGCCATAACGGAATTTTTGCGGGTGTTGCCGCAAGAGTGCCCGCCCCTGGCGCGGATCGATAGCGTTACCTCTACCCCTTTTAACTGGCCGCAACAGCCAGTGAGTTTCACCATTGCCAGCAGCGGAGCGGGGCAAGTGGATACCCATATCGTGGCGGATGCGGCCACCTGCGATGCCTGCCTGGCAGAGCTGAACTCGCCGCAAAACCGGCGCTATCACTATCCATTTATCAACTGTACCCACTGCGGCCCGCGTTTCACCATCATCCGCCGGATGCCCTACGATCGGCCCAATACCTCGATGCAGCCTTTCCCGCTGTGCCCGCAGTGCCTGGCGGAGTATCAGGATCCTGCCGACCGTCGTTTTCATGCACAGCCTACCGCCTGCCCGGAGTGTGGCCCGCAACTTTGGCTCAGCGATGCCACAGGCCAAACCATCGCCAGCGCCGGTGACGCGCTGCAACTGGCCGCGCAGGCGCTGATTGCCGGGCAGATCGTGGCGGTGAAGGGGATTGGCGGTTTTCATCTGGCCTGTGACGCCACCAATCCGGCTGCGGTACAGCGCCTGCGATCTCGCAAACATCGCCCGGCCAAGCCCCTGGCGGTGATGATGCCGGATACCCACTGGTTGCAACAGTGTGTTCAGGTAGCGGAACCGGCGACATTGCTAAAACTGCTACGCAGCCCACCAGCACCGATAGTGCTGGTAGCGGCTCACCCACAAAGCCCATTGTGCGGCAAGATTGCGCCGGGGCTCAATGAGATCGGGGTGATGTTACCGGCCAATCCGCTGCAACATCTGTTGTTGCAACAGGTCGCGCGACCACTGGTGATGACTTCCGGCAACCCGGCAGGCAAACCTCCTGCACTGAGCAACCAACAAGCTCTGGAGGAACTCGCTGGCGTGGCCGACGTCTGGCTGCTGCATAACCGCGAGATCGTCCAGCGGGCCGATGACTCTTTAGTCCGTTTGACCGAGCAGGGCAGCGAGATGCTGCGCCGGGCACGTGGCTATGTCCCGGATGCGATGGCTCTACCCCCAGGCTTTACCGCCCAGCCGGCCACCTTGGCGCTGGGAGCCGACAGCAAGAATACCTTCTGCCTGCTGTGGGGTGATCAGGCGGTGGTCAGCCAGCATCTAGGCTCGCTGGGGGATGAGGCCACCCGGCAACAACAGCAGCAACTGTTGGCGCTGTTTGGTGAAATCTACGGCGTAGTGCCACAGGCGATCGCCATCGACGCCCACCCCGGCTACCTCAGCCACCAGCAGGGCCTGGCGTTGGCCACTGAGCGGGCAATCCCTTGTGTCACCACGCTGCATCATCATGCCCATCTGGTTGCCTGCCTGGCGGAACATGGCTGGTCGCGCGACGGCGGTAAGGTGATTGGGCTGGCGTTGGATGGGCTGGGATATGGCCTTGGCGGCCAGCTGTGGGGCGGAGAATGTCTGCTGGTGGATTATCAGCATTGTGAGCATTTCGGCGGGTTGCCCGCAGTGGCATTGCCTGGCGGCGATGTTGCCGCTCGCCAGCCGTGGCGCAACCTGTTGGCCCAGTTACAGCGTTTTGTCCCCGATTGGCAGACGTTGCCAGAGGCCGCCGCAATCCCTCAACCGCAGGCGACGATCTTACTGCGGGCGGTCGAACGGAAAATCAACTCGCCGCTGGCCTCTTCCGCAGGGCGCTTATTTGATGCGGTGGCTGCAGCATTGCAGATCGTGCCGCCACAAATTTCCTGGGAGGGGGAGGCTGCCTGCCAGTTGGAGGCCTTGGCATGGCAAAGCCCGCCTCATCAGCCGCCGGTTTCACTGCCGCTGCTCGGCAATCAGCTGGATCTGGCCACCTTCTGGCGGCAATGGCTGGCCTATCAGGCCCCCCCGGCACAGCGTGCTTATGCGTTCCATTTCGCCCTGGCCCAGGGGTTTGCCGCACTGGCCCGCAGAGCCATGCAGCAATACGGCATCAATACCGTCGTGCTGTCTGGGGGAGTCATGCATAACGCGCTGTTGCGGCAATTGCTGTTGCAACAGTTGGCAGGATCACAGGTCTTGCTGCCATCCCGCCTACCGGCAGGCGATGGCGGGCTGGCCTTGGGGCAGGCGCTGATTGCCGCCAACCGACTTTCAAGGCAGGCATAAGGATGAATTTATAACGTAATCAACTGTTTTCATGAGTAAAACCACCACCTTCATTCACTGGAAAATTTAGGTATTCATTATGCGTATTAATGTCAAAGCTGTGGCTGTATCCCTACTGGCGCTGTTCCCCATGCTGGCCTTTGCCCATGTGGGCCATGACGGTGGCGCGCATCACGTATTAAGCTTTACCGAAGGCTTTATCCATCCGCTGACCGGGATGGATCACCTGGTCGCCATGGTTCTGGTGGGTATCTGGAGCGCCATGAACACCAAACAGTGGTGGCTGGCTCCGCTGGCGTTTGCTGGTTTGCTGCTGACCGGCGCGCTGGTTGGCATGGCAGGCGTAACCGTACCTGGCACTGAGTTTATCGTTGCCGCTTCACTGCTGGGCATTGGCGTGATGGTTGCCTTGCAGTTGAAACTGTCGGCGATAACGGGCGCGTTGATTATTGGCGCTTTTGCCATCTTCCACGGCTTGGCCCACGGCGCGGAGTTGTCCCATTCGGTAGCGGCGCTTTCCGGTATGGTGATCGCCACGGCGCTGCTGCACGTAGCGGGTTTGGGTATCGGTTATCTGCTGGCGTCTTCATCTACGCATCGCGGCTGGGCGCGGGTGATTGGCGGCGGCTCATCGCTGCTGGGTATCGGCCTGCTCAGCGGTATTCTTTGATAGCCTAATGCCAACAACGGCAAATTGCTGACAGGGATGTCAGCAATACCTGAATAATCCCTGCGAACGGCTGGATTGACGCTCACTTTTTGGTTAAATTCCAAGGGGAGTCAATGCAGGCGCTAACAGGGATTGTGGCAATGAGAAGGTTTTGGGCACTATTTACGTCTAGTTTTGTTGGTTTCTCCCCGCAAACCCCCGTTCTTGCTGGCTATTGGCCATGAAAAAAATCGGTTTCCACCATCTGTCCTTTATTCGCCATGATAAAAATGCCACCGGTGAACACCTGCTGCGGCGCATTCTGGCTGGGGATAAGGTTTTCTACACCTATAGCGACCAGTTTGCCGATATCAGCGTGCTGGAAAAATTGGTTGCTGGAGAGGGGGTTTATATCGGGGCGCATCAGTTGGCCGATGGTAGCTACTGGTTGCACTGGCTGGTGAGCGAGGAAAAAGGCAGCCTGCAAGCGCAAGCGCCTGATGAACCTAATCCTTCCAGGCTTATCTTGCAGATGGCGGGTTCAGCCGCGCTGATTGGGTTGGCGGGCTATGGATTTAGCTGGTTATCCAGCTTCTGGGTGGCGGTCATTCTGATGTTGGTCTTAAGCTGCGGCGTGTGGGGTTGTTTTAGCTCGTTCACTCAGTGGACGATAAACGCCAGCCGTAGGGCGCACCAGTCGCTGAGGGGGCTGGAACAGGTTATGCAGGGCGATGTAGCCCTTTGCCAAGCTTCCAGCGTACAGCCTCCCATCCCGTGCAACGATAAACTGATGTCCGATCAGACCATACTCTCTTGCGTATCAAGCATTGCGACCCGAGTGAGCGCCAGGCGTGAGACGATTGGCTATGGTGAATATCAGCGGGAAGTGATCGATTACCAATTTAGCTGTAGCGCTGGGCGATTAACGTTTCGCACCGGCGTGGATCAGATGATTGAAAACCTTAACCCGCTGCTGCTACGTGAGCATCCTTTCTTCCTGGCGGCCAACGATCCAGTGACGCTGCTGATCGCCCGGCCGAGCAACGCCGTGATCGGCGTTTGCAATGAGCGGGACGGCAGCGCTTATCTCAACCGGCCAAGTGGTTTGGCGGTGTCACTGCAACGGCTTAAGTGGCTGTATAAAACCTTGCCCATTTGCTGCCTGTTTTTCATGCTGCTGCTGGTCTGTTTCACGTTGAATGACTGGTGGCACCAGGGCGGAGTGCCGGATAAATGGGATTGGCTGGACGCAGCCGACATCTTCGCTACTTTTGGCCTGCTGAGCGTAATGTTCTGTTGCGGTCTGATGCTGCTGTTGGAAGTGGCGGGTTGGTTAGCTCGCCGAGACTCATTGAACGCGGCGGGTTTTGTCTTGGCTCGCCAAAAGCTGGCGTTGTTCAAGCGCGGAGCTGGCAAGCCTGTCTACCTACAGGATGTGGCCTGAGAAGTAGTCACCAGAGAAATAGGCTTGAATTAATGCAATTACAGACAGGGATTAGAGTGATGAACAGAGTGATAAGTGGACTGGCATTAGGGGTGATTTCTTTCTCCTCGCTGGCTGATTGCCAGCCGCTGCTTAACGAATTGGCTAAGCCCTTCGCCGCCAAAACGACCATGAATACCGAGCTGTCCACCTGCAAGGTGTGGCCCTATGCTCCGGAAAAAACCCTAGCTGTGCTGATGCTGGAACCTAAGGAGGAGGCCCAACCCGATTTTACCGACTATGACGTCGCCGTTTTGGTGGTTGATAGCCAGTCCGGCAAGGTGCTAGCCAGCAAATATCATCCCAGGGCGATTATGGATGATGCCATCTACACCAGCAGCGTGACCATCGACACTGCTCGCTACCAATTATCTCCGGCGATACGCGCCTTCGGGGTGCGTTTTATTCACCGCGGCTCCTCCTCGGTCAATCCCGACAGCATCGAACGGCTTAACCTCTATACCCTGCAAGAGCAGCAAGTCACTCTGGTGCTCAATAATCTCACCATGAATGAATATAGCGGTGAGTGGGATGGCGAGTGTGCCGGGGATTTCGTCGCGACCAATCGCGCATTGGCGCTTGGCAAGAGTGCGCATAACGGCTTCCAGGATCTGCAGCTACAGACCATGGCGACGTACAAGGAAGCCAGCAAAAAAGGGGCGGACTGCGTGGAAAGCAGCAAAGTCGTTGCCAAGACCCGCGTCGAACTCAAGTTCGATGGTAAAGCGTATCCGGTCGAACAGGATAAGCTGCTCGAGCATCGTTTTTAATCCGTGCCTGGCCGTTAGTAACCATGAAAAAAATCTGCTTCATCTTCAGGAAGTCCCCTAATGTTCAGCAATAGCCTGACGCGCATTATCCTGCTGGCCCTGGGGGTCATCGCTTCCTGGATACTGTTTTATATCGACAGCTTTGCCGGGTTTGCCCCCGACTGGCAGTGGCAGCGGAACTATCAGCCAGAACGCCCTGCGGTGGTTATGAACGAGCAACGCCTGAGCAGCTTTCAACAGGGGGTGCTGTTAACGGGTATCAGCGATGCGATTAACACCCGGATCACGCATATTGAGAGCGACCAGCGAAAGCTGATATATCACTACGAAAATACGGTGCAGATCGATGTGCTGGCAGACGTTGGGCCCCCCTTGTTAAACCTGCAGTTCTCCCCTGATACCAGCATGATCCGCTTGATAATGGAGGCCAAGGTCGGCAGTGGAACAACCCGGAACCGAAGCTATGATGAAAATGCCACGATCCCGGTCAGCCAGCTCATCATCGAAGAGAATGGCAAGTTGCGCGTCAGCGCCCGCTTTTTGGGCTACGTGGTGGAGCAACAATGTAATGCACAAGGGTATTGTCTGGTGGTGTTCGGCACCCACTCTTATCGCAAAGATGCCGTATTTTATTCGGCCGATGGTGGCCGACACTGGCGCTGGTTATCCCAGTGGCACGATCCCGATGGCGACCAAATTTATCAGCTCTTGGGTCTCTCTGGGGCGCAGAGTGTACTGATGGTCCAGCAGGGCAAACTCTATCGGTCGGACGATCTCGGACAGCATTGGCAGCAGGTATTCGATCTGCCCAAGTTGTTAACGGAGCGCGGGATCGATCCTGCCCTCTATACGGCCAGTTGGCACTATAACGGCGGCGATCGGGTGATCATCAGTCATCAGCCCCATAATACCGGGGAAGACGAGCCGTTAACCAGTTCACTGCTGCTCGATTTCAACCTGAAATCCGCACGAGTCCGGTCCAGCCAATGGGTGCCCGGTGATATCGTTGCTGTCGACATCAGTACGCAGGGGGATTTTGATTTTATCTTACGCCAGCAGCCACGGCGGATTTATAGCCTGAACCGGTTGCTGGATAACGGCACGCTGCAACCGCTGCTGGAAACCGGCAAAAAAGCCTTAGGCGGGCTCTATGTGGGCAATAATCTGCTGATGATGGAGAAAGAATTGAACGACCCGCTGCATATGACCCTCTCTACCGGTGGCGGCCAGCACTGGTTCAGAATGAAAAAACTGCCTGATGGCTATGACTATCGCGTGCAGTTTGACCGTTGGCATAACCGCCTGTTCCGCTTTCCAGCCCATGATTACGATTACCCTAAGTTGGGCAATAGCGACGGCCTGGTGTATGAGACAACCACGCCGCCGTAATTGCCAATAGAGTCATCATGCTGCGCCCGTTAGGTAATCAATAGGTTAACGTTTGGCACCGACAAATTCATTCGCCTCAGTCCTCTGCCAGCACCTGTTGCAGCGCGGCGATCAGCTTGCGGTTGGCCGCTTCGCTTTTGATCGCTACCCGGTAATAGTCGGCGGAAAGGCCAGGGTAGTTGCCACAGTGGCGGATCAGGATGCGGTGCTGCAATAACGCCATTTCCAGTACGTTACCACCATGTTCACTCATGGTTCTGCTATTCCCCTGTCAAGTTTGCGAGCAGGATAACACAGCGTAATTGCCGTTGAACCGGTGCAAATTGAACATGTCGGCCAAGTGAATGCCAGATCTTGGCGTGTATTCGCCATATCAACAGGTTAATATGGCGTGGCTATCGAGATGATAACTAAGTGATAAATTGAAGCGTTGCGTTCGTCGAACCTATAACGTTTTTATTGACAGTATTAATACCAACTGGATAACCCACGCCCTGAACGATGACAGGTTGTGGTTGGGAAGGGGGTGTAACTCCCCCGCAGCCCCCGCTGCTGTGATGCCGACGAGTCCACTGCGCCACTGATCTGAGGATTGGGAAGGGAGTGGATGAGGATGACGCTAAGCCAGAAGACCGGCCAGTTGGTCACACATTCAACACCTTCGGTGGGAAGGGGGTTGTCATGAGATACGTGCAGCTAGCTTGCACCGCCTGGCCGTATCCTGTTGACACCCAAATCCCGCCCGAGAGGTCGGGATTTTTTTATGCCATTAACCCACCATCAGGCTTTCTCAATTGCGGTTATAAGGTGCGTGCCATGACGCTGCTGGCCTGGTTCGTGGCCTTTCTGCTCGACAGCCTGCTAGGTGACCCGCCGCACTGGCCGCATCCGGTGCGTTGGATCGGCAACCTGATCACGTTGCTGCAACGCGCGATCAGCCGGATTTGCCATAGCGAGAGGGCGCTAAAACTGGGCGGCGGGATGCTGTGGCTGGGCGTCGTCGGGGCGGTTTGGCTGGTCAGTTGGGGCTTTTTAACGCTGATGCAGCATATCCACCCGTGGTTGGGCTGGCTGGCGGAAGTCTGGCTGATTTATACCCTGCTCGCCGGACGTTGCCTGGAACAGGCGGCTATGGAGGTTCACAGAGCATTACAAAGTGCCGACCTTGAGGAGAGCCGCCGTAAGCTGTCGTGGATTGTCGGGCGGGATACTTCACAGCTGGAAGAGCCGCAAATCACCCGGGCTGTGGTGGAAACGGTAGCGGAAAACAGCGTGGATGGCGTAATTGCGCCGCTGTTCTTTTTGCTGATAGGTGGAGCACCGTTGGCGATGGCGTATAAAGCGGTTAACACCCTCGATTCAATGGTGGGCTACAAAACGCCGAAATACCGCGCTATCGGCTATGTGTCGGCGCGGATGGATGACGTCGCCAACTGGTTACCGGCCCGGCTTAGCTGGCTACTGCTGAGCTGTGCGGCCCGGTTGAACGGGTTGGACTATCGCCAGGCGTTACGCATTGGCTGGCGCGATCGCTATCAGCACACCAGCCCCAACTGCGCTTGGTCGGAAGCCACCGTAGCTGGATCGCTGGGAGTGCGGCTTGGCGGCCCTAACAACTACTTTGGTCAACGGGTCGAAAAGCCGTGGATCGGTGAGGCTCGGCGGGAGATCGAGCTGGCAGATATCCCAGGCAGCACGCGTCTGATGATGACGGCCTCGCTGTTGGCTCTGCTGCTGTTTGCCGCGTTGCGCCTGCTATGGCTTGGCGCTTGAAATAATAATAGTTTGCGCGGCTTCGCCTGCGTGACGTGGAGAATAAATAGGTGATGAAACGGTGTGTGATGGTGCAGGGAACCGCATCCGATGTGGGTAAAAGCGTGCTGGTGGCCGGCCTGTGCCGGATCTTCATGCAGGATGGTTATCGCTGTGCGCCGTTCAAATCGCAGAATATGGCACTCAACTCTGGTATTACCGCCCGTGGGGAAGAAATGGGCCGGGCGCAGATCTTTCAGGCCGAGGCTGCCGGCATCGCACCCGATGTACGGATGAACCCGGTGCTGCTGAAACCCACCAGCGACTGCCAGGCACAGGTGGTGCTGATGGGAAAAGTGGCCTGCAATATGGACGCGGTAAGCTATCACGAGTACAAGCCGCAGTTGCAGCAACAAATCAGCGAGGTGTATCACAACCTGGCCAGCGGTTACGACATCATGGTGCTGGAAGGGGCCGGTAGCCCGGCGGAAATCAACCTGCGCGATCGCGACATCGTCAATATGGGCATGGCGGCGATCGCCGATGCGCCTGTGCTGCTGGTGGCCGATATCGATCGCGGCGGGGTATTTGCCGCCATTTATGGCACGCTGGCACTGCTGGAACCGGAAGAAAAAGCGCGGGTGAAAGGGGTGATCATCAATAAATTCCGTGGTGATATTGCCTTGCTCTATACGGGCCTGGAGCAGATCGAAGCCCTGACCGGTGTACCCGTGCTGGGCGTGATGCCCTGGCTGAATATCGATCTGGAAGATGAAGATGGCGTGGCGTTGCAAAATGGCAAATATGCTCCGACAGGCACCAGACATGAGCTGGATATCGCGGTGGTGCAATTGCCCTATATGGCCAATTTTACCGATTTTAATGCCTTGGCGGCCCAGCCGGACGTGGGGCTGCGCTATGTTTCGCACCCGGCGGCGCTGGCTGGTGCCGATCTGATTATTCTGCCGGGTAGCAAAAACACCCTGGGGGATCTGCAGTGGCTGCAACAAAGCGGGCTGGCGGCGGCGTTAAAGGATCAGCACCGGGCCGGAGTGCAGATCGTGGGTATCTGTGGTGGCTACCAGATGCTCGGCAAGCACATTGTTGATGGCGTGGAGTCCGGTGTGGATCAGATGCCGGGGCTGGGATTGCTGGATGTCACCACCCACTTTGCACCGCAAAAAGTCACTACACAGGTGAGTGCGCAATGTCAGCCTGGGTTGCCCGGTCTCTGGTTTGGTTGTGGCGAGCAGGACGTCGTTGGCTACGAGATTCATATGGGGACCACCCAGCTTGGCCCAGAGGCTACGCCTTTTGCTCGCCTTTCCCTGCGTAATGGCGAGCCGGACAGCGCCTTTGATGGGGCAGTGAATCCTGCCGGTAACGTGCTGGGCAGCTATATTCATGGCCTATTCGACAGCGGGCTTTTTTGCCGTGTGCTGCTAAACGAGCTGCGCCAGCGTAAAGGGCTGCCGGTTTACGACGGCCCAGCTTTCGACTATGCCGATTATAAGCAGCAACAGTTTGATATCTTGGCCGACAAGATGCGGGAACATATTGATATGGGTAAGATTTATCGCTTGATGACCGAGCACCAGCAAACGGTGGCCCAATGATCCTGATCACCGGCGGAGCACGCAGCGGCAAAAGTTCGCTGGCCGAAAGGTTAGCGAGCGGTGTCAGTGACCGGGTGTTGTATATCGCCACCTCGGTGATCACCGATGAGGAAATGGCCGAACGGGTCAGGCTGCATCGCCAGGCCCGGCCTGCGCATTGGCGTACCTGGGAGGGGAGCCAGCAGTTGGCCAGCGTGATCGACCAACAGGCAGCGGAGGGAGATGCGGTGATCCTGGAGTGTATTACCACGCTGATCGCCAACCTGATGTTTGAGCTGACCGGGGAGACGCCGGTGGAAACCATCGACTTTGCCGCAGTAGAAACGGCGATCCAGCGGCAGATCGATGAACTGCTGGCCGCCTGTGCCCGCAGCCCGGCGGCGATCTATCTGGTCACCAATGAGCTGGGGATGGGCATCGTGCCGGAAAACCGTTTGGCACGGCACTTCCGTGATATTGCCGGGCGTGTTAACCAGCGTTTGGCCGCCGCCGCCGAGTCGGTGTTGTTGGTGATTTCTGGTATTGAGGTCAAGATTAAATGAGTTTGCGACTGTTTTGGGCCACCCTGCAATTAATGACGCGTATCCCGCTGCCTGCCAGTTGGACACAGGGATTGGCAATGGATAATTACCAGCGTGGCATCATCGGTTTCCCCTTGATTGGCCTGATCGTCGGTGTAATCGGTGGTGCCGTTTTTACCCTGTTGGCCCCTTGGTGTGGGGTGCCGCTGGCGGCATTGGGTTACGTGCTGGCATTGGCTTTGGTTACCGGGGCTTTCCATCTCGACGGATTGGCCGATACCTGTGACGGCGTATTTTCGGCCCGGACCCGGGAGAAAATGCTGGAGATCATGCGCGATAGCCGCCTTGGCACCAACGGCGGGCTGGCGTTGATCGTTATCGTCGTGGCCAAGGTGTTGGTGATCAGCGAACTGGCACTGCGCGGGGTACCGATGTTGGCCACGTTGGCGGCAGCAGGAGTGGCTTGCCGGAGCCTGGTGGTATTGATGATGTATCGCCAGCCCTATGCCCGTGAAGGTAACGGGTTGGGGAACCTTTACATTGGCAAGATTAGCGGCGGGCAAACGTTGTTCACCCTGGCGCTGGGGGCCGCTTTAGTCGCCTTGTTGGGGCATGGACAGGGGTTGTTTGCGCTTGGCTGTGCGCTGATCGCCGTGCTGTTGCTGCGGGCCTATCTGCGCCGCCGTCTGGGCGGGCAAACTGGTGACACCCTGGGGGCGGCGATAGAAATTGCCGAGCTGATCTTCTTACTGGCACTGCTGTGAGTGGGCGCTATGCGGCTATTTTTGGTACGACACGGGCAAACGGCGGCGAATCGGCAGGGCGTATTTTGCGGCATGACCGATTTGCCGCTGACCGAACAAGGTGAGCAGCAGGCGCGGCAGGTTGCACAATGGTTGGCCGGGGTGCCATTTACACAGGCGATTAGCAGTGAGTTATTACGCGCCCGGCATACCGCCGAGATCGTGCTTGGGCAGCGGGATCTGGCGATCCAACCCGACGGCGGCTTTAACGAAATGAATTTTGGCGACTGGGAGATGCGTCATCACCAGGATTTGCAGCAGCAGGATAGTGCTGCCTGGGCCGACTGGGTGGCGGATTGGCAACTAGCCTGCCCGCCAGCGGGGGAGTCCTTTCCATTGTTTTCACAGAGGATTAGCCAACAGACCCAACGTCTGCTGGACGAACAGGGCGATGGCGATCGTCTGCTGGTGGCGCACCAAGGCACTCTGAGCCTACTGCTGGCCGGGCTGCTAAAGCTGCCTGCCGCCGGGATGTGGCACTTCCCGTTTACCCAGGGAGCCTACAGCGTAGTGGAACTCAACCAGGGTTTTGTCACGCTAAAAGTATTTAACAGCCAGGCTCATTGGCAGCCTGCAAGCAGAGAATAAAGTTATGCAAACATTGTCATCGTTAATCGACCTGATTAAGCCGTTAGACGCGGCCGCCATGCAACAGGCAGCGGCAAAGATTGATGGACTGCTTAAGCCACCGGGCAGCCTTGGCCGCCTGGAACAATTGGCGACCCAGTTGGCCGGGATGCGCGGTTTTAGCGGGATGGCCGCCAGCCGCAAGCAAATTATCGTTATGATGGCCGATCACGGCGTTTATGCCGAAGGGGTCGCGGTGTCACCGCGTGAAGTCACGGTGATCCAGGCGCTGAATATGGTGAAGGGTAATACCGGCGTCTGCGTATTGGCGGCCAATGCCGGTGCCGAGGTGAAGCTGGTGGATGTTGGTATCGACAGCGAACCCTTGCCGAGCCTGATCAACTTGAAGGTCGGGCGCGGCAGCGGCAACATTGCATGCGGGGCGGCAATGACGCGGCAGCAGGCGGAGGAGTTGCTGTTGGCCACGGCTCAACTGACGCTGGAACAGGCGGCGCTTGGGGTGAAATTGTTTGGCGTCGGGGAGTTGGGGATGGCCAATACTACGCCTGCCGCGGCGTTAGTCAGCGTCTTTACCGGCCGCGATCCGCAGGAAGTGGTCGGCATTGGAGCCAATTTCCCCAGCGAACGTTTGCACCATAAGGTGGATGTGGTACGTCGGGCGATTGAGGTAAACCAGCCGGATGCCCAAGACGCGCTGGACGTGTTGGCTAAGCTGGGCGGATACGATCTGGTGGGGATGGCTGGCGTAATGTTAGGGGCTGCGGCTGCCGGTTTGCCGGTGATCCTAGATGGTTTTCTCTCTTATGCCTCTGCGCTGGCGGTCTGCGGCATTGCGCCTCAGGTACGGGATTATCTGCTACCGTCCCATTTCTCTGCGGAGAAGGGCGCGGCTGCCGCACTTGAGCACCTGCAATTGGCACCTTATCTGCATCTGGATATGCGGCTGGGGGAGGGCAGTGGTGCCGCCATTGCTATGCATATCGTGGATGCGGCCTGCGTGATGTTTAATCAGATGGGATCGTTGGCGGACAGTAATATTGTTATTCCCGGTCATGCTATCTAAACGTAGGATACCATCACCAAGGTTTCACCTTGTAGGGGCGCCGCATGCTGCGCCCGCTTAGCTAGGGTCGAACATATGCTCGACCCTGTTAATTCGACAAATTAGGCAGTTTGCAAGTGGGTTGCCCGGCCAAACAGGCGTTTGAACAACCAATAAATCACGCTGGCTGCCAGCAGTGAGTTAATGGTCGGCACGCCCCATTCCGTTACCAGGCCGATTACGCTACCGACGATACTGGCGATAATGGCGGCCCAACCGATTAACGGCGTTTCCGGCGGCAGTTGGCCAAGCTGGCGGCTGGCGTCCAGAGCATCGCGGTGGCTGCGCAGCAGGAAGTAGTCCACCAGCATGACGCCGAGGATCGGTGGGAATACCACGCCCAGCACGGTCAGGAAATCCACAAACCGATCCAGGATCCCCAGAACCGAAAGCAACGTACCCAAAAGACCGATAATCACCGTGGTCGCGGTGTATTTCAGCTTTTTACCGGTCATACCTTCAACCGCATTAACCACCCCCAAGGACGACGAATAGAGGTTCAGATCGTTAACGCGCAGGGTGGAAAACACCACCACCAACAAACCGATACCGCCCGCACTCTGGGCCATGATTGTTACTACGTCTGCTGTACCGAGCGTTTTGGCGATAAAAATGGCCAGGCCGTTAACCACGAATTCACCGGCAATAATGGTCAACAGCGTAATGCCAAACACGTGGCGTTTGTTTTTGGAGTAGCGGGTCAGGTCTGGAGTCATCAGGCTGGCAACAATAGCGCCGCCAACCACGATAGTGATGCCTGCGCTAATGGTTAACGCTTCCCCCATCGGGGCCAGCAGAATAGCCTCATGCAGTTTCTGCCCGGATAGGACGTTATAGGAGATAAAGAATACCAGCAGGATAAACAGCGGTACCGCGATACGTGCAGTGATACGCAGCGCTTTAAAACCAAAAGCAACCAGCACCGTCAAAAACAGGCCTGACAGTGAGGCTGACAGTGGGAAGCCCAGGCGATCGCCCAAGGCGAAGTTAAGCGATTTAGCAAAGATGGCGTTCTGAATGCCAAACCAGCCCAACAGGCTGACGGCCACCACCAGGCCGATAAGCACCGAGCCTATGCGGCCAAAGCCACACCAGCGAGCCAGCAGGCTGCCGGAGATGCCTTCTCTCATCCCTGCCAAACCCAGCCCAAACGTCACGACACCAAAGATCAGGCTGCCGATAAAGATGGCGATAAAGGCATCGGTCAGGGTCATTGAGTTACCCAACACGGCACCCAACATAAACTGATCCAAGGCCGTTAGCATACCCATATGCACGATGGCAACGCTGAGAAAGGAGACCCTCTTATCCTGTGGTACCCGGCTCAATGGGTAGTCTTCAATTTTAATCACGATAATCTCTCGTTAACGTTTAAATAAATTGGATGCCTTTTTCAATCAGGCGTACTGGAATGTAGCTGTCCAAATTCACCAGTTTGCAATACTCTTCGAACTGTTGAAGCGTATGCACATCGGCTTTTTGGTAGATGTTGTAGATTCTATTTTCTATGGTTTTATTGCTGACGTCATATAGCCTGGCAATTTCTTTGTTGGTGTAGCGTTGCAGCATCAAAAATATGATATCCAGCTCCGACTGGGTAAAGGTTTGAATGCTGGCTTCGGTGGTTAAGATGCTGGGTTTTTGCTGGTTGATATATTTTAGCGGTGAAAAACTGTCCAGCGGACGGGCGTTCCACATGGTGCCAACCAGCTCTTTGTTCTCATTATAGATAGGCAGTTTTTCGCTGATAAAGGGAACTAAGCTGTCGCTGCCGTACCAGAAGTGCGTCTCAATGACGGCTACGCGATCCCGCGTCCCTTCGGTTTTTCGATCGTGCTCTTGCAAATCGGCAGCGAACTCTGCCCAATCGGCGGGGAATTCGGCATCAAGCTTGCCTGCAATATCGAAATTGAGAGGTGTGTTGGTATAAAGATAGGCCGCCTTATTCATATAAATATGGCGTGAGGATAAATCTTTAATCCCCCAAGGCTCATTTAAATGTTCCATCATGGTGATGAGACCTTTTAAATATAATTCATTGCTCTGCCAAAATGAATCCATTGGAACCTCTCATACTCAGCGCTATCAGATGTTTTTCGCTAAATAGATGCGAGTATGTCGGTGCGCATAGCCCGCTAAGTTGCCATATGGCTGGTACCCCAGTTTTTCGTAAAATGCCTGCGCCTGAAAACTGAAGGTATCGACATAGGCCATATGGCAACCGCGCTTGACGGCTTCTTGTTCTGCCTGCAGCATCAGGTCACGGCCGTAGCCTTTTTTGCGATACTCATCACCCACCCACAGGTATTGGACTTCTAATCCTCCCCACCAGGTTCTGGCGACCAGCCCGGCCACAATCTGCCCGTCATCGTCGGTGATGGTCAGGAATAACGGATGAATATCTACCGCATCATACTGATGGTTGTGCGCCCAGAGGCTGTCAATCACAAACTCTTCGTCCTGCGGATCTGGGGTGTCCGTTAGGTTAATCTTCATGGCTAATCGTTCCTTTTCATGCTAATAATTCAAACGTTCATTAAGGTATCTGTATTGATTAGCTTTAGTTAACATTTATTAGCAATGATTACAAGGGTGATTTTCACCTGTTTTCCTGGTGGCAAAAAATCAGTATGTTGTTGACAAGAGAGGGGAATAATTCACCTTTCTCAAGAGTATACCGAATAGAAAATATTGTGCTTCACCAGGGATACGCCCTTTAGGGCAGAGGGTAGTGACTAGAGCAAGCTAACTTGCCAACCGCATTATGCCTCACTGAACATGTAATAAGACTTATCATCACCTCGCCGTAATAGATTGCGCAAAGTAGCGGATTAACCCCCGCTACTTTGCCGCAAAATCCGTGCCGTTATCGTATAATTACCTGTTAAGCACCGCGTTTCGTGGTGTTCCTCGCTTCAAGTGGCTCCACTGAGGTATTATGGCTGACCGACCGATTTCGCGGCCA
>NZ_JBKJYW010000375.1:0-4438 GCF_046715635.1 Serratia sp. (in: enterobacteria)
GAAAATCGTTTCTTCGGCCATCTGGAACTCCTTGTTCAGCGAAAATATTGGTTTACGCAGTATCGTGACAAATTCTACTGCTATCAACCCGATTGCGCACTTTCCGTATCGAGTGATGGAGAATCACTCAACCTTACGAGTTTACCAGCGGTTATTGGCTACCGATCAGCTGCGGCGCATGACCACGCATCCAATCGGCCAACGAGTCTAACGTGGGGCGCAACGTTTTACCCAGAGGCGTTATCTGGTACTCCACC
This sequence comes from Serratia sp. (in: enterobacteria), assembly GCF_046715635.1. Classification (GTDB taxonomy): domain Bacteria; phylum Pseudomonadota; class Gammaproteobacteria; order Enterobacterales; family Enterobacteriaceae; genus Chania. The sequence goes on from NZ_JBKJYW010000375.1 coordinate 258, forward strand.
CGTGGTGGCACCTCCGGAAACACCTGCCGAGTGACAAGACCGCATTGTTCAAACTGGCGGAGCTGACGCGTCAGTTCTTTTTGCGCGATAGGGGCAACCGCGCGCTGTAATTCGCTAAAGCGTATCGGGCCGTCGATCACCATCAGGCGATACAGGATCGGGATCGCCCATTTGCCCGAAACCAAATTGACGAAGCTCACCATCGGGCACGGCTCCCCCGCAGGCGGTAACGGAAAATTTTTTTCGACCTGCCTTTTCACTGTTGACGCCATTGCATCCCACCTTGTCCTTTAGTATCCAAATGGTACCTACTATGCAAACGGTACTAACAGACCAATAATGGCGTAACTGACCAACGAGAGGAAGGGTTATGTCACGATTAGCTGGTAAATACGCGTTGATTACCGGGGGAACCAGCGGCATCGGGCTGGAGACGGCCCGGCAGTTTATTGCCGAAGGAGCGACCGTGGCGATCACCGGGCGCAGCGCAAGCGGGTTAACATCGGCTGGCGAAATGTTAGGGGATGTCGTGCTGTTGCACAATGACGCTGGGGATATCGGCCAACAGCCGATTTTGGCCGCGCAGTTGGCTAAAAGCTGGCCCCGGTTGGATATCTTGTATATCAACGCCGGTGATGTGACCCACCTGCCGTTGCAAGAATGGGATGAGCAGCGCTATGACCAACTGATGAACACCAATCTCAAAGGCCCACTGTTTTTGATCCAAGCTCTGTTGCCGTTGCTGGGTAATCCAGCTTCGGTGATCCTGTGCGGTTCCGTCAGCGTGCATATTGGTCTGGCACAAAGCAGCGTCTATGCCGCCAGTAAAGCCGGGATTTTGTCTTTGGCGCGCTCGCTTTCCGCCGAGCTGCACCCGCGCGGTATTCGCGTTAACGGCCTTAGCCCAGGCCCAACGGCGACGCCTGCGCTGGGCAAGTTGGGCTTACCGGCCCAGGCTGAGCAAGCATTACGCGAAGAGATCCACGCTCTGGTACCGATTGGCCGCATGGGGACTGTGCTGGAATTGGCCAAAGCCGCCGTATTCCTCGCGTCTGACGAGTCTAGCTACATGGTGGGCAGTGAACTGCTGATCGACGGTGGCGTGGGGAATTTAGCGCGGAGATGAAAGGCTGTTGAAGGGCGCTGCATGCTGCGCCCATTGAGATCATACGAAAGTTTGCTCGGCATGCCTACCGCCCCAGCATAGCTTCCAGCCCGGCTTTCACCTCACACCATTCATCATCGATAATGCTGAACCTGACCGAGTTACGTTTACGCCCGTCGGACATGATGCGCTCATGGCGTACAATCCCCTCCTGCTTGGCACCAATCCGCAGAATTGCAGCGCGTGACTTGTCGTTCAGTTCGTCGGTGGTGAACTGTACCCGTACCGCCTGTAAAACCTCAAAGGCATAGCCGAGCAGCAGGTATTTCGCTTCGGTATTCACACCGGTGCGCTGCACCGATTGGCTCAGCCAGGTGTGGCCGATTTCCATTTTGCGATTAACCCGGTCGATCTTCCAGAAACGGGTACTGCCGATAATGCGCCCACTAGCCCGCTGAACAATGACAAACGGCAGCATAGAGCTGGCATCACGGCCCGCCACGGCGGTGGCGATATAGCTGTCGATCGTGCTGGCACTCGGCACTGCGGTAACCTTCAGGTTCCACAGTTCGCCATCTGCAGTGGCGCTCAGCATTGCCTCACGGTGCTCCGGCTGCAAGGGTCGTAGTTCGATTTGATTGCCGATCAACGTTGGTGATGCGAGCATTGTCAGATTAGGCATGTGACCCCTTTTGAATGACACACGGCGCAATGTTCCTGCCGATTAAGGATATGTATGAGCGTAAGTCACCACTATGCCAAGTGCGTTGCTGCGTTTTTCAACATAGATTTTGTTATTAAACTCAAAGTTTCCCGCAGGGGAACATACTCTGATATTCCAGTTTAAACCCGCATCGTCAACGTTGGCACCAGCGCAACTGTTACGACTGGAGGCTGCGTAGGTATAGCTCGTCGTGTATGACGAAGCTTCACCTGGCAGACAGTAAGTGATGGCCACTAATGCCATAATGGCAACAAAGGCCATTACAAAGCTGACACCACCAAATAACTTAATATAATCAACCAACTTTTTACTCTTTATCACACCCCGCCTGATTAAGTAGCCAGACGTAACCAAAGCTACTACCAACACAGCCACTAGCATATAGCGAACCGCAGTACGATTCAGAAAGGTCACACGATAAACCTCCCTATGCCACACCACGCCTCCAAAGACGAGTACCAAGAGCAGTATCATTACGCCAAACAGGTAAGGATACGAGTATTTTTTCATTGCCGGATCCCTTTTGGTCAAGCCTATAAATATTAAACTACTGGGCCACATTTTTAATGGCGGTATCTTTTTCTGAGGGGATTATCAGCAGACCTGGCTGTTTTAACAAACCAGTTATTCTTACCAGACCAAGAAGAGCTGTGGTTAACAAGCCACCGAAGCGCGTAGTACCATAAATCAAAAATAAAAAAAAGGGAGGCCTAGGCCTCCCCATTAACTCCCCTACCTGAATCAGTGGTTACGGATGTATTCATCCATATCGGTTTTCAGGTTGTCGGATTTGGTACCAAAGATCGCCTGAACGCCTGAGCCAGCCACAACCACACCGGCAGCACCCAGTTTCTTCAGACCAGCCTGGTCAACCTTGGATACGTCGGCCACGCTAACGCGCAGACGGGTAATACAGGCATCCAGGTTGGTGATGTTCTCTTTACCGCCGAATGCCTGAACCAGCGCAGCAGACATTTCAGAACCCCCCTGAGTCACCTGCTCGGAAGAGTTATCTTCACGGCCAGGGGTTTTCAGATCCAGTTTGGCAATCAGCACGCGGAAGATGGTGTAGTACACCAAGCCGTAGATGATACCAACGATTGGGAACAGCCAGATTTTGCTGCTGTTGCCGCTCAGCACGATGAAGTCGATCAGACCGTGTGAGAAGCTGGTACCGTCACGCATACCCAACAGAATACAGATTGGGAACGCCAGGCCGGCCAGGATCGCATGGATTACGTACAGGATCGGCGCAACGAACATGAAGGCAAACTCGATCGGCTCGGTAATACCGGTCAGGAACGAGGTCAGCGCAGCGGAGATCATGATACCGCCGACTTTGGCACGGTTTTCCGGCTTGGCAGAGTGCCAGATGGCAATCGCGGCAGCAGGCAGGCCGTACATTTTAAACAGGAAACCACCAGACAGCATACCCGCAGTTGGGTCACCCGCCATATAGCGAGGGATGTCACCGTGGAACACTTGACCGGCCGCATTGGTGTATTCACCAATCTGCATTTGGAACGGTACGTTCCAGATGTGGTGCAGACCAAACGGCACCAGAGCACGCTCAACAAAACCGTAGATACCAAATGCGACCACTGGGTTCTGATAAGCCGCCCATTGTGAAAAGGTTTGGATAGCCGTACCGATTGGCGGCCAGATGAAGGAGAGGATCACACCCGTGGCGATTGCGGCCAGACCAGAGATGATCGGCACAAAACGCTTACCGGCAAAGAAGCCCAGGTATTCTGGCAGTTGAATGCGGAAGAAGCGGTTAAACATGTAGGCAGCAATGGCACCGGAGATAATCCCCCCGAGCACACCGGTATCCGCCAGGTGTTTGGCCGCAATCTCTTCGGCAGGCAAGTGCAATACCAGCGGTGCAACCACGGCCATGGTTTTCACCATGATGCCGTAAGCCACTACCGCAGCCAGTGCAGAAACGCCGTCGTTGTTAGTGAAGCCCAAGGCAACACCGATGGCGAAGATCAACGGCATATTGGCGAATACGGAACCGCCGGCTTCCGCCATCACGTGAGAGACTACCAGCGGTAGCCAGCTAAAGTTGGCGGAACCGACGCCCAGCAGGATACCTGCGATAGGCAATACGGAAACCGGCAGCATCAGCGATTTACCTACTTTTTGCAGGTTGGCAAATGCGTTCTTGAACATAGTTGAGTGTGCTCCTGAGTAATAGTGCTTTGCTACTTCTCGCGAATTTTCGCGTTGCAGAGGGGGGAGAGAAAACCCCTGCATTTTCAGGGTGTCTGAGCACCCCTTTAATTTTTACGCAGAGTAAAATAAATACCCCGAGCAATGTTTGATGGCAGTCACGTTTCGATGAATCTG
>NZ_JBKJYW010000376.1:0-11691 GCF_046715635.1 Serratia sp. (in: enterobacteria)
TGATGACCTTCTCGTCGGCGATCACGATGCCACAGCGTGAGCCAGGCAGGCCCAGTTTGGACAGGCTCATGCACAGGATGATATTCGGGTTCCACAGCGGCGTGGCTTCGCTGAAGATAATGCCGGGGAACGGCACGCCGTAAGCGTTATCGATCACCAGCGGGATATCACGCTGCTGTGCCAACAGATCGAGCTTCATCAACTCTTCGTCGGTGATCACGTTGCCGGTCGGGTTGGTGGGGCGCGATACGCAGATCATGCCGATGTCGTCACCGATGTTCAGATGCTCAAAATCGACATGATACTTGAACTGCCCGTCTGGCAGCAGTTCGATATTGGGCTTGGCGGAGACAAACAGCCCCTCATCCAGCCCGGAATCGGCATAGCCAATATATTCTGGCGCCAGCGGGAACAGCACGCGGCGGCGGCTGCCATCGGCATAGCGGCCAGCGAACAGGTTAAACAAGTAGAAAAACGCGCTCTGGCTGCCATTTGTCAGTGCAATATTCTGTGGTTCGATCTGCCAGCCAAGCTCTTCTTGCAGCAGGGTGGCCAACGCTTTCAGCAGGGCATCTTTACCTTGCGGGCCGTCGTAGTTGCATAGTGCTTCGGTCAGCTTGCCCTGATCGAGCATCTCCTGGCACAGCTGTTTGAAGTAGCTGGCCATCTCTGGGATTTGCGCCGGGTTACCGCCGCCGAGCATGATGGCACCTGGTGTGCGCAGGCCTTCGTTCAGATCGTCCATCAAGCGGGTGATGCCCGCGTAACGGGTAAATTTGTCGCCGAAAAGTGAAAAATTCATAGCTGCTGCAATATGGTTGTAAGCGGGTAGATGCCCACCATACCGCCAGATAAAAGCGGGTGCAATGCGGCCGATCTCTCACCCGCTGGGCAGAGATATTGCCAGGCGTGTTTTAGTTAGCATAAAATGCTGGACACCTTTGCGTCGACATTATGGCGAGATAAAAAAACCAGATCTATGATCCGGGGGACAGGATCTCGTTGGGTATCCAGGTTTTTATATTTATAATCAACAGGTAGCCCAGCATTGGCAACTAAATTGACAGTATCTCCCATCCTTTATTGCTGGCATAGCAGGCAAGTGCTGTCTCACTACCAACACAAACAGGATGCCCAACACACTCCAGCATAGGAATATCAGAAGTGTCATCCCCATATGAGTAACATTCACCTAAATTCAAGCCGTTATCATTGGCGTATGTGGTCATTGCCTGTTTTTTTCCTTCTCCTATAGTTTGTGGAACGCCAATATTTCCAGTTAAAATGCCGTATTTATCAGAAATCAATTTCGTACATAAAATATCATCAGCACCAACAATTTTTGCTATCGGTGACAACAGGGGGAGCATCGATCCGGAAACAAAAACTATTTTCAATCCCTTCCTCTTGCTTGCATATAATGCATCCCAAACCGGCTCGATAAAAACGTTCTTGTTTTCAATGGCCTGATTGCACCATGATAAGCCCTCGTTGATTATTTCTCGCTCAGAGAAGCCTCTAAATAAGCGATAGTATTTTTTGTTTTTCTCCTCCCTGCTCATATCATTTTTTTTAGATTTTTCAAACTCATCATGGAACTCAGAACGCAGCGCTGTTAAATTGTTGCGTTCAGTCCAATAAAAAAAGAAATCGATCATGGAGTTCATTCTTAATATTGTGCCATCAACATCGAAGAATGCGGCATTTGTTTTTTCTTTCATAGCACCTCCCTCGGTTAAAGTGTGTTCTTAAGATAATCATTGATTACGCTGGTAGCCATTTTTATTTCTGCTCTTAAAATAAATATCGAATGGAAAGATCTATGTCATGATACCGAACATGGGTATTTGTATTGGCCGTCAATCCGGCATTCATTCCAAATGCTGCTGTGCTCCAACTTGAATTGGCGGGTAATTTACCAGCATCTAAAAAGCGATAGCCTAAATCAATGATAAAGTTATTATTGATTTTACGACTTATCCCTGCACCAGCACCCCAGGCAAAGTTAACAATAGAACTGTCCGATGAGTTTATCTCTCCTCTATTACTGAAAATTCGATAGGGAATATTATTGTTAATTTCATTAAAAGCCGCTCCTGCTGATAATGCGAGATAGAGTTGATAATCTGATATTTGATAAAAGTCCCACAGCATATTTAACATTGCCGTCTGAGTTTTGACTTTAGTTTGGTATTTCAGTTCATTATCACCATAATTTGGGACTAATAAATTAAAGTCTACTCCATGATGCTCACTTGACTGGGTCGCACGTGCGCGATTCATATATTCCAACTCCAACCTGATGGGAATATTACTATTGGTGTTGAAATCATAACCAATTGCCAAGCCGCCATTAAAAACGGATGTGTCCCCTCCGCCTAAATTCAGCGACGCCGTTGAGGAAACACCACTATCCAGATTCGTATCCGTTACTGACAGTTTTCTATCTTGCTGTTGTTGAATGCTGACGCCCATTTTACCTGAGATATAGTAGCCTGATTTATCGTCAGCACTGGCTTGTTGCAGGCAAGGCAGTATTAATAGAATAGACAGAGTTTTAATCTTTTTCATAGTAAACCTAATCATTTAGAATGTTATTACTTAGCATGCTAGGATAACGTGCTCCATAGACCTGTATGCTATCAAGACTTTCCATATCTTCTGGCGATAAGGTTAATTCGCTAGCTGCTATATTTTCACGGAGATAGTTTATATTTTTAGTTCCAGGGATAGGGAAGATGAAGTTGGATTTAGCAAGGATCCATGCTATAGCAACCTGTGCTAATGTCGCTTGGTGCTTATCTGCTATTTTTTGAATTACGTGGACAATTTCAATGTTTTTCTCTCCATTGATGCTATCAAACCGTGGGAAATGAAGGCGGATATCACTTTTATCAATATTGGCGATGTCATTGAATTTTCCTGATAGGAAGCCTCGGCCTAAAGGAGCATAAGCGATTAAGTTAACTCCCAGCTCGTGGCAGGTGGGTAACACGCTTTTTTCGATGCCTCTTGACCAGATAGAATACTCCATTTGTAACGCTGTAATGGGGTGAATACTGTGTGCGCGCCGTAATATTCCCGCATCAACCTCACACAAGCCAATGTTTTTTATTTTTCCACTTTTCACGAGGCTAGCCATAACATCGACAGTCTTCTCTATTGGGGTTTTAGGATCCATGCGATGTAAGTAATATAAATCGATTTGCTCTACCCCTAGCCGAGTTAAACTGTCATTGACATGCTTTATAATATACTCAGCTGAATTATTTATGCCAAAACTATTTCTATCTTTCATCTGCAATAATGAAATGTCTTTATCGAACTCTATACCGGTCTTGCTGGCAATAAATACGCGTTCTCTCTTGTTTTTTAATACTTTAGCCAGTAGTTTTTCATTTTCTCCAAACCCATAAAAGTCAGAGGTGTCCCAATGGTTACACCCCAACTCCAGTGATTGTTCAAGCAGCTGTAAGTTATCATGCTCATTTGATCTTCCGTATGCGTGACTCATCCCCATACAACCCAACCCTATGAGACCAATGGGAATACCTCCTATCGTTTTACTTTTCATAATTCAATTCCATCGTTAATCAGTAATTGGTTTGTAGAGGCATCATACGTACCGGGGGAGTTGTTGCTAGGGATGTAATTATCATAGTATAATTAATAATAGGTTATAATTATGTTGGGTTAACCCATTATTTCAGGTATTGTTATTTAATAAAACTATGTTTTTCAATTGGTTGTATTGAGGCAAGGAGGGGGGGGAGTTATGGAGGATATTTCTAATCGGCATGTAGAACTAGGCCATTTCTTAAGAAAGAAAAGAGAAAAACTATCCCCAGAAACGGTTGGAATAAAAGCCTATAACCGCAGAAGAACGCCAGGTTTAAGGCGAGAGGAAGTTGCTCTGTTAGCAAGTATCGGGCTTTCATGGTACACATGGTTGGAACAAGGAAAACCTATTTCCATATCAAGCCAGTCACTGAAAAATATTGCGAGGGCATTAAGGCTTAATCAACAAGAGGTCAGATATGTATTCTCTCTTGCCAATTTGGCTATTCCTAAAGAAAATCCACAGTCAGATTATATTATTGAGTCGGTGGGTAATGTTATAAATAATCTTTCATTCTCACCTGCTTTTGTGTTGGATCAGTATTTTAATATTGTTCTTTGGAATAAAGCACTTACCTTTATATTTCCGGATATTGAACTCATCCCTCCAGAAAGATGTAATTTATTAACTATTTGCTTCACCAGTGATGTTTTCAGGAAAATGAGTGTCAACTGGGGCGATGTGTGTCGTGAGATATTGGCTAAGTTCAGGGTTTCTCATGGGAATTATATTGGCGATCCGAATTTCAATCGGATAATAAAATCCCTAAGGAAAAAGGGCAGTTTTTTTGAAAAGCTGTGGAATGAACACTATATCGCCCCAGAGGAGAATATGACTAAAGTCTTTATCCATTCCGAACTGGGTGCTCTGACTTTCGAACACACGGTATTTACTTTAGCCGGAAATGAGAATACTCACCTTAAATTGTATATTGAAACACCCATTCCAGGGAGTGACTCTGAGGAGAAAATAAAAAAACTCTTAATGGCGTGATATGAATACCGGATTAATCATAGTGTCGTGCGTTTTCACATTTGCTGGTGGCATGTCATATGCTCACCATGCGCATTGGCTCTACTCTGAATGCGATCACGCGATGTGAAAGCTCTGCCTGGTTGTGGAGTGTGGGCGGACACAGATGAATGAGTATCCTCTCTATTCCCGCCCTTCCCCAGATTATTGGGACCGATCGCCAGCCCACGCCACCATCACCTTGTCACCCTCATGCTGGCGGCTAAAGGCATAGTAATGTGGCGTTTGCTGTGAGTGCTGTGTACCGGCACCGATGGCCGGGTGGCGTTCCCGGAACTGGCCTAGCCGCTGCCAATGTGCCAGCAACGGCGCTTTGGCCCCTTGCAGTTCACCCCATTTCATATCCGAGCGCGTACCTTGTAAAGGATCGGAACCGGTAGGGCCAAACGGACGGCCGCTCTCATCACCGTAATAAATCTGTACCGCGCCCGGAGCCAACAGCAGCAGGTCGGCTGCTCGCTGTTGCAAAGGCAAAGAGCCTTTGGCATCGCTGGCGAAGAACAGGCGAGTATCGTGCGAGGAAATATAGCTCAGCACGTTGAAGCCCTGTAGCCTGTCCGCCATCTGCTGGTAGGTGGCATCGATATTGGAGAAACAGCCCAGCGCCTGCGCGGCCTGATCCTGAAAATCAAAGTTGATCATCGCATCGAAGCCGTGCTGGTAATAATCGCTTTTCATCACCCCGTGGCCCCAGGCTTCACCGGTCATCCAGAACGGCGCATTATCTAACGCCTGCTTTGGATTGGCCGCTTTCCACTCTGCCAGTGCCTCGGTGGCACGCTGTTTTAGCTGGTCAAGCGTGGGCTTATCGACGTGCTTGGCGGTATCAACGCGAAAACCGTCAATCCCATAGTCGCGCACCCATTGGCTGAGCCAGACCGTCAGATAATCGCGGGTGGTGGCTCCTGGGATTTCGCGCGCGGCGGTATCGGGTTTATGGCGGAAGAATAGCGGCAGGCCGCTGGCTCCCGACGCTTCAGTTTTGATGTCCGGAAGGAAAGCCAGTGACAGGGTCAGATCGTCAAAGCCCGGTGAGTCATAATCGCCGATATCGGTGCGGATCCAGTTTTTCCCCCACCATTGGCTCCAGCCAGCTTTATCGCTGAAGTTGATGTAGTCGTTAAAGCTGTGCCAACTCTGGCCAGGTCCCGGCTGCCAATCACCCCAGTTTTTGCCGAGGGTTTTTGCGGCTTCATCACCCTTAAGGTACAGCGAGCCGAACTGAAACTGCTGCATATCGGTCAGCGTGGCATAGCCAACGTGATTGACCACCACGTCAAACAGGATGCGGATCCCGCGTTTATGCGCTTGCTCCACCAGATTACGCAGATCCTGCTCGTTGCCCATATTGGCATCGAGCCTGGTCCAGTCCTGATGGTAGTAACCATGATAGGCATAATGCGGGAAATCCCCTTTGGTGCCGCCGCCGACCCAACCGTGGATCTGCTCCAGCGGGGAACTGATCCACAGGGCGTTAACCCCCAACTGTTGCAGATAATCCAGCTTTTGCGTCAACCCGGCTAGGTCGCCACCGTGGAAGGTGCCGATCTCCTGCATGCCATCACCGTGGCGACCATAGCTGTGATCGTTGGCCGGATTACCGTTTTCAAAGCGATCGGTCAGCACAAAATAGACCGTGGCGTTGTGCCAATTGAAAGCCGCCTGTGGCGGTGTATTGGCTGACTCCAGCAATAGCAGCCCCCCGCTGTTGGCCGCCGGTTGCAGGGTGACCTGGCCATGAACCACCGTGGCGGTCTGGCCGGAGTAAAAATCGCGCACCATTTCGCCTTCGGCAAAGGTGTCCTTCACCGCGATCATGATCGGCTGGCCATCCCAGCGTTGGCAGGTGCGGGCCACGTTGGCGACGGTTTTTTCCGGTTCGGTCTTCAGGCTGAGCTGTAAGGTGGGCGTACCGCTGCGGGTGTCGATCCGCACCTGATAATCACCATCGCGAAATAGCCGCCAGTTGACCGGCGCGCTATCGCTACAGGGTTGCAGCGACAACGTCTGATTTAGCTTAACCGCGTCGCTGGGCTGCCAGCACTGTTGGTTCTGATAGAGTCGCAGCGGCAGTTGGCCTTTGGCCAAGGTTGCCTGGCTGGTAAATAAACCGCTGGCAGATTCGCTGAAAGCCGGAAAGCTTTGCAGCGTCCAGTTGGCCAACGCTGCGGGTGAAAGCAGCATCAGCAGGGGAAGGGTCAGGTGTTTCATGGCTCTCCTTACTCGTGGCAGGAAGCGTTTTTATCGTAGGGTAGCCCAGTGTGCTTTATGCAGAAAAAATCGCCTCATCCCAGGGTAAGAATTTGGGGGCGGAGGGGGAAGGGGGAGACTGCTGATAACTCCACAGGTTCAAAACGTAGCGAGCTGGAGCAGTCTCATCGTTAAACTTATTTCTTTAGCAGCTGCGGGTTAACGCAGTTTTCTGTGACCGTACCGGTCAAGGCCGCAATCAGGTTATCCACGGCGCACTCGGCCATGCCGTAGCGAGTCTCATGGGTGGCGGAACCGATATGCGGCAAAGCGACCACGTTGGCCATTTTCAGCAGCGGTGAATCGACAGGGACCGGCTCTTGCTCGAACACATCCAGCCCGGCGGCGTGAAGGGTGCCGTCTCGTAAGGCTTCGATCAGCGCTTGCTCATCCACCACCGGGCCACGCCCCGCGTTGATCAGGATCCCGCTCAGCTTCATCTTCGCCAGCTGTTCGCGGCCAATCAGATGGAAGGTTTGCTCGGTGAGCGGCAGCGTAATGCACAGGAAGTCCGACTCGGCCAGCAGCGTATCAAGATCGCAGCGGCGGGCATTGAAGCGTTGCTCTGCTTCTTCATGTGTACGGCGCGCGTTGTACAGCACCGGCATGCCAAAGCCAAAGTGCGCACGCTGCGCCAGCGCCAGGCCGATGCGGCCCATGCCGAGGATGCCGATAGTTTTATGATGCACGTCGACACCGTACCAGTCAGGCCCGATGCTGCCCTGCCATTCCCCAGCTTTGACCCGCTCGGCCACCTCGACCACCCGGCGTGCGGTGGCCAACACCAGGCTCATGATGGTATCGGCTACGGTTTCGGTCAGGACGGTTGGGGTATGCATCAACAGCACCCGGTGGGCGTTGAGTGCTGCAACGTCAAAGTTGTCGTAACCGACGGAGACGGTGGACGCCGCACGCAGTTTGGGGGCGCGTTGCAAAAAGGCTTCATCAATCTTACCGCCGGAACCGAGGATACCTTCGGCCTGTTGCAGCGCCTGATCAAAGGCGGCGTTGTCCAGTTGCAGACCGTCAAAGGCATGAACGGTAAAGTGCTGGTCCAGCTTGGCACGCAGATCGGCAGGAATACTTTTGTACAACACGATTGCAGGCTTCATCAAATAACTCCATCTGGCGAACGAGATGTTCAACATAACATATTGCAGGAGAGTGAAGGGCAGAGCCCCTCACTCGCAAGATTAGGCCACCTGAGGCTGAGCTTCGTTACGTGCCGGCTTGACGATCAGCGTCAGCCCCACCGAGGCCAGCAACGCGATAGCCATAAACATGTAGGAGGCTGCCGGGCTGCCGGTCGCCCCATTCAGGTAGCCGACAAACCACGAGCCGAAGAAGGAACCCAGCGCGCCCATGCTGTTAATCAGCGCCATGGCACCCCCGGCAACGTTTCTTGGCAGCATCTCCGGAATGATGGCGAAAAACGGGCCGTAAGGCGCATACATGGCCGCCCCGGCGACCACCAACAGACCATAGGAGATCCAGAAGTGGTTCGGGCCAATGGCGTAGGAGGCGAAGAAGGCCAGTGCGCCGATCAGCAATAGCGGCCAGACAAACAGCTTACGGTTCTGCATTTTGTCCGACGCCCAGGAAACCACGATCATCGCAATGGTGGCGGCCAGATAAGGTACCGATGACAACCAGCCAGCTTCAACCATCCCCATCTGCATACCGCTGCGCAGGATCGAAGGCAGCCACAGCACAAAGCCATACACGCCGATGCTCCAGGCAAAATATTGCATGCACAGCAGGATCACGTTGCGCGAGCGGAAGGCTTCGCCGTAGTTACGTACTGCCTTGATGCCTTTTTGCTCCTCAGCCAGTTGCTGTTGCAACGCCAGCTTTTCCTGATCGCTCAGCCAGCCGACCTGTGACGGCTTGTCTTTGACCAGTACCCACCAGCAAAATGCCCAGATCACCGCAGGAACCCCTTCGATGATAAACATTTCACGCCAGCCAAAGGCGTGGATCAGGTAGCCGGAAACCACCGACATCCACAGCACCGTGACCGGGTTGCCAAGGATCAAGAAGGTGTTGGCACGGGAGCGTTCAGACTTGGTAAACCAGTTGCTGATATAAATCAGCATCGCGGGCATCACCGCCGCCTCCACCACACCGAGGATAAAGCGGATCGCCGCCAGCATCGGGATATTGCTGACCATGCCTGTCAGCGAGGCGCAGCCGCCCCACAGGATCAAACACCAGAAAATCAGCTTCTTGACGCTGCGGCGTTCGGCGTAGATGGCGCCGGGGATCTGGAAGAAGAAATAGCCGAGGAAAAACAGGGCACCCAGCAGGGATGACATCCCTTTGGTGATGCCAAGATCGTCATTAATCCCAGCGGCAGAGGCAAAGCTAAAGTTGGCGCGATCCAGATAGGCCAGGCTGTAGGTGATAAACACGATGGGCATGATGTACCACCAGCGTTTGGCCGCAATAGTTGCTTTACTCATGTTCGTAACCCTTCAGTGGAGTCTTTTCGCCAGTGGTGGCTTGCAGCCATCCGCTGGGGCTTGTGCTCTCTCGGCGTGCCTCGGTTGTAGGGACAGAGGTTGGCGCTCATTGGAGCAAATATTATTCCGCCAGTGCGGCGCGGGTTGGCAGCCCTTCGCTGTCGCCAATGGCCTGGATGGCCAGCGAACCGATCTTGTTGCCGCGTTGCACCGCCTGTAGCAGCGTTTTGCCTTCCAACAGGGCGCTCAGCGTCCCTACCGCGAAGCCATCTCCGGCGCCGACGGTATCTACCACGTTGGTGACTTTGACCGCAGGTACCGCAGCCTGGTCGCCGGCGGCAGTTTTAAACCAGGCACCCTCTGGCCCGGTTTTAATGATGACGGCCTGTACGCCGCGCTCCAGATAGAAATCGGCGATGCCTTCTGCAGTGGATTGCCCGGTCAGGATCTGACCCTCTTTCAGTCCTGGCAGCACCCAGTCGGCAGCGCAGGCCAGCTTGTTGAGCTGTTCGATCATCAGCTCCCGGCTAGACCACAGCACCGGGCGCAGGTTGGGGTCGAAGGAAATGGTTTTGCCCAGAGCGCGCATCTCAGCAGCGGCGAAATGGCACAGCTCCAGCGACTCGGCAGAAAGGGCGGCGGCTACCCCGCTCAGGTGCAGGTGGCGCGCCCCGGCGAAATAGTTGCGATCAAAGTCGGTGGTAGACAGATGGCTGGCGGCGGAGCCTTTGCGGAAATACTCCACGCTGGGATCGGTTCCATCGGTGTTTTTAGATTTCAGCTGAAAACCGGTTGGGTAGCGGCCATCAACGGTGACCCGCTGGGCATTAACCCCTTCCTTCGCCAACTGTTGCAGGGTAAAGCGGCCAAACGAGTCGTTACCTATCCGGCTGACCCAGCCGACGTTCAGACCCAGGCGGGCCAGCCCGATCGCCACGTTCAGCTCGGCACCGGCGATGCGTTTGGTAAAGCTTTCTACCTCGGCCAGATCGCCGGTTTGCGCCGCGACAAACATCGCCATGGCTTCACCCAGCGTTACGACGTCTAAAGGATTTTGCGTGCTCATCATGCCTGCTCCCCACGTAACACATCCACGTAGTGACGGGTTACCGCCTCCAAATCGCTGCCCTGTAACGGGAACTCGATACCGCGCGGCACATCCTGCGGCAAGCGGGCCAGCACTTCGCGCCAGCTGCCGTCGGTATCATCCAGGGCAATGGCACGCCAGCCGCGTGGGCCAAGGGTGGCGGCTTTTACATGAATATAGCCGACGTGTGAGGCCAGCAGATGGGCGGCGGCCAGGGCGTCTTGCCCCACCCAATGCCAGTTGGCCATGTCGAACGTCATGCCGACCGGCAACTGGTTCTCTTCTACCGCATGGAAAAAGGCGTTCATCAACGACAGGATGCCGCAGTCTGGCGTTTGATCGTTCTCGACCACCAGTTGGGTTGCGGATTGCCCCAGCGCGATTTTTAACTCGGTAAAATCAAAGCCCGGTTGGTAGTGGCCCAAAGCCAGCTTGAGACGGCTGGCTTGCAGGATGTTCGCTTCCGCCAAAAAGGCCGGCAGATTCGGGTTCAGGGTATGCTGTGGCGTAAACAGTGACTCAGGAGCGGAATACACGGCGGCCAGTTGGTATTGCTGTAGGGCTTTTGCCAGGGTGGGTAAAGCGTCCAGTTCCTGCGGGGAAAGCAGTTCACGGCGGATTTCCACGCCGTCGGCACCTGCTTTGGCGATCAGGGGTAACAACGCCGCCTGACCACCGAGCTGCTGCACCCTGTCGTTGCCGTAGGCGCTGGTTACTACAATAATCTGTTGCTTCATCTTTTGGCTCCTGAGGTGACATTCACCACCGCGACTGTTGCAATAACGGTAAATGGAACCGGTTCCATTGAAAAGTAGCAGAGTGCAGAACTATGATCGTAATCACGGAGTTGGTTAAAAAATGGCCCCTCACCCCAACCCTCTCCCAATGGGAGAGGGAGCTGATGGCCCCTGCTCTGATGGAAGAGCGAAGATCATCTCAGCAAAGCTTGAGCTTCTATTTATCCAAGGAGAGTCAACAAATGCACATGATGAGTCACCGTACTTTCAGGCCAACGCGATCGGTCCCTTGTGGGAGTTGTCCAGAGTGCGTAGTTAGCCCGTGCAGCTTTGGAAAGTAGGGAGGAAAAACAACAAAGGCAAGGTATTACGTAAAGCAATCAACGAACTCGATCGGTTCCCTTTCCCTGTGGGAGCTGTCCAGAGTGCTTAGTTAGCCCGTTCAGCTTTGGAAAGTAGGGATGAAAAACATCAAAGTCAAGGTATTACGTAAAGCAATCAACG
>NZ_JBKJYW010000377.1:0-36229 GCF_046715635.1 Serratia sp. (in: enterobacteria)
TGTTTATAGTTCGCTGCATTACGGAGGGGTGGCCGAGTGGCTGAAGGCAACGGTCTTGAAAACCGTCGACGGGAAACCGTTCCAGAGTTCGAATCTCTGCTCCTCCGCCATATTATGAATGACCCCAAGCTCAAAAGGCTTGGGGTTTTTCGTTTATGCTATCCAGTAAATATAGCATCCGCTCCAGATCGGCCAAAGGTAGGGATAGGACGGTATGCAAAATTATTTAGCTATTTGTTCCTCCATCAACAGCTATTTCTGCCCCTGTGAAAAAAGCAGCATCTGAACTGGCTAAAAAGCTGACAACTGCCGCGATCTCGTTGGTTGTTCCATACCGCCCCAAGGATGTCAGATTGCATCAGAATTCGGCATTGGGACCGTTAACCGGGTTCATATCCGTGTTGATTGGCCCCGGAGATATCTGATTTACCGTGATAGATACCTTTAGAGCCCAAGCCCTTTCGTGAGCCCTATGATGGCTGACTTGCTCATTGCATATAACGTCAACCCGCCCCCCGGAACATGACGGCCAACACAACTCCCAATATTTATCAGCCACGCCGTAAAACCCCGTCCTTCTGAACTGCAGCTTGAGAATTGTGCACAAAAGTTATGATGACCTCGGCACCATCGCAGGCTAGATGCCGGGCAATATCAGCGCCTATCCCCCTGTTTCCCTCCGTGACCAATGCAACTTAGACATAATGAAGCGGCCTTCCGTTCGCAGTACGCATTACGCGTGAAACCATGGCGGGGTTCATCGCGACGCCAACCAGAACGATCCCCACCAACGCCAGAGCGGCTATCAGTTTACTGTCTGCGAACAAGGCAAATAACACCAGGTTTTGAACAAGTAGTTTGGGGAGTAACGGAACCAGAAACGCTGTTAATCGCTAATTTAAATAGCTAGTTATTTTAAAATCATCTCACTTCTCTTTGTTAAATGCTCTTAGCTGGAGTGATGCGGCCAGAGAAGATGGTTCGCAGCATGAAGAAATAACAACTACGATATTGTATGAGATGAGACCACGTGCTTGCTCATCGGCTCCTGACTCCTTATCCGTCCTGCATACGCAGCCCTCCAAGCGCTGTAAGGGGGCGTTCAACGTCTGGCTAGCGTCATATTGATGATATTGTGGGGTAACTTCATGACTAACGGAAAGAAAAACAAAATCGTACCCGATGCCAGTCTTTCAAAAGAAAAGAACCCCAAGCGCATATCAGGCAACCGTGTGCCACAAGGAAAAGGCACGGCAAAAATACCGGAAAAAAAATATCAGCAAGAGCTCAGGTTGTTACACGAAGAACTTGTCCATTTACAAAGCTGGGTGATTGCCAAGGGGCTGAAAGTTTGCATCGTGTTTGAGGGGCGCGATGGGGCTGGCAAGGGCGGTACGATAAAAGCACTGACCGAAAGAGTCAGTCCACGAGTGTTCCGTGTTGTTGCCCTTCCTGCCCCAACCGAACGTGAAAAAACCCAAATGTACCTGCAACGCTACATGCCTTACATGCCAGCAGCAGGAGAGGTAGTTATCTTCGATCGTAGTTGGTACAACCGGGCTGGCGTCGAGCGAGTTATGGGTTTTTGTACGCAAGAGCAGACGCATCAATTTTTGGAGACGGTTCCGATGGTGGAACGATTAATGGTGGAGTCTGGCATAATTCTAATCAAATACTGGCTGGATGTAAGCCCAAAGGAACAAGAACGTCGATTGCGTGCACGTATTGATGATGGCCGCAAGACATGGAAGCTTTCAGAGATAGATATCCGTTCTTTCGAACTCTGGGACGACTATTCCCGAGCCAGGGACGACATGTTTGCTGCCACAGACAGCCTTTGGGCTCCTTGGTTTGTTGCTAATTCAGAAGACAAGAAGCGGGTTCGACTCAATGTTATCCACCACTTTTTGCAGCATATTCCCTACAAGCGGTTGCCGAAAAAGAAGATTAAACTGCCTAAACGAAAAATCGGGAAATATCATTCACCAGACTATCCTTTGAAACATATTCCTGAGATTTATTGAACAAAGGAACCATTATAATTCATGACGATCTGCTGTTTAAAAACGCATGGCGTTTTTATCCATTGAGTGCCAAAAACTGACGGCAAAAACGATGAGCCTGTAAAATAAGAGGGCTGACGGATAGTGACGGAATATGGCTGATATAATGGGGATTGTTATGAAATGATACTGGTTATCCTAACCGCAGCAGGCGAACCATTTGATGACTTTCCCACACTTTTTATGCCCTCTGATCACGTCCTGCAAAAATCCTCGTACACACCAGCCAGACAAAAATCGTCCGAACCACAAAGGTTGCTATAAAGCTGCAGATGCCGCTTGCCATCAGGCTGTTCGCTGAATCGCTGCAATAATAATCCCCCTTAAAGAACACAATTGGATCCCTCAAGTAATCGTGATTGGCACTCGTTTATAGGGCCGTACACTGTATAACCAGGTGATGTTGTTTCATGTTTGTGAATAAAAAGTAACAACTAACCCTCTGGACGCTAACTTTTCCTGGTCATTAACGCTACCGGGTATCAAAGGATGATATATGTCTTGCGAAAACATCGGCATTTCCCCGGCAGAAGCCGCAGGGGAACGGACTTTTGCACCCGTCAAATCACTGACTTTTCTTGAAGGGGTCGCAATGATAGTCGGCACTAATATCGGTGCAGGCGTGCTTTCTATCGCGTACGCTTCCAGTAAAGCGGGTTATTTACCTTTGCTATTCTGGTTGGTACTGGTTGGCTGTATAACCACCATCACTATGCTGTATGTCGCTGAATCTACCCTTCGTACCCGAGAACATCTGCAGCTAAGTGGCTTGGCACGGCGCTATGTCGGTGGTTTTGCTTCATGGGTCATGTTCGCTTCAGTATGTGTCAATAGTGTCGGCGCGCTTACTGCTTACATGTCAGGTAGCGGCAAATTATTGCAATCCCTGCTCGGCATTTCACCTGCGCTCGGCAGCCTGCTGTTTTTTATCCCGGCGGCGTTGGTTCTGTATCTCGGCTTGAAGGCCATTGGCCGTGGCGAAAAGTTTATCAGTATCGGCATGGTTGTCATGCTGAGTGCTCTGGTTCTCGCGACGCTATTGAAAGAGACCACCCAGATGCGCAACCTGCTTGACGGTGATTGGCTCTTTATGGTGCCCGTGTTCAGTGTGGTGGTGTTCTGCTTCTCTGCCCAATATATTGTGCCTGAGATGGCGCGTGGTTTTGCGGATAAACCAGAACAGCTTCCCAAGGCCATTATTGTCGGGATGGTAACGACTTTTGTGCTGTTGGCAGTGGTGCCGATGTCGGTGATCGCGCTCAGTGGGCTGGGTAATATTTCTGATGTGGCGACGATCTCGTGGGGGCAGGCGCTTGGCCAATGGGCTTTCTTCTCTGCCAATATCTTTGCGCTATGTGCCATGCTGACATCCTACTGGGGACTGGGTGGCAGCTTTGTGAGCAATATTTTCGATAAGTTCAGGTTGGGGGACGACGAACGGCCGTTGCGCCGCTTAGGTGTATTGATGGTGGTCGTTTTGCCACCGTTCGCGCTGGCCTACAGTGGTCTGGTTTCATTCGTCAATGCGTTGTATTTCGCTGGTGTATTCAGTGGAGTGATCTTGTCGATCATGCCGATATTGATTTTGCGAGGTGCTCGCAAACATGGCGACCGGGTGCCGCTCTGGCAATGTAACTGGATCACGCATCCGCTGTTGCAGGTCAGTATTGTACTGCTGTATCTGGGAAGTGCGGTCTATGCGATTGCGTCACTGTTTGGTTATTTGCCGGCTGGTTGGTGATTGTTGCCAGGCTAGTGGCGACGATTGCTGCTATGGTTAACTTTGCCATGTTCGGCCAGGATGATAGATAAAACAGACGAGGTACAAGATGGAAGAACAAGCGGAAAAAAGTAATCCTCAGCGTGATGCCTTTTTGGATGAGAGAACCTTCAAGTCGCGAACGATCCTGCTGTTTGGGCAAATCAACGACACGGTGGCCTACAATGTCGTCAAGCAACTGGTGGCGCTGTCCGATGAGTCCTCCGCGCCAATTAATTTCCTGATTTGCTCACCTGGCGGTCATGTAGAGTCGGGTGATGTGATCCACGATGCCATCCGCTTTATTAGTGCTCCAGTGAATATGATCGGCAGCGGTTGGGTAGGGAGCGCCGCGGTTAATGTGTTCTTATCGGTGCCCAAAGAACGCCGCTTCTGCTTGACCAATACCCGTTTTCTGATCCACCAGCCTAGCGGCGGTATTGGTGGTCAGGCTACCGATGTGGCGCTTCAGGCCAGAGAAATTATCCGCATACGGGAAAGAATCGCTACCTTGATCGCCAAGGAAACCGGGCAGAAACTGGAAAAGGTCTTGAACGACATTGACCGCGATTTTTGGATGCCAGTGGCAGAAGCGATCGACTATGGCCTGGTATCAAAAGCCATTGTCAGTGAAAAAGAAATAATCTAATCACGGTGTAATAACCCGCCGCAGCGTCAATTCCCCAACCCTCCCCACTGGCGATTTTATACAGCCCCATTACCCGCTCGCTACGCGGGTTGTGGGCGCTGTTTAATGGCCTAAGCGTCGAACAACGAGAGGCCCAAAGTGGCGGTTTGTGACCCGAATCACTGCCCCGTGTAAGCGCGCCGAGTGTTTTCTTTTAATTCTGCATGTTAAGCACATGATAACAAAACGTTATTCAATAGATGGCAGTAAAACACTGTGCTAGGATGATTAATCATCACCTCTGGCACCGACGCCAACTTGAAAAGGATATGAGCATGCCTTTGAATAATAAGAATATTTTTGTAGCTATCGCCGCCGCCTTATTTGCAGTAAGCAGTTACGCCGCTACGCCGAAATCGGTGGCGATCCTGTCTATCGTTGACCATCCGGCATTGGATGCCACCCGTGATGGGGTGATTGATGAGCTAAAGGCTGCGGGGTATGACAAGGATAAGGTCAAGATCCAGTTCCAGAGCGCGCAGGGAAATACGGCCACCGCTGGGCAGATTGCGCGTAAATTTATCGGTGACAAGCCTGATGCGATAGTGGCTATTTCAACGCCTGCGGCTCAGTCAGTGGTGGCGGCCACCAAGACTATTCCGGTGGTGTTTACTACGGTAACCGATCCGGTGGCGGCCAAGCTGGTCAGCAGTTGGCAGCCGAGTGGTACCAACGTTACCGGCGTTTCAGACAGCGTCGCCATCGGCCCGCAGGTCGATCTGATCTTGCAGGTTAAACCCGAGGCCAAGCGTGTCGGCATGGTCTACAGCCCAGGGGAAGTCAACTCGACGGTGGTGGTCAAAGAGCTGAAAGATGAGCTGACCAAACGCGGAATGACGCTGGTTGAGGTTCCTGCCGCACGTACCATCGATGTGGCCCCGGCGGCCAAAAGCCTGGTGGGTAAAGTCGATGTGATCTACACCAATACCGATAACAACGTTATCTCCACCTACGAGTCGCTGGTCGGCATTGCCAATCAGGCTAAAATCCCGTTGATCGCCGGTGACAATAGCGTTGCCAAACGTGGCGCGGCTGCGGCGTTGGGGATGAGCTATTACGATCTGGGCCGTCAGACCGGTAAAATTGTCGTCCGTCTGTTAGAGGGCGAGAAGCCAGGCGCCATAGCTCCTGAGGTAGGTAACAAGCTCAGCCTGAGCGTGAACCCTGCCGCCGCCCAGAAGCAGGGGGTCACTCTGCCAGCGGAGCTGGTGCAATCAGCACAAGAAGTCATCAAGTAACGATCTGCGTTGAATGATGGTTTACATCGGGTGTGAATGGCCTGCCGCAGGTGGCGGGCCAAGATGTTTTATGAGGTACGCATGTCGTTAATTTCCCTGATGGGCGCTTTGGAGATCGGCCTGATCTTTGCGCTGGTCGCGTTGGGCGTATTGATCTCCTTTCGCTTGCTTAATTTTCCAGATCTGACGGCCGATGGCAGCTTCCCTTTAGGGGGCGCGGTTGCTGCGGTGATGATTGTCAGCGGTTATAACCCCTGGCTGGCGTGTTTGCTGGCGGCTATCGCGGGTGCCGGTGCTGGCTGTTTGACGGCCTGGCTGCACGTGCGGCTCGGTATTTTGCAACTGCTAGCCAGCATTTTGGTGATGATTGCCCTGTATTCCATCAACCTGCGCATTATGGGGGCGCCAAATCTGGCTCTGATTGGCTTACCCAGCGTTTTCACTCCTTTCATCAGCCAGGTTGAAGATAACGCCTGGCTGATCCAGCCGCTATTACTGCTGGTGGTGGTCGTCGTCGTCAAACTGGCGCTCGACGCGTTCCTGACCTCCGAGGTGGGCCTTGCGCTGCGGGCAACCGGAGCGAATCCGCGCATGGCGCGCGCTCAGGGGATTGCGACCAGTCGGCTGACGGTGATCGGCATGGCGGTATCCAATGCGCTGATAGCACTGGCGGGGGCGCTGTATGTACAAACTCAGGGGGGCGCCGATATCTCCATGGGGATCGGCACCATCGTCGTCGGGCTGGCGGCGGTGATCATCGGTGAGACACTGTTGCCTGCCCGTAGCCTGTTCCTGATCACTATGGCGACCCTGTTAGGGGCATTGCTGTATCGCCTGATGATCGCGCTGGCCCTGAATGCAGACTTTATCGGCTTGCAGGCGCAGGATCTGAATCTGATCACCGCGCTACTGGTTACGTTGGCGCTGGTCCTGCCGAAGTTGAAACAAAAATTGAAAAGCAAACGGGGGAGGCAGCCATCATGATGCGTGCCGAACAGCTGTTTAAAACCTTTAACCCCGGGACTCCGCTGGAAAACCCGGTATTACGTGGCCTGTCTTTGAACATTGAGGCAGGGCAGTTTGTGACGGTCATTGGCAGTAATGGGGCAGGGAAATCTACGCTGCTCAATGCGGTCAGCGGTGATATTACCCCCGATCGCGGCCAGCTGTTTATTGGCGAACAGGACGTTACCCTGATGCCCGCCTGGCGTCGAGCCGGTATGGTCGCCCGCGTATTCCAGGATCCACTGGCGGGGACCTGTGAGGGGCTGAGCATTGAGGAGAATCTGGCCCTGGCTCTGCAACGCGGTCAAATTCGAGGATTTCAGCGAGCGGTCAAGAGCAAGCAGCGGCAACTGTTCCGCGATAAGTTGGCCACGTTGGAACTGGGGCTGGAGAATCGTCTAGGGGATCACATGGGGCTGCTGTCTGGCGGGCAGCGTCAGGCGGTCAGCCTGTTGATGGCTTCGCTGCAGCCTTCTCGTCTGCTCTTGCTGGATGAACATACCGCCGCGCTCGATCCTAAAACGGCAGCCTTTGTACTGGCGCTGACCGACCGTATTGTCGCCGAGCAGCAACTGACCGTACTGATGGTGACGCATTCGATGCGCCAGGCTCTGGATCATGGACATCGAACCGTGATGTTGCACCAGGGGCGGGTGGTGCTGGATGTTATCGGGGAACAACGGGCGAATATGCAGGTCACCGACCTGCTGGCGATGTTTGAGAAAACACGTGGCGAAAAGCTGGATGATGATGGGCTGCTGTTGAGCTGAGCCAGTCACTACGAAGGGGCGCGGCATATGCTGCGCCCTACAATGATAACCAGGTGTATTGATCTGCGGTTAATTCAGCTTGGCTTTGGAAAAATCACTGCCCATCAAGCTGACGCTATAACCACTGACGTTGCTGCGCGTGGCATAGAAGGTTTTGCCATTCGCCAGCGCAATCCACGGCGCCTGCTGGTAGAAGATTTCCTGCGCCTGGCCATAGAGTTTCGCACGCTCGGCAGGGATGCTAGTCAACCTGGCTTGCTGTACCAGGCTATCATAGGCTTTATCGCACCAACGTGCGGCATTGGACCCCGTTTTGATACTGTTGCAACCCAGCAGCACTTCGGCAAAGTTATCCGGATCGCCATTATCGGACATCCAACCAAACAGCGCGGTGTCATGCTCGCCCTTACGCATACCGGCGAGATATTCCCCCCACTCGTAAGAGACAATTTTCGCCTTCACGCCGACCTTTTCCCAGTCGCTTTGCAGCATTTCCGCAATACGTTTGGAGTTCGGGTTATACGGCCGCTGAACCGGCATCGACCACAGTGTGATCTCAAAACCTTTTTCCAGCCCGGCCTGTTTCAGCAACGCCTTGGCTTTTTGCGGATCGTAGCCGTAATCCTTCAGGTCTTTATCAAAGCCCAGCATATTTGGCGGCAGCGGCGATTTTGCCACCGTGGCAGAACCTAAAAACACCGCATCAACAATCGCTTTTTTGTCGGTGGCATAGTTCAGGGCTTGGCGCACCAGCACGTTATCCAGCGGTTTTTTCTCGGTGTTAAACGCCAGATAGCCGACGTTCAGCGCATCCACCTTATGCAGAGTCAGATCTTTGTTTTGGTTGATTTCGTCAAACTGTACTGGTGCCGGTGCTGGGATAATCTGGCATTCGTTGGTCTGGAGTTTTGCCAGGCGTGTCTGTACGTTCGGCGTAATGGAGAAGATCAGATGCTTGGTTGGCACCTCACCATCCCAATAATTGGGGTTGGCCGCATAGCGGATCAGTGAATCGACTTTATACTGCTGCAAAACGTAAGGTCCGGTGCCGATTGGCCAGGTATCCACGTATTCTGGCGTGCCTTTTTTCAGCATAGCATCGGCGTATTCGGCAGACAGAATCGACGCAAAGTCCATCCCCCAGTCGGCCAGAAACGCGGCATTCGGTTCGCTCAGAACAAACTGAACGTGGTAATCGTCCAGCTTTTTCACTTCCTTAATCAGCTTATCCAGACCAACGTCGTGGAAATATTCGTAGTTGCCCTGCGAAACCTTATGGTATGGATGATTTGGGTCTTTCTGGCGTAACACCGAGAACACCACGTCATCAGCATTAAAATCGCGGGTCGGTTTGAAGTTTTTGTTGCTGTTGAATTTCACCCCTTGGCGCAGGGTAAAGGTATAGATTTTGCCGTCCGGGGAGATTTTCCATTCGGTTGCCAATGACGGCGTTGGCGTGTTGTTAACCGGATCGAAATTGATTAAACGGTTATACAGTACCTGCGAACTGGCAACAAAAGTCGGGCCAGAACTGGCAATCTGCGGGTTGAACGACTCCGGTGACGCCTCGGAGCAATAAATCAACGTATCGTTGGCTGCCGCCATGGCAGCGCTTGCCGGTAAGAAGGTGCTCAGCGCGAGCGCGAGCAGCGTTTTCCCTATAGACATGGTCATCGCCTTGTTTGGCTTTATTATGAGATATCAATCTCAGCACGGACGGAGAACGCAGGCAAATAACCAATTGCTCTCAGGTTATGCCAAAACTGAGATTTTTGTTGATTTATTAGTCACTTCCTTGCGTTAGACGGCTTTAAAGAATCGGGTCTTCCTTGAATGCTTACATAACCAGATTGATTTTTAAATCAGGGGAATAGTGTTACGAACCCCATAGAGGAACATGGGAATAAATTGACGGCGTGGCATCGATTGCGCCTGACGGGCAATGTTGTAAACAGTAAATCACTGCAGGTTGAGGGGGTATTATAACGGTATGTTAATAATATCGTAATGAGCGTTTTTAAGAATGACCGCATGAGAAACCAATGTAAATCTGATCGAGAAAAATATCACAATGCAATACATTGAATCAATCAGGCTGGCTGAGTGGAGTAGCAACCTTAAGTTTATTGAAATACCTTAAGATACCACTTGGTTTTTGAGTTCCTATCGGTTATTTTAAGTCGATAATGTTAACAGTGGAAGGGGGGGCAAGCGGTTTTTGCTCTTTCAGTGAGCTCACTTACAAGGATAATATTGATGAACCATGCATTTGTTACTGGTGCAACGGGGCTTCTCGGAAATAACCTGGTGCGTGCATTACTGAAAAGAGGGATTAAGGTAACAGCATTGGTACGTAGCGCAGAAAAAGGTAGGGAACAGTTCGCTGATCTGCCAGTGTCATTTATTGAAGGGGATTTATGTCACCCCGAGAGTTATCTGGCTTCTTTGCAAGAATGTGACTGCTTGTTTCACACTGCGGCCTATTTTCGCGATAGTTTCAAGGGTGGGAAACATTGGCAAGAATTGTATGACACTAATGTCAAGGGCACTGCCGATCTGCTACAACTAGCTTGGGAGGCCGGTATCCGTCGTATGGTGCATACATCCTCAATTGCCGTACTTCAGGGGGAAAAGAATCAACAGATCGATGAAAGTATGTCGCGCGCTAACACAGACCAGGATGACTATTATCGCAGTAAGATATTAAGCGAAGATGTGGTCAGAGAATTCTTGGAAAAACATCCGCAGATGTTTGCCTGCTTCGTTCTTCCTGGCTGGATGTTTGGCCCCGGCGATATTGGCCCGACGGCTTCGGGGCAGTTTGTCATCGACTATATGCACCAGCGGCTTCCTGGCGTGTTACCGGCCAGTTTTAGCGTGGTGGATGCGCGTGACGTTGCGGAGCATGAGATCATGGCAATGGAACGTGGTCGCCGTGGTGAGCGTTATCTGGCTGCCGGTCGGCATATGACGATGGGGGATTTGATGGGGGAACTGGCCAAGGTCAGCAATATCCCCGCGCCATCCAAACCGATCCCGCTATTTATGCTGCGCCTGTTGGCTCAGGGCTATGAGGTTTATCACCGACTGACCAAAAAACCGGTACTACTAAGTAAATCCAGCGTTGAATTGATGGCACGGGAATATCTGCGTACCCACTTTAGCCATAACAAGAGTCATCAAGAGCTGGGTTGCCACTTCCGTCCAATGGATGAAACACTGAGTGACGTACTGAAATGGTATCGACAACACGGCTTTCTGCCACCCACTGATTAATTGAACGTTTTTGATGGTCTTTGGATGACATAAATATAGGGAGGTAGGATGAATTCTGCGAATGCTAATGAGGGTTTTCTACATCGTTTTTTAGAGGTTACAAGGCAATTTCCAAAAACGCTGGCAATAAATGATATTGATAACAATGAGCAACTGAGTTACCAACAGCTGAAGGAATTAGCAGAGCAGCGTAAAAATACCTTCCGTGCCGCTGGCGTAAAACCCGGCACCAAGGTGGCGCTGCTCTTGCCTAACAGTATTGAGTTCGTGGCCTGTTATTTAGCGCTGGTCAGTCAACAGGCACTGCCTATTATTATTAATAACAAACTTACCCGTTGGGAAATCGGTCGTTTGTTGGATAGAGGGCAGCCTGATTTTATTATTACTCAACCAGCGTTTTACCTCGAGCAAAGGGCACTGCTGGCACCGCCGCAGAACTCTTGGCAAATATTGCTGTGTGGCGAAACGCAATCGTTCCCTCAGCAGGATGGCTTAAAGTATCTTGGGGACCCGCTGGATATCCCGCCGGAACCGCTCAATGCGCCGCAGGATAACCCGATTGTGTCGCTGCAATTCACCTGGCGCGGCTTGGGACGCCCCTTCCCGGTGGCGCACAGCTATCTGGAAATGACCCATTCTACCGATGGTTTACATGAGAATTTTTACCCGCAGGGAGTGGGCAGTGTCCATCTGGTTACTCTTCCACTGTACGCGATTTTTGGCCTGTCTGTGATGCTGGTCTTTCCTCTCAGCGTCGGGGCCACGCTGTTAATCACCAACAGCTTGCTCAACCGCGATCTCGCCGAGGTACTGGCCCGCTATCAAGTCACTTTTGCCTGCCTGGTGCCTGATGTGATCCGTTACTTTAATGCCCGGCTGGCAAAACGTAAATCGCTGCCGAGCGGCCTGCATCCGCAACTGATGATCTATTCCGGCGGAGGCCACTTGCCAGCCAGCGATGCTGAGAAATTGAGCAAACTGCTCGGTTGCGGTCCGGTGCTTCAAGGTTATGGCTTAACAGAGAGCCTGCCGGTGTTGGTACAAAATACCTTAGGTGAACAACGTCGAGGGGCGATGGGGCAAGCCATCCGTGGAGCAGAAATTTGCGTGCTCGGCCCGAATGGTGAAAAAGTGCAGGATGGACGGATCGGCGAGTTAGTGGTGCGGGGACCAATGCTTGCCGAGGGGTATTATCAGGACGAAGAGGGCAGCAGGCTGTTCTTTAAACAAGGGTGGCTACATACCGGCGATCTGGTGTGGCGGGATGAGCAAGGGCATTTTTTCTTTGTCTGCCAGCGGTTACGTATTTCCAAAATACGCGCGCAAATGATTGACCTACATGAAATTGAGTTGGTGGCTTTACGTCATCCACAGGTAAAGCGGGCACGAGCGTGGGTGACGCCCGATAAACATGAGGCCAACGTGCTCTCTCTAAGTATTGAATTAGCCCACGGGCAACTGGTTCAGAATGAGTTGCTGGCTTTTATGGGGAACTATTTATCCGGTTTCAAAATACCGCGCAATATCAAAATTCTGTCGGTACAAGGGGGAGAACATGTCGCATGAAAACCGGTCGCCAGTGCTGGCGGTATTTGACTTCGATGGCACCTTAACCAACCGCCATACCTTTTGGCGTTATATCCGGTTTATTCGCGGCCCCGTCGCTTTTTGGGGAGGGATGTTATTGCTGCTGCCGCGAATTCTGGCGGTATTACTGAAAATAACACCGTTGATGCAAGCTCGGCGCAGCTTTATTCATCGTTTTTTTGCCGGTCTCGCCATTAGCCAAGAGAGTTTATTTGCCCAAAAATATGTCAATGATGAGTTACCGGGTTATCTGCGTCCTCAGGCATTAAGGCGCCTGCGTTGGCATCAGGCACAAGGCCATGTTACCGCTTTGGTGAGCAACTCACCGGAAAACTATCTGCAGCAGTGGGGCCGCTCGGTTAATTTTGACATTATTTGTGGTACTCAACTGGGTACTGATGGGCAAAAAATGAACGGTGAAGTGGTGGGTGAGGATTGTGTTGGTGAAGAAAAGGTTCGACGTCTGCGGCAACAATTGCCAGGGCTGGATAACTACCATATCTATGTTTATGGCGATTCTTCTGGTGACGCCGCATTACTGGCCATTGCCAATGCCCCTTTTTACAGAAATTGGTACTAAATTTTGAAAATCCAACCAAAGCAATTTCCTGACGATCATCAAATCCTGATTGTCGGTGCTGGCCCGATTGGCCTGACTCTGGCTATTCTGCTTAAGCAATATGGTCTCCCCTTTCGGATTATTGAACAAAGTAGTGGTCCTTCTACTGCCACTAAAGCGATGGCGATTCATTCACGAACGCTGGAGATTTTTCGTGAGTTGAGCATTGCCGATCAGGCGGTGAGCCAAGGGTTTGCTATTAGGTTTTTCTCCGTGCAGGCCAATAAGCAGCGCATCATCAGCTATAACTTTTCGTTACTAGAGGCGGCTTGGCCGATGTTGTTGAGCCTGCCGCAACCCGATGCAGAACAATTGATGTTACAACGTTTGGAGGCCTTAGGCGGCCAGGTCGAATGGAATACCAGCCTGGTGGATATCCGGCAGGAGGCGGATGGGGTCAAGGCACTGATCCAGTCCCAGGGTGATGAATGCAGCCAGCGATGGCAGCAATATCGCTGGCTGTGTGCCTGTGATGGCGCTCGTAGTACGGTGCGTAAAAGACTCAATCTGAGTTTTGATGGTGCTCCTTATGACAGCTACTTTATGCTGGCAGATGCCGATATTGATTGGGATGAACGCGGCGATGAAGGTGCCTTTTTCCTCGGTGCAGCGGAAGGTTATGTTGCCGTGGCGCCGCTCAATGAAAATGGCAGATATCGACTGTTTGTGGAGATGCCGTATGCCTTACCGCCAGAGGGGGAACGTCCACGGTTGGATCTTGAGACTTTCCAGCGCCTATGCGATGGGCGTGGACAGAAAATGCGATTGTCCAACCTCTCATCCACGACACAGGCCGCTTTTCAGCATCGTCAGGTGACTCAGTTGCGCCATCGTTCTATTTTCCTGATGGGTGACGCGGCGCATATTGGTAGCCCAATCGGCGGGCAGTGGATGAACCTTGGGCTGTCAGAAGCCTATAACCTTGCATGGAAACTGGCTTGGGTGGCGAAAGGCTATGCCGACGAAAGTCTGCTGGGCAGTTATCACGACGAGCGTTATCCGGTGGCGCAGGAAGCAGAACAAACCGCACACCGCCTGACGCGATTGATCACCCTGCGCAACTGGCCATTGGTCTGGCTGCGCAACAATCTGTTGCCTCTGATCAACAACCGACAGAAAGTGCAGCGCAAACTGCCGTCCATGATTTCAGGTCATCATTACCACTATTGCAACAGCACTTGGGTGCGCGACACCCTGCAAAATAACCAACGTAACGCGTGGCGCAAGAAAGCCAAAAAAACAACCTTGCCGGTGCCCGCGCCGCGCGCCGGACAATTGGCTCCGGATATCTCATTGTGGGTCGCCCCTGGCCAGCAGTCTCTGTGGTTGAGTTCGTTTTTCCGTCAACAATACCTGCTGTTGGTGTTTACCGCTGCTGAAGGTGGATCAGCGCGTGTAGCGGGTTATGTAGCGATGGCGAGAGCTCTCATTGCCGGTTATCAGGGCATTGAGGCACGTTGCGTGATCGATACGCTGAGCTGCGATGATTTTAGCTGCTCTGAACAGCTTATTGCCGATCCCGACTGGCGACTCCATCGTCGATATCATGCCGCGGGCGGTTGCCTGGTGCTGATCCGCCCGGATGGTTATATCGCGTTTCAGGGCAAAGACCCTGATGAGCTCAACGTGTTTATGAAAAAAACGGCTGCGTTTCGTCAGCAGACTGCCAAACCCTTTGCGAAAGAGGCATGCGATGTGGCTGCCTGAATGCGTCAATCCAAAGGGCTTTTTTACTAGCAGTACATCTTGGGACATGTGTTCATGAGAGTTGATAAAAATAAAGTGATGCAGGAGTTTATCTCTGCGAACAGCAAAATTACGCAAAGTTATTTTGCCTTTACTGACAAGGTTCTTGGCCTGGTGAGCCACAGCCCACATCAGCAGCAAATTTTGTTACAGCTACTGACGCAAACGGAAAGTGTGACCCAGAAATTTTTGCAAGCGCATCAGCAATTGCTGATTGAGGGAGGACTACAGTCAGAAATTCATGCATTGCCCGTGGTGGAGGCGATTAGTCCTCCGGGTAGGGAGCTCAGCCTTGAGAGGAGCAGTGATGAAGCGGCTAATGTCGAGCAGTGGTTACGCGAAAAATTAGCACAGATGACTGGCTTTGCTGTATCAGGTATCGATTTTGCCTTGGAGTTCGATCAACTGGGGTTGGATTCGCTCAGCCGTCAGGATTTGCAGGAGGAGCTGGTGCAAAGTTTTCCCCAATTCGCTGCCAATATTAGCCTATTTGAGGTCAATACTCCGGCGCAATTATTGGCTTCCCTAAGCCCGCAACCCGTATCGAACGATGACACCGTATTCTGTGCCGAGCAGGCGGTGCTGGATATCATTGCGCGCCTCACCGGCTTTGCGCCACAGAGTATTGACCTGTCTTTACCCTTTGACGATTTGGGGTTGGATTCACTTGGCCGTTTGGACGTGTTGGAAACCTTGCAACATCGGTATCCAGAAGTTAAGCCGCATACACAGTGGTTAACCAATCTGTCGACCCCGCGTGAGGTGATCACGTTGCTGGAACAAAAATTGTCTGACGACCAGGTTGAAACCTGTGCACCGGGATTGGAGGTATCGTTAACTCAACTGCTGAAAAAATTGGGTAGTGGTCACGATATCAGCAACGAGACCCCATTTGCGCATTACCTGGCGGATGGCTTCACTCAAGGAGCCGTCTGGGAAACCTTGGCACCACAATACAGCGCCTGCCAATTTGCCAATGAGGCATTAATGTCTCGGCGCAATGTCCGTGAAGCAATGGATCTGTTAAACAGGTTGGGGTAATGGGCAATGACTAATGATTCCATTCTATCAGGTGCCGAGAACCCGTCTTATTGCTTTAGCGCCATGGCCGGAGAATTTCCTGGTGCCAACTCTTTCGAGGAACTGTGGGCATTACTAACAAGTGGTGAAACGGCCCCCTTACGGTCGCTGTTACCGCATTGGCAAGTCGATGCCGATGCGGTGTTTGCCGCCAAGCCTGGCACGCGCAACCGAGTGTATCTCGATCAGGCATTTACTCTGAATGAGCCGGCAGGAGAGCCATCACGCCAGATCAACATCGGCCAACGAGTGCTGAGGCAACTGTTCAGCGAACCGGGTATGAACCTTGAGCAACTACCACGTGAACGTATTGGTCTGATCTTGGCAACTTCCTGGAGTGATGAGAGCTATTTCCAGTCGGAACAAGGGGTAGCTGCAGGGGAGCAGGTACGTTTGCTGGCTGACCAACTGCTGCTGGGGGGCCCCGCATTGACGGTGGATACCGCCTGTAGTTCGTTTCCCCATGCGTTAGAAATGGCCCGTGGTCTGATGAGCAGCGGTCAGGCCGAGCGCGTAGTGGTTATGGCGTTCAATACCGTCTTGCCGTTGGGACTTTACCTGGGTTTTTCGCAGTTGACCGCTTTTTCGGCGGATGCCTGCCTGCGTGCATTTGGCGCATCGGCCAACGGGATTGTACCCGCTGAGTGCGCCTGTGCATTCCTACTGGAACCCATCAATCAGGCAGTGGCTGCTGGTCGCCAGCCTCTGGGGATGCTGACAGCCATCGGCCTGTCTTCCGATGGGGCTGAAGGATCGGTATTTTCGCCAGGTCAGCATGCGCAGCTTACGGCTTATCAACGTGCCTGGCAGGGGCTGGATCCTACCAGCTTGGATTATCTGGAAACCCACGGTACTGCAACCCCGCTGGGGGATGCTACCGAACTGGCGTCAGTACAGCAGTTTTTTTTCGCGGCTAACAGTAGCAGACAGCGTCTGACATTGGGGTCGATCAAAGCCACATTGGGGCACTCTCTGGCCGCTGCCGGGGGACCTTCATTAGCAAAAGCCCTCTTGATGTTGCGCCATCAGCATATTCCGGCGCAACCTGCTTATGCGCCCAGCCCCAATTTAGAAAATAATAGCCAGCTCAAACTGGCGACCGCGGCGGTCAGTGGCCCTGCAGATCTGCAGCGGCTGGCTATTTCCTGCTTTGGTTTTGGTGGTGCTAATGCGCATATGATCATTGATCGCGTTGCTGTTGGGCCGCAGCAAAGCACTCTGCCGAAGGGCAACGGCTGCATTACGCTCAATCTGGCCATCGTGGATGCCGAAGCGGCATTGGGAGGGGGATTTAGCCTGGCAGAGTTTCAACAAAAACTGCATCAGCCCGCAGCCAATCGACCTTTCCCCGCTGGGAGATTGGCTAAAAAACCAGCCCTTCGTCCGGCCAATGGGCACTATCTGGCAACGGACCACACCATCGAGACTCACGGTTATGCTATGGGGCCGAAAGCGCTTGATCATATCGATCCCTTTAAGCTGTTGGTGACGGCATTGACCGCGCGGATTATTGGTCGTCATAGTGAGTTGGCCCACAATGCCGGTACCGCCATGATGATGTGCTGCAATATGGGGGGCGAAAGTTACCCTAATGCTTATGCCCGCAGTGAATTCTTTAACGCTAACGGAGACTGCGTTGCACCGAATATAGCGGTGGCCGATGTGGCCACTATGTTGCCTTCCATGCTCTCTGGCTATGCGGCAAAAATTTTCGACTTGCGTGGTTGCCACCAAACTCTGGCCGGGGAGCCGGGATTACTGTGGCAGACGTTGCTGACCTTGCCGCACTGGTTTAATCGTGGCTTAGAGCATGTGCTTTTGGGGGCGGGTCGTTATATCAGTAGTCACAGTGAACTGCGTCATTGTAGCAGTGAGCGGCCACTACAGGGGGAGGGAGCCGGGGTATTGTTACTGAGACCCTGGCAGGCCGGCGATCCAGCCCTGGTAGTTTTACGCTGTGCGGTATTGGCAAGTCATGCCCGCCAACTGAGTGATGCCTGCGGGCTTGCTGGTATCGATCCACAACAAATCAGTCAGACTACGATTTGCGAGCTGGATAGCCTATATCTGGATCGGTCTCAAACGCTTCATCGGAGTAGTGGCTGGCTGGCCGAGGCCAGTGGCATTGAGCACCTGCTTAAACAAGCGCTGGTTTTGCAACAGATCGGGGTTATTGAGGTTCGCCGTCAAGGCCAACCTTGGCTATGGATATTTAGCGAACGAGTACAGCCTTGGTCAGAACCGCAGGAGCCTGAACCAGCTCGATTGCCCTATACCTTGCGTTTTGCCCACCCTGAAGCGTCGCCTGTGCCATTGGTCACGCCGACCATGAATGAAGTCGTGGTGCAGACGCCGCTGGTGGCGCTGAGTGAGCAAGTTACCGATACCGTGCTAGTGGCGCTGCGTACTCGGAGCCTGATCATGCAACAATTGATCAATATGCCAAGCCACAGTGTGACAACCGTCAACCACCTCATTAGTGATGTACAGCAACTTGTCGATGGTTGGCAGGCCACATTGCAGATTAATGAGCTGCATCCTTACTTCTTTGATCATCCGCTGGATCATGTACCGGGTATCTTGTTGATCGCCGGGGGATTGCAACTGGCCGAACAGGCAAATATCAACAACAACGGCCTATTTATCAGCGATCTGCACGTACGTTTTATGCGTTATGTTGATAAAACCGTGCCCATCAGCCTACGGCTTGAGCACCAGCAAGCCGGAGATTGGTTGCTCACCATCAGGCAAGGTGGCCAGATCGCCTGCCGCATTCAGCTTGCTCTGAGTGCCATTTCACATTACTTGTCTGCAGGTGTTCTGCAGGCGGTAGCACCCTGCCGCCGGGCTGACCTGTTGCATAAACATCGTGCGGATAACGTGTTGGTTAGCGAATTGTTCGACGAGCAGGGGAAGTATGCGGTGCAGACTGTGCCGTTGCCAGATGGGCATTTCTTCACCGATGGTGATGTGAAGCAGCTGTCAATGGTCTATTTCCTTGAGATAGCCCGCCAGTGTTACATGCAGATTGCTCATGATGTGCTGCAAATCCCTCTGGGAGTACCGATGAATCTGGTGACGTTGCATTTGTCTCTCAATGCTCCCATCCCCCGTCAACGCACCTTAAACGTAATGGCAGATAAACAGCCGCTATTAGCAGGAAATTTAGGCCGAACCAATACCATCAACCTGATACTGCAGGCGGATCGGCAACGGTTAGGGGAGGCGAGGATCGTGGCACAAGTGCTGGAAAAGCATGATGTTACTGACCCGCAGTTGGCCTTAAAGGAAAGTAGAAATGGATAAGTTAACGTTTACTGTCGATGTGGCTGCCCCTGCGGCGGTGATTTGGGAGATTTGGTCCGATTTAGAAGTATCGACAGAGTGGGATACTGATGTGGTTAGTTGTCAGTTAAAAGGCTCGTTTGCGCCCGGTACCCAAGGGGTTTGCAAGTTAAAAAACGGCCTGCAAATGACTATCGTACTAGAAGAAATGACCATCGGGCAGCAATGGAGTAACTCTGCCCGGTTGTTGGGAGCAAACCTGCGTTTTGATCATTGGCTGGAAGAACTCTCCCCCCAGCGGTGTCGGGTGACACATCAGGCTAATGTAAGCCTGGTTCGCCCCTGGTTATGGAGAACAATAGTGCGGGCGTTGCTACGCCCGGCGTTGATAAAATCACTGAATAATCTGGCACAGCTAGCCGTTCAACGAGCCAAACAGATCCAGCATATATAGCCAATAATGTATTTACCCGACGCGGTCATTCCCTCGTCACAGGATCCTTACCCGTAAATTATCCAAGGAAGATGATAAAGAATGAAGAAAAGACTTACGTTGTTGCTGGCTGTATTGAGTGGTTGGAGTGTAGCGCAGGCGGCAGAAACCGGCCCCTACGTTGGCATTCAGGGAGGATCCAATTGGGCTGCCCCTCAGTATCTGACGCAGCAACAGCTCGATTTTGTGCGGATGAATTTTAAAAATCCGACCAGTGGCGGCTATGTTTATGGAGCGGCCGCGGGGTGGCGTTTTTTCTCAGGGTTATGCAGCGAACTGGCAGTCAATTATCGGAAGAATAGCTTGAATAGCTTCAGTAAACGCTATTATGAAGGCGGTAGCAGTTCTCGCGGCCAAGGCAGTGAGGCTTTTTTCGGTGCTTTTGCCAACGTCTGGTATGATATGCCACTCAGGGCGAAAATAACCGATAGTGTCCAGGTCGTTCCGTATATCGGGGGCGGTATCGGCTATGGCCGCTTGACCATCAAAGGGTTGGCGGCTAACGGTGTACCCTTTGGGCAGGCACATAATGATGATGTTGGTGCCTGGCAATTGGGGGCAGGGATCCTTACGAGGATCACCGATGCTTACAGCATTTCGCTCAACTATCGTTATATGCGATCCGCTGCTGCCAACTATGGCCTGATCGAAGGTTTGCCACCGCAGGATGTCATCACCCACTATCAGGCTCAGTCGGCTATGGTGGGATTCTATCATTATTTCTGATCTGAAACAGAGCCACCGAAAGGTGGTTCTATTGTCATTTACTATCAATGCGTTATAATCCTCTGCCCCTATCTTAATAAACAGCTATCTGCATTAATCTAACCGAACTCCTATCCAATTATATTGTAAATAACGTGAGCCAAAAAAGTGTTTTATTTTTTAGGAGTCTGAAAGCTCAATGAAAAAACGTCTGAATCGTGAAGAAAGCCAACAGGCTACTCGGGAAAAATTGTTAACTACCGCTACTGAGTTGATCGTTTCCCATGGGGTTCATGCCAACAGTATCAATACCATTGCTGAAGAAGCAGGCTTCTCTAAAGGGGCGTTTTTTTCCAATTTTTCCAGCAAAAACGAACTGCTCCTTGACGTTATGCTACGTTTTAAACAGCGTGAAATTAATGGACTAAAGCAGGTGCTTAACAACGAGCTGAGCGATGCTCAACTTAGTCAGGCACTCGCTGAGTATATTGACGGCTTAAAAAATAACCGTGATTGCGCCATTATGGATGTGGAGTTGCAATTGCTTGCGTTACGCGATCGGGAATTTGCTGACAGCTATTTGGTTTTACATCATCAGAATTCAGTGATGCTTGGTGATTTAATCGCCATTATCTTTCAGCATGCCGGTAAAGACGTACCACAAGCCCCCGAGCAGTTGGCCACCATGTTCATCGCCATGATTGAAGGACTGATTTTGCAACAGCATGAAGACCCCGGTAGCCAGGTCGCTCTGGTGCTCAATGCGTTGATACAGACCTCTCCGCCACTGACCCGGCCAAAGTAACTGTCATCGGTTGGCGTTGAACGGGCTTGGCTGTGGGGTATCCCGGTGTGCCCCACCGATTTCAACGCTGATGGAGCAAATTAAGGCGATAGCCCGCCAGTACGGCGACCAACACCATAAATAGATGCCCTTCGGCGGAATCCAGCAGGAACGAATTGAACAGGTGGCAGGCCAGATAACTCCCTAGCACGGCAACCAGCAGGTTGCGGCAGGCTGCCGGTTGCCGCCAGGCCGCTCGGAAGCAGCACCACATCCAACCCAAAAACAGCGCCAGCCCCAGCAAGCCATTTTGTACCGTTTCCAGCAGATACTCATTGTGTGGGTTATGCACCCCGTAACCGGTCTGCGCGTTGCCATACCAGAAGCTCCCGGCCCCGTTGCCCAGCAGCGGAGACTGTTTTATCAGGCGCAGTGATTCGCGGGCAAAAGCGGTGCGCTGTCCCATCGAGTTGTCGCATGCCTGATAGGCAAGTTCAGCCGGGGCCACCACGCAATTACGCACTTCAGTAAAACCGAGCGTCAGCCGCTCCGTCGCTCTATTGGGGATAAAAATCAGCATAATGGCCAGCAGCGAGCCACTGGCTAGTACGCCCAGCCGCTGCCAACGGGGCAATGTCAGCAGCAACCAAAGCCCCACGCCGACCAATAGCGCCACATAGCCAGTACGCCCCTGTACCATCAGCAATACGTTCGCCGTTGCCAGTAGAACCAATGCCCCATAGCCCCAACGCAGCACGCCTGATTGCACAAAAGCCCGGGACAACCATATCAACGCAGCAAACGCCATAAACACGTTCTGGGTTATCTGCAGTTTAAACACCGTCGGATTCTGAGGGTCGAGGCCACCCAGCGTCACATGGCCGATGCTCGCCGCCAGGCTGATCGCCAGTATCACGGCATTGGCCAGCAGAAATCCGTTGATAAACCGGGTGATAAGCCTGGAGTCGATGAGGAAGAACAGCGCCAGCGGCAGCACATACAGCAGCTTTTGATACTTGCCGACCATCTTCGGGCCGTACTCGTGGTGCTCTGTCAGTAACGAGGCGGCCAGCAGTGCAAACATCAATGCGGGCAGCCACACCAGCGGTTGCCTGAGCAAAGGCATCAGATGGCGAAAGTCACGCTGCCACAGCAGACATATCGCCGCCAACACTAACGAAGCATTCATCAGCGCATTGGAAGTCGGGAGGGACAAGCCGAGCAAAAATGCCGTGAAGCCAAACAGCCGAAAGCGGGTGGGGGAAAGCAATGATACAGAACACAGGTTGGTGGATGGCATGTGATGGCTCAAATCAGGGTTAATTCAGCACGGAGTCATTTACCGTGCGGGAAGTTGGGATTTCCAGGCGGGTAAGCTGGTGGTTGATGGCTCGGATAACCTCACTGGCGGGAATAGCGTCCAGATAACGTTCCGGGGTAGCGGTGTCCACCTCGTCGGGTTGCGGTAGCGAACGATAGTTGCCTGCCCATAACAGGATGTGCGGAGCTTGCCAGGGCGACCACTGTTGCAGATTACTGGGGCCGAACAGCACGACCGAAGGCGTCTGCAAGGCGGCGGCCATATGCATCGCTACCGAATCCACCCCGATAAACAGCTTTGCCCGATCGATCAAGACAGCCAGTTCTGGCAGATCCAGGCGACCAGCCAGATTAACCACCCGTTGTGGCATGGCGCAGTGAGCCAAAATGGTAGCTATCATGGCAATCTCATCGGCGGAGCGTCCCCCGGTTAGCAACACGGTTTCTCCGCTGGCGGTGAGAGAATCGATAACCCGTGTGAATCCCGCCACTGACCAGGTTTTGAACGCCCAGCGCGCGGTAGGCTGGATTAGCACAAAATCCGTCAGGTGATGATGCTGGCTGAGGCGGTCAATCTCATCGACATCGCGCTGCCGGTAAGCCTGGGTCACCTTGGTCACCAAGGTGGGTAAGGCTAACGGGGTTAGAATAGCGAGATTATTGAGCACGGTGTGCCGCTGGTCGTGCCCATCCAACGGCACCAACAACGAATGGCAAGTCTGCCACAGCCGGTTATTACGCTTGGGATAAGCAAACCCCAGGCTGAACGTCGGTTTCAGAAAGCGGCAATACAGCGCCGCCCGCCACTGGTCGGACAGATTGATCACCAGGTCGTAGTGGCCGGTGTTGAGGCTGTTCCACAGGGCTTGCTCACCGCGATACTGTGCCTTGCAGCCCTGCCGTTTTAGGTTGCGATCGACGGTATAGGCCAGATAGACATCCCGATTGCCCGCCAGCATCGCCTCGGTGCCGTCATACACCAGCACGTCAATCAGGGTATTGGGGTAATTGGCGCGTAGCGTACTGAGCAACGGGGTGGTCAGCAAAACGTCACCAAAGTGACGCAGCTTGATAACCAGGATGCGCTGTACCCGATCGCGGTGCAGTAGTCCGTTGGGCAAGCGGCGGTCAGGTAACACGGCCTTGCCAGCACTCATCGCGAACGTCATATTTGCTGATGTATCCCAGAGATCGATAAAAGGCGATCTTATCGGTAGCGGCAGGACAAAGATAATTGGTTGTACAGATCAATCAGATCAGACCGATCGTTGAAAACGATCAATCCTTGACAAACTAAGGGGGTATTGTGCGGGCTTGTTAGCCATGGGAAAACTTGCCTGTTAGGAATTTTAGTATGGCAGCCGTGGGCGGAAGTGTGGGGATAAATAGCGGGTGGAGAGAGAGGCGTGGAAAGCCGAACCTCATCCTTGAGGTTCGACCTTACAAGTTAGCCCGCAGCGGCCTCGCGGAGGCGCTGTTTGATCTTGCTGTACTCCTGCTGAACATAGTGTTCCGCCTGCCCTTGATCCTTAATCGGCTCAATTTGCACGGCGCAGTATTTGTATTCCGGCGTTTTGGTTATCGGGCTGAGGTTTTCTGCCACCAGTTCGTTACAGGCACCGATCCACCATTGGTAAGTCATGTAGATCGCACCTAGGTTAGGGCGTTCGCTGACGTTGGCACGGGTAATCACCTTGCCCTGACGAGAGCGTACCCACACCAATGCCTGATCCTCAATCCCCAGCCGGGCGGCGTCTGCCGAGTTGACCTGCACATAACCCGGTTCATCGGCCAACGCGACCAATGCCTTACAGTTGCCGGTCATCGAACGGCAGGAGTAATGGCCCACTTCGCGCACCGTCGACAGCACGAACGGGAACTCGTCGCTGAGCTGATCGATCGGCGGAGCCCATTCACAGGAAAAGAACTCCGCTTTGCCACCGGGCCGAGAGAATTCCCCGCCTTCGTACAGATAAGGGGTACCCGGGTGATCCAACGTTGGGCAAGGCCACTGAATGTAAGCCAGGTCTGCCATCTTCTCGTAGGTAGCGCCGTAATAGATCGGGCACAGCTCGCGCAGTTCGTCCCAGATTTCCTGCGTGTTGTTGTAGTGCATCGGGTAACCCATGGCCGTCGACATCAGGCTGATGATCTGCCAGTCCGTCTTCACATCGCCCACCGGCTCCACCGCTTTATAGAAGCGTTGGAAGCCACGGTCTGCCGCGGTATACACTCCTTCATGCTCGCCCCAGGAGGTTGCCGGGAAAATAACGTCGGCAATCGCAGCGGTTTTGGTCATGAAGATATCCTGCACGATCAGCAGATCCAGCTTCTCAAAGGTTCTACGGATGGTGGCTAAATCCGGCTCGGTTTGCAGCGGATCTTCCCCCATGATGTAGTGCGCTTTGAGTTTGCCATGATCGATATTGTGCGGTACTTCGCTCAATGCATAGCCGATCTCGGCTGGCATCGCGTCGATCCCCCAGGCGCTGGCAAACCTTTCCCGTGCCTCGGCATCCGTTACCTGGAAATAGCCGGGCAGGGTGTTTGGCAACGCACCCATATCACAGGCACCCTGAACGTTGTTCTGCCCGCGCACTGGGTTAACCCCGACGTTCGGTTTGCCCAGGTTACCGGTCAGCATTGCCAGGCTGGTCAGCGCACGCACGGTTTCCACGCCCTGATAGAACTGGGTGACGCCCATGCCCCATAGGATGGTTGCCGTTGGCGCGCTGGCATACATGCGTGCCGTTTCACGGATTTGCTGGGCGGTAAGGCCCGTAATTTTCTCAACCGACTCCGGTGGGTAGCCCGCCACGATGGAGCGATACTCATCGAACTGCTCGGTATGCTGTTCAACAAACGCCTGATCGTATAGGTTCTCCTCAATCATCACATGAGCGAGCGCGTTGATCAGCGCGATGTTGGAACCGTTTTTCAACGGCAAATGGATATCCGCAATACGCGCTGTTTCGATATAGCGTGGATCGCAAACAATGACCTTGGCTCCTTTCTGCTTCGCCTTGAGAATGCGGCGGGCGACAATAGGATGCGAGTCTGCGGCGTTATAGCCGAAGACAAAAATACACTGGGTATCCTCAATCTCGCAGATTGAGTTACTCATGGCGCCGTTACCGACCGATCGCTGCAGACCTGCAACCGAGGGGCCGTGTCAGACGCGTGCGCAACAGTCGATATTGTTGGTACCGACGGTGGCGCGAGCAAATTTTTGCATCACATAGTTGGCTTCGTTACCTGGCCCGCGCGAAGAACCGGTGGTCATAATCGCATTCGGGCCGTATTTCTCTTTAACGGCCAGCAGGCGCGAACTGGCGAACTCAATGGCTTCTTCCCAGGACACCGATTCCAGTTTGCCACCTCGTTCCCGGCGGATCATCGGCGTTTTCAGCCGTGGCGTCAGGATCTTGGTATCGTGAACGAAATCCCAGCCGTAATACCCTTTCAGGCACAGCTCGCCCTGATTGGTCACGCCGTTAGCGCCTTCGGCCTTAACGATCCTGCCGTTGTCGACTATCAGGTTGATTTTGCAACCTGAAGCGCAATAAGGGCAGACCGTGATGACTGTTTTCATTTCCAGCACTCCTTGTTTAAACCTGTTCGACATTGCTCAACACGCCACTGGACTTGAAAATCGCCTCGGTGACGAAAAATGTGTCTCGCTTATTTGAAGCATAAATTGTGCCATGCTGACTTGATGTGGATTAACGACTCGCCTGTATTGTCATCGTCCAAAATACCCAAGTTGCTGTGGCTGATGGTGTTACAGGCGGGGATCATGCAGAACGCCGACACGCCGTGAATCCGTCCCTGGAGGCTCGTGTCGCGCATCCCTGCGCTCAACGGTCGGCTAACCTGCAACGCTCCCCACCTGCCTCAAGCTTTCATGTTGCGGTATTAGGCGCTGCTATTCAGAGCCGCTCAAAACCTTCCCCCGTGTCCCATATTGATAACTGCTGATAAATCACCCGTACCGCCTGTGTTACTTTCTCCGTCATCGGGAAATAAAACATCACCACGTCCGGCTGAACGCCGAGAAATATCACTTCCTCAATATCCTCACGTAGCTGGTCGATCAGGAAATTGAGCGGCATATTGTGGGTGCTCATAAAGAACATCTCGGCAATATCGTCAGGATTGACGATGCGGATTTCGCCGGGCGCCAGTTCCATATCGGTGGCATCGACAATCACCAACCGGCTGGGCTTAAGATCGCGGATCTGATGGGTCACATTTTCCGGTGTGGCGCCGCCGTTGACGGCTATCCATCCCTCGATCGGCGCCTCGGCCATCATCTCGGCCAGCAGTGGCCCGGCACCGTCGTCACCCATCATGCTATTGCCAACGGTGAGTACGATATTCATGGGGTCGTCACCTTTTTCACAATCAGGTAGATAGCAGGCTCGCGCTCAATCTCGGCGAGCAGGCTGAGCAGCTTGGCACTCCATTCGCTAAAGGGCGCCGGTTGGCTAGCGATCAGCGGAGCCAGCGAATTGGCCAGCAGGTTGGTGTGGGTGGAGTCGATGGTGATTTCGCCAAAGGTCAGCAGGCCACGCATCTTGCGTTGGGCTTCACCCTCCGGGAACTGCTCAACCCAGGTTTGATAGTGCGGCAATGGGCAGCTCAACTCGGTGTTCAGGCAGTCAATCACCCCCACGTGATGGCCAATCGCCAGCGAGTAATACATCACCTGCTGTGCCTGGGCAGGCATATCGTCATCGCTATCGAGAAACTTCTGGCGTAACGACCAGAACACCGCCTTACCTTCATTTTGCATGGGTCAGCTCCTGTTGCAGGCACTCAATCAGGCAAGCGACAATCTCGCGCATGCGCGGATCGCCTTCCTGTTTCAACCATTCTTCCAGGCGCAACGTGGCCGCATCCATGCTGGCACCGGCCAACAGGGAGAGGAAACGGTCGCTGATGATGCGGCCTTGGTAGTAGCCCGCCAGACGGCGTGCCTCGCGTTCAATCAGTACGCGGGTATGCAGTGGGATGCCCGGCAGCAGCAATGCCGCTTGTTCGTCTACCTGCTCAAGATGGTTCTCACCCTTCAGCTTTTGCTCCAGCAGGCCCAGTGCCACGGCAAAGCCGTAGAGGGTGGCGGCAGGCGTCGGTGGGCAGCCAGGTATCCACACGTCAATCGGCACGATGGACTCGCTGCCGCCCCAGACGCAGTACAGATCGTGGAAAATCCCACCGCCGCAGCCGCAGGCACCGTAAGAGATACAGATTTTCGGATCGGGTGCCGACTCGTAAGCCCTGAGCGCAGGCACGCGCATGGCCCGAGTGACCGCGCCGGTAAACAGCAGAATATCGGCATGGCGCGGCGAGGGAACCACCTTGATGCCAAAACGCTCAGCATCAAATACCGGCGTGATGGCGGAGAAGATCTCGATCTCACAGCCGTTACAACCGCCGCAGTCCACGCGATAAACGTAGGCCGAGCGTTTGATATCCTTCAGCAGCTTGCTCTTGAGTTTGGCGGTCTGTTCATCAACGGTGATCGGCGTGCTGCGGTGATGATTGACCTTGATATCGGGTATCGTCATATTATTTCGCTCCTGCCGGCTGGCTCAGCTTCATCGGCCGATGCTGGCTCAGAGCCTGTTTACGCTTGCAGGCGGGGCAGGTCTCGAACTGGGGCCGTAAGGCTTCGATGCTATCGGCCCCCATGCCTGCGTGGGCCAGCAACGCCAGGGCGTAATTCACCGATTTGGTTGGCGTAAAAGGCTGCTGGCAACTGCGGCAGTTGAGCAGCGTAAAGGTGGCGCGGATATACAGATCGGGCTTGTGCATCACCGCCATTTCAAACTCTTCCGACAGCCGGATCGCCCGCGTCGGGCAAACTTCTTCACAGCGTGCGCAAAAGATACAACGGCCAATGAACAGCTGCCAGACACGCTCGCCGCTGGCCTCATGGGTTTCCATGGTTAATGCATTGGCCGGGCAGGCCACGGTGCAGGCGCCGCAGGCGATACACTGCTCAGGATCGTACTCTGGCTTGCCACGAAACCCCGGGCACACCTCCAGCGGCTTAAACGGGTATTTCACCGTGACTTCACCGGCCTTCAGGATGGTTTTAAACAGTTTCAGCATGATCCCTCCCTCACTTGCACGGTGAATTGGTGCGTTCGATCCCGTAGCGTTCAATCTCCTTGTACGGCACGGTCTTCGCTTTGCGCTTGTTGATATCGATCAGCGTGACGCGGTCGGTGCAGGAGTAGCAGGGATCCAGGCTGCCGATAATCAGCGGGGCATCGGAAACCGTATTGCCGCGCAGCATATAACGCAGCACTGGCCAGTTGGCGTAGGTGGCCGCGCGGCAGCGCCAGCGGAACAGTTTCTGGTTATCCCCCAGCATGCTCCAGTGGATATCTTCACCGCGCGGGGCTTC
This sequence comes from Serratia sp. (in: enterobacteria), assembly GCF_046715635.1. GTDB lineage: Bacteria > Pseudomonadota > Gammaproteobacteria > Enterobacterales > Enterobacteriaceae > Chania. Next base: position 28,834 of record NZ_JBKJYW010000377.1, read on the forward strand.
GGCATAGCCCAAGGCAAACTTGTGCGGCTGGTAGCGGAAGCCTTCGGTGAGCAGCGGACCGCCCGGCAGGTTATCCAGGCCGTATTCGATCATCGCCAGCGAATCCAGCACTTCCTGCACGCGCACCATCACTCGTGAATACACGTCGCAGCCGTCGAAGGTGAACAGCGTTTTGGGCAACGAACCGTAGTTGGCATAAGGATGGTCAAAGCGCATATCGCGTTTGAAACCGCTGGCGCGGATCATCGGCCCCACCGGGCTGTAGTCGCGAGCGATCTGCCGATCCAACAGGCCAATACCTTTGGTGCGCTGCTCGATATTCGGCGTGCCGAGCAGCATTTCTACCAGTTGCGTCACGTCGGCGCGCATCTCATGGATCAGCTTGATGGTTTTAACCCGCTGCTCTTTCAGGATGTCGCGGCGCACGCCACCGATCAGGTTGAGCCCATAGGTTTTACGCGATCCGGTCAATAGCTCCGCCATGGTCATCGATTTTTCACGTACGCGGAAGAACTGCATAAAGCCGGTATCGAAGCCGACAAAGTGGCTGGAGAGCCCGATGTTCAGCAGGTGGCTGTGCAACCGTTCGACCTCCAGCAGAATGCTGCGGATGGCATGGGCACGGGGCGGCACATAGATCCCCAACGCATTTTCCACCGAGGTGGTGTAGGCCACGCTGTGGGTGAAGCCGCAGATCCCGCAGACCCGGTCGGACAGGAAGGTGACCTCCTGATAGCCCATACGGGTTTCGGCCAGCTTCTCCATGCCACGGTGCACGTAGAACAGCCGGTAGTCGGCGTCGACAATGCGCTCGCCGTCAACAAACAGGCGAAAATGCCCTGGCTCGTCGGAGGTAATGTGCATTGGCCCGATCGGCACTACCCGTGATTCGCCGGTGGCCGCATTTTCAAACGGGTAAGTTTCCACGTTGGTGGTTGGCTCGGGGCGCTGGCGATAATCCATGGTGTCTTTACGCAGCGGATAAAGATCGTCAGGCCAGTCGTCCGGCAGCACCAGGCGGCGCTCGTCCGGCAGTCCCACCGGGATCAAACCGTACATATCGCGGATTTCACGCTCGCCCCATACGGCGGCGGGAACGCGTGGGGTGACCGAAGGAAACTCCAGTGTGATGGCGCTAACCTGAGCCTTGACGGTGATAAAACACTTTTCCCCTTCCTCCATCGACAGCACGTAGTAGACGGCGAAATCCCCGGTCAAGGTACGTTCGTCATTGCCAAACAGCACTGGCAGCCAACCGCCCAGCTTGTAATAAAGATATTCCACGATCTCGGGTAATGAGTTCAGCTTGACCGTAATGGTGACCTGGTTGGCGGTTTGCCACTCGGCATCCAGCAATGCGGAGGGGAACTTCTCGCGCACTTTGGCCAGGTAGCCTTTGCCGAGTTTTTCGTCGTTGTTGAGGGTCAAAATGTGGGTTTCGTAGCTCACTTTACTTCTCCTGCCTGAGGTTCGGCCGCAGAGGAATGATTCTGAACGGCCCATGGCCAGCTCAATGGCTGGCCATGAGTGCCAGGCTTGTTGTTCATCACGATGTGGACCGCGTTTTCCAGCAGTCGGCTGACCGGTTGAGGGATATGGGTGCCCATCACCAGCATCAATACCAGCAGGATCACCATCGGTAAGGTCGTCAGTATTCCCAGTTCGCCTTTGTTGACCTCTTCTGGTTTGGCGCCGAACAGCACGCTGGCCACCATGCGGACCAACCCGGCCAATACCACCGTCAGCAGCAGCAACAAGACGATGGTCAACGTAATATGGCCAGCCGCCAGCCCGGCGGTGACCGTCATAAACTCACTGAGGAAAATGTTGAACGGCGGCATACCGCCCAGCGCCAGGGCTCCCCCTGCCAGCAACACGGCGCTGAACGGCATGCATTTCAGCATCCCTTTCGCCACGGTAATATCGCGGGTGCCATACTTCAGCAGCACGTTGCCAGACCCGCAGAACAGCAGGGTTTTTGCCAGGCTGTGGTTCAGGGTATGCAGCAGAGCCGCCAGAATACCCAGCGGGCCACCGATGCCGATCGCCACGGCGATCAGCCCCATGTTCTCCACGCTGGAGTAGGCCAGCAGCCGCTTGATATCGCGCTGCACCAGAATAAAGAAGGCTGCCACTGCGACAGAAAGGAAGCCAAACACCATCAACAGAGTGCCGGTAAAGTCATGGCCCAGGGTGGTGCTGATAATGATGTAGTAACGGATGATGATCAGCAGCGCGCAGTTGAGCAGGACGGCAGAGAGCAGGGCGCTGGTGGGGCTTGGTGCCTCACTGTGGGCGTCCGGCAGCCAGGCGTGCATCGGGAACAGCCCGGTTTTGGTGCCAAAACCAATCAGGATAAACACGAACGCCAGATGCATCAGCATCGGATCCAACTGCGTAGCGTGCTTGAGCACTTCCGTCCAGAAGATGGCGTCGTTGGGATCGGGCATAAAGCTGGCCGCGTTGGCGTACACCAGAATGGTGCCGAACAGCCCGAAGGCCACCCCGACGGTGCAGATAATGATGTACTTCCAGGCCGCCTCCAGCGAGGAGCTCTGCCCGTACAACCCCACCAGAAACGCCGAACTGAGCGTGGTGGCTTCGATGGCCGCCCACATCAGGATCAGGTTATTGCTGGTGATCACCAACAGCATGGTGAACAGGAACAGGTGGAAGAAGCCGTAGTAGTGACACAGCGTCGCTACCGAAATCTCGCCTTCATCAACCTCATGGCGCATATAGCCAATGGAGTAAAGCCCGGTAAGGCAGCCGATGATACCGAGGATCGCCAGGAATAGGGCGCTCAGGCTATCCAGATGCAGCCAGCGTCCGGCAGCCAGAATATCGCCTTGCTGGTACACCTGCATCACCACCCATAGGGAAATCGCCAGCAGCAGCATGATAGCGACAAAGTGCAACAGCGTGACGCAGACCCGCGCAGCATTTCCCAGCAATCGACAGGCAAAGGTCAGCAGCGAGAAGGCCAGCGGTGTCAGCAGTAATAGAAACAGCATGGTGGTATTACTCATCATCTCACCCCTTCAACGCCGTCAGTTGTTCAACATTCAGCGTGTTGAGCGTGCGATAGATTTTGCGCGCCAGCACGACCATCACGATCACCGCAAAAATGGCATCGGTGGCGATACCAATCTCCACCAGCTCCGGCGCACGATTCGCCAGCAGCGCCAGCGTCAGGTGCGAACCGTTTTCCATCAGGCAGTAGCCAAACACCTGCTTGAGGATGTTGCGCTGGGTGACGATACACAGCAGACCGAGCATGAAATGCCCCAGCGATACCGCCAGCGCCGGTTTCAGCGAGGCCAGCAGCGGCACCTGCACCGGCTCCACCACAAACCAGCACAGCAGTACAATCACCGCCGCGGCCAGCATCAGCATCACCGGGCCGATCAGGCTGCCGTTCGCCGAGGGATCGTCCATTTTGCGAAAGGCATAGGCCATGATCACCGGCACCAGCACCACCTTGGTGATAAAGGCGCTGATCGCCCACAGCGTGAGCTGGTGGGCGCCCAGGGTTTGCCCCAGCGTAAAGAAAATCAGCACCAATAGCAGCGACTGCAAGGCATAGAGCCAGCACGAGGCCACGGGCCGTTTGGCGCCAATTACCAGCAGCGAGGTGACCATCATCAGCCCCGCGAGGTTATTGACGATAAGTGAACCAGTCATAATCAACTCCCTTATCCAAGCCAGGCGACGGCAATCACGCTGGAACCTACCGACATCGCGATCAGAATCACTAACACCACGCTCATCACCAGCGGCAGCGGAGCGGCCTGTGCCACCTCATCACTGGGTTTGCCGGGAATAACGCGCCCAAACCAATAGATAAACCAGGCAAAGCTGGCGACCGATTCGATCAGCACCAGCACCATCAGCGGCGTCATCAGCCAGAACTCGTGCGACAGTTCAAAACCGGCGGCAAAAATCGGGAACTTGCTGAAGAAGCCGTTAAACGGCGGCACCCCGGTGATCGCCAACGCAGCTACACAGAACCCCACGCCCAGCAGCGGCATCTTGTTCATCACGCCCTGCAAACGCGGCAACATCCGGGTGCCGCAGCTATAGCTCAGCGCTCCGGCTACCAGGAAGAACAGGCTCTTGGCAAACGCGTGGTTAAAGATGTAGGCCACGCCACCGATAAAGGCGGTTTTGGAACCGAAGATGGAGATGGATAACGCCAGGAAGATATAGGAGAGCTGGGTGATGGTGGACCACGCCAGCAGACGCTTCATATCCTTTTGCGGTAGGTACATCAGGAAACCGTAAATCAGGGTGATAGTCGCCATGACGATGCCGACCCAGCCGATAATATGCGGCACCGTATCCGCAGACAGGATGGCGCGGGCATAGATGTAGACGCCCACCTTCACCATCGAAGCCGCGTGCAGATAGGCGCTCACCGGGGTAGGGGCTTCCATGGCATCGGGTAGCCAGGCCTGCAACGGAAGCTGGGCCGATTTCCCCCAGGCTGCAAACAGGATGCCGCCAAACACGACCAGACTGGCCGTACCGTTGAGCTGCGCAATCGCGCTCAGGGCGAAGGTGCCGGTATTGAGGAACAGCGTCGCTGCCGCCAGGTATAAGCCGATCGAGGCAATATGGGTGATCAGCAGGGCCTTCATGGCCGAGCGCTGTGCCTTCGGCGTCTGGTAGTAGCTAATCAGCCCCCAGGAACAGCCGCCGGTGATCTCGAAGAACAGCAATTGCCCCAGAATGGTGGAGGACATCACCAGCCCGCCCATCGCCCCGATAAAGATCAGCAGGAAAGCGTAATAGCGGTTGCTGCCCTCGTGGGGATGTTCGCGGTTGGCCGTGGTGAGGTAACCGGTGGAATACAGGCTGACCAGCAGGCCAAGAAACACCACCGCGAAGACAATCAGCGTGCTGATGCGGTCGATGATAAAACCGAACAGCGCCACGTTGCCGTATTGCAGCAGCGTGATGGTGGTATCCGCCTTGCCATGGGCCAGGAATAACCAACCGATGATCACCGTACCCAGCGTGGCCAGCAGCGCAAACAGGGTACAGATCCACTTGGCCATCCGTTGCGGCACGCAGGCCGTCAACAGCGCGCCGATAAACGGCAGCAGCAGCGTGGCGAGGGCGGTATATTGCAAACAGAGCGTATTTTCCATAATGGGTTTCCTGGCGGCTTACAGACCGGTGAGATAAAAGACCAAGGCCAGCGCCGCTACGCCAAAACCGAGCCAGGTAACGTGATGCGTCAGTAAGAACCGCCCACGCGCCAAGGTATTTTCAAAAAGGGAGGCGATGACAAACACCGCTAGCAGCTTGGCCAGCATGATGACTGCCGCCAGCGCCAGCGCAGGCACCGTCAGCTCCACCGCCTTACCAAAGGGAATAAACACCGCCAGGAACAGCTCGGCGACCACCACCTGCTTGAGGCCGATCCCCCATTTCACCAGCGCCAGGCCGGAGCCGGAATATTCGGTCAGCGGCCCTTCCTGAAGTTCCTGCTCTGCTTCGGCCACGTCGAAGGGGATTTTGCCCATTTCGATAAACGCCGCGAAACCGCAGGCCAGCATGGCCAGCAACGTGGCTGTCGGGGAACTCCAACCCTCGGTCAGGGTGGCGCTGATGGTGCCGATATTGGTGGAACCGGCGATCAGGGCCACCACCAGCAGCGCCAGGATCAGCGTGGGTTCTACCAATACGCCCAGCGTCAGTTCGCGGCTGGCCCCGATCCCGGCAAACGGGCTACCGGTATCCAGACCAGACAGCGAGAAAAAGAAGCGGAACAGCGCGAACAGGTAGAGCAGGGTGATCAAGTCCCCCGCACCGGCAAACGGCGACGTCCGCGTGAAGATGGGCAGCGTCATCGCCACCAGCAACATGCTGCTCAGGAGCACATAAGGCATCACGCGGAAGATGGCGCCTGACTGCGCCGGAGCCACCTCCTGGCGCTTGAACAGCTTGCCCATATCGCGGTAGTCCTGCCAAATGCCGGGGCCACGGCGCGAGTGCATCCGGGCGCGGATTTGGCGGGAGATCCCGGTGAACAGCGGCGTGATCGCCAGCATCATCAGCGCCTGCATCAGCGCGAAGAGTCCCATCATTAACGACGGTGTTTCCTGCATCGACATGCTATTTCCCCTTAAACCGCGACAAGCAACAGCAGGATCACCAAGGCGATCACCACATACAGGCAATAGAAGCGGAAGTCACCGCTCTGCATGCCCTGCAACCGCACACCCAGGCGTAGAGAGGCCTTGACCAGCGGATTGATGATCCAGTCATCCCAGAACGGCTCGGCGCGGGTTGCCCCCGCGGTGGTTTGTTCCAGCGCCCGCGCCAATGCAGGCGTTGGGTCGAGCTGCTTGCGCAGACGGTACAGCGAGGCAAACATGGCGCGCAGTGGCTGGGTAAAGCCCCCGGCGGACACCGCCATAGCCTGTTCCCAGTTGTAACCACAGGCCCACGGGTCGCCACGGCGGCGGAAGCTGGACTGATTGCTTTTCAGCAGCAGATACACCGCCAACGGGATCAGTGGCAGGGCGAGCAGCAGGATAAAGGTCAACGCCGGTGACAGCATGGCCTGGCTGGCCAGTTGCGGCACCAGCATGGAACCTTGCACGACGGTGACGTCATGAGTGCCGACCAGCGTCATGGCAACCTGAGCCAGAACGGGGGCAACTACGCTGGCCCCCACGCCGAGCAGTACGCACAGCAGGGCCAGCAACAGCATGGAGAGCGTCATCTGCCACGGTACTTCGCGAGCCTGCGCCGCTTTTTCACTGCGCGGCCCGCCGCAGAAGCTGACGCCGTAGACCTTGACGAAGCACATCGCCGCCAGCGCCCCAGTGATCGCCAGCATCACCATGGCAATCGGGCCGCTGAGGCGCATCACAAAGTTGCCGTCGTGGCTCATGGAGAACAGCGATTGGTAGGTGTACCACTCGCTGATAAAACCGTTCAGCGGCGGCAGGGCGGAGATCGACATACAGCCGATCAGGAACGCCAGCCCGGTGAGCGGCATCAGCTTCGCCAGGCCACCCATTTGTTCCATATCACGGGTATGTACGCGCCAAATCACGGCACCGGCACCCAGGAACAGCAAACCTTTAAACACCGCATGGTTGAGCAGGTGATATAGCGCGCCGAGCAGGCCCAACGCCGCCATCACCGGATGTCCGCTAGCCATGCCGACCATCGCCACGCCCACGCCCATTAAAATGATGCCGATGTTCTCCACCGTGTGCCAGGCCAGCAGGCGTTTGATATCGTGCTCGGCCAACGCATACAGCACTCCCAACACTGCAGACACTGCGCCGAAGGCCAGCACTACGATGCCCCACCACATTTCGGTGGCACCCAGCAGATCGATCCCGACCTTGATGATGCCGAAGATGCCGATCTT
>NZ_JBKJYW010000378.1:0-19562 GCF_046715635.1 Serratia sp. (in: enterobacteria)
TCTGCTGGAAGAGAAGAAAAAAAGCGGCCTGCTGGGCAGTGGTGGCATCGGCTTTACGATAGGCAAGCAGTCGAGCAAACATGAAATCGACGAGAAAGCCACTACCCAAAGCCAGAGCGTCAGTACCGTCGGCAGCAGCCAGGGTAGCGTCACTGTCACGGCGGGTAACCAGTTGCACATTGGCGGTGCCGACCTCGTTGCCGGCAAGGACCTGAGCCTCACGGGTGACAGCGTGACCATTGACCCGGGCTACGACCAGCGCACCCGCACGGAGACCTATGAGCAGAAGCAGAGCGGCCTGAGTGTGGCGCTGTCAGGCACCGTGGGCAGCGCACTCAACACCGCCGTCAGCTCGGCACAACAGGCGAGGAAAGAAGGTGACGGACGTCTCAATGCCCTGCAAAACACCAAGGCAGCGCTGTCCGGTGTGCAGGCTGCGCAGGCCTGGGAGCGGGATAATGCACTGACCGCCTCGGCGCAGGGCGCCACCAACACAGTGGGCATCAGTGCTTCCTATGGCAGCCAGTCGTCGAAGAGCGAAACCCGCACCGACAGCAACCAGTCGCAGGGCAGCACGCTCACCGCCGGGCAAAACCTGTCGATAACCGCGACCGGTAAAAACCAGGCGGAGCAAAGTGGCGACATCGCCATTGCCGGCAGCCAGTTGAAAGCGGGCAAAGACCTGTCGCTTGATGCGGCGCGGGACATTACCCTGCAGTCAGCGCAGAACACCGAAAGCACCGTCGGCAAAAACAGCAGCAAAGGCGGTAACGTTGGCGTGGGCATTGGTGTCGGTTCGGGCGGATACGGTATCAACGTCTCGGCCGGGGTCAATGCCGGCAAGGGACATGAAAACGGCAACGGCCTGACCCATACCGAAACCTCGCTGGATGCAGGCAACCATCTCAGCCTGAGCAGCGGCCGGGATGCGGTACTGGGTGCGGTGACTGCGCAACTGAACCACCAGTCGGCAGCAGCCGGTGGGCTGGGTGCCGGCGGGGCGGAACTGGCAGCGCGATTTATCGCTGGCCAGCTATTCCCGGGCAAGACGCTGGAACAGCTGAGTGAAGGCGAGAAGCAGCAGGTGAGTGCGCTGAGCCAACTGGCGGCAGGACTTGCAGGTGGCCTGGCGACAGGCGATACTGCGGGTGCGGTAACGGCGGCCCAAGCGGGCAAAAATGCGGTGGAGAATAACTATCTCAATGCCAGTGATAAGATCCGTCAACAGCAACTGGAAACCAAACTGGCTAATGGTTCCATCAGTGATAGTGAAGTGCAGGAGTTGGCCGACCTGACGAAAAAGGATGGCGTCAGCGATGCAAATCTGCAGAATGCCTGTGCCAATGGAGCCAGCGCGGGCTGTATCCATGAGATAAAACTGGCTCATGAAGCCAAGGAGAGCTATCAAGGTTATACGGAATACCAGACGTACTATGATTTACGTGACCAGTTCCCTGATGAAATGGCGAAGTTCGGTGATTTAATCGGGGACTACTCGCGTGATCTGATCAAACTGGTAGATCAAGGTTATACGCCTGAACAGGCCAAGGCCAAGATGTCCCAGGATGCGGCGTACTCAGCAAAATATCAGCAGGCTATAGACGATGTTCCCGGGTGGGCCAGAATAGCAATGGCCATCCAGGATACAGCAGGGATCGTTTATGGGGCGAAGGCAGCAGGCGCCAGTCTGGAAAGGTTGACCGAGAATCAACTGGTTCCCTACAGGCAGTTGGTGACCGATGTTCGCGCCGGATTATCTTCCTCACCGAAGCGTTCAGGTAACGTTGCTGTTGCTGAAGTTGATATACCTGGTATGCCAAAGCAGGTGGCTGCGCATAGTGGTGTCGATACTGCTGGTAAAGGGTTGGTTGGTACAGGAAGCCAGAATTTTGAGCATAAAACGTTGCCAAATAAAGAAGGTGCATTGATCCCAAGAAATACTGATTCTGAATATAAAATTCTTGATAACTTGGCTGATCAGTTAGGTAACAACACATCAGCGAAAGGGAGTGTGACTATTTTCACTGAACGCCCCGCCTGTGGTAGCTGTTTGGGTGTAGTTGATCAATTCCAGAAAAGATATCCTGGCATCCAAGTTAACGTCTTGGATAACAATGGTGTGTTATTAACGCCGAGGAAGAAATCATGAACAGTGAACGTACTGATTATTATGAGATTAAAAGGGATTTCTTAGAATGCTGTTATGATGGTTGTCGTGTGAAATTGAATGACATTGCTAGGGGAAACTCGCAATGGCCAGAGGATACAGATGGAAGAGGGTATGCTTCTTATCAATATGAGGGAGTCTACCAACTCCCTGTTGAGCAATTAATGCTAGCAGTTATTAATTTAATATTAATGGCTGCACGTGGCCCAGAGCATGTTGAAATGTTCCACCGAAAAGAAATTAAACAGATTTTATCAACCCATCCTCTTGATGAATTATTAAAAGAGTTAGAGGAAGAAGAACGGGAAGATCTACTGCGTGACATGAAAGCGTTGCAATTAATATAGTCAAAGATCCCGGCCAACTGGCCGGGATCTTTGTTGTGTGCTGGACACGACCGGTAACGTGAGGGAATATATCAATAAGTCTAAGGTGTTACACCAAGTTTTCAGTTTCCGAGCTACATTAGGTGCTCGATATTGCTGTATATATCGACAGTTCGGTAGTTAACAATATACTTCTCTCATGCGTTAATGAGCGATCCCCTAAGAAAAGTGGAGGATGTTGTGAGTAAATATTTGGAAATTTCTATTTCACGTGGTCGTTTCAAAAAAATAAGGGAGTGGAACAGGAGACGAAATTACTACTTTAAGGCAGTAAAGCTTAACATCAAGATTTATATTGCAAAGCTTATCTGGGATAAGCGTAGAAAAAGCGTTTTTGATATCAAGTCAATCAAAACCGTATTGCTCCTGCGCAATGAAGGAACAATCGGAGATGTTGTGGTTTCGACACCACTAGTGAAGTGCCTTTATGAGTCGGGTTATACAGTTGATTTATTACTTACAAAGTCAAGTAGCGTAGCTATGAAATACAACCCCTATGTCAGGCATGTCTACGAAGCTGGGGACTGTAACAATGAAGTTTTCTTGAAGAAATTTAGTCACACTGTGGCTGAATCGACAATTAGAACGTTGAATGAAAATAATTATGACCTGGTGGTTGACCTTTGTTTGTTTGATACACCTGTACATAGGATGATGCTTTTTCGGGACATAAACGCAAAATTTGTCATTGGATTTAATAAATGGAGTTGCATTAACCACTACAGTAAATCCATTTCATTTGAAAATGGTAAGGAACATGTGACGAAAGCCATTTCTTTGGTAGCGCACAACATGGGGCTTGACTTTGAAAATAATCAGACCTATGACCTGCACATCCCTGAAGCTATTGTTCGTGAAGTGCGAAAATATTTAAATTCATGGGAGGATAAGCTTAAGGTTGTCATTAATGTTTTCACTGGAAGTCCAGAAAGAAATTTCTCTCGAGAGCAATTATCTCAAACTATTGAAATGCTTAACGAGAAATTAGATAACATAATTATCATTATTCTTGACCATCGGAAAGAACTGAGTATGCCTCTTCCTAATAATGTTGAGATAAATCCATTTAATTCACTTCATCACGTCATGGAACTGATTAGAAAAGTTGATCTGGTAATATCTCCAGACACTTCGATTGTACACATATCTGCTGCATGGAAAAAACCACTAATTTCTGTTTACAAAAACATAAGTGACAATAATGATTTGTGGGCGCCAGGTTATAAAGAAGCAAGTCAGATTATTGTCAATAAGAGAAAGATATCTGATGTAAAAAACGTTCCTGAACTTATATTGAATGAGGCAAGCAAAAGAGGGGTATTTGAAAATGGATTGGCATGAAGACTAGTTTTTTTGAGTTTGTTTATTTGTAATCGACAGGCTATAAGGCGTAGGTGGTTGAAATGACAGCTAAAACTTCAGATGCGTTGCGCCGCAAAGCAATCAAGATGGTGCAGGAAGGAAACTCTAAAACCCATGTTGCCAAAGCTCTGGGACTGGGTGTCAGCACGGTTGTGCGCATAACAAAACATGTTGGTAAAAATTTTAGCTACTACCCGGAAGCAGTGAAACAAGAAGTCCTGCAAAGGATAAATGCCGGTCAAAAGGCTGCATCCATTGGTCGGGAACTGAATATTGGCAAGGGCCTGATTTGCATCTGGCAGAAGAATTCAAAGGGAATTCATAGAATTAGGGGGGATATTCCTGATGAGGTCAAAGCTCAGGCCATCAAACTCGTTGAAAGTGGCGTGATGTATACCGCAGCCGGTCGCCAATTGAATGTCAGTGCCGCAGCCGTTCGTTATTGGTTCAAGGCAGCGGAAGCCCGTGGTACAGCCGTATTACCTCCTCCACAGAACAAACGTACAGACAAGGCACTTTTGTGGGTGCAACGGCAATATCCCCATCTGGCCCAATGGCGAGACTATGCTGTTGAATGGTTAAAAGGTGAACACAGTGCGTTGGGGACTAAAACAGCGGCCCTGGTTGCTTTTTTCACCCGATATCTCAATGACCAGGGATTAGCATCAGCACCTGAAGAGTTGTTAAAACGGGGGGCTATTGCTCCGGATTTTTTCAAAGTTGCCTGTCCACAATCGTCGGGAGGGGTATCTTATAACAATCATATTCACGATTTTATTCACTGGGTCCTTTTAAATTATTATAGCCACCGGGCAGATGATGAGACACCAGTCATCTCTCCGGCATTCTGTAATCCGATAGTCCGGCTTACTTCCTCAGGTTTTCCCGTCAATTACGAAAGCATTCATGCACCCTTACCTTACGGATATATTGCCGAACTCCGTAAACTGCTTGTTCAGGGGGCAGACTTCAGAGACTGGATCTGGGCGCAGAATGCGCTTGGTGTAAAACGATCTGGCGAGTTCAGTACTCGGATGGCCAAAGACTGGTTCCCAGTAACAGAAGATGAAATCGATAAAAATGACCCCGATTGTGTCTGGCGGATCAGACGATCGGTCGATCCCAAAGTGCAACCGGTGCTGGAAATGTGGAGTCCTGTCAGATGGGTTGCCCTTCTCATTAAACTTCAACTTCCTCCGCGTACATTTCAAGTGAGAATGCTTGACTCTGGTGAAGCGGATACCTGGCGCTATGACAACGGTCGATGGGGGGATAATACGAACCCACTCGTTTCCGGTTTGAAAAAAAGTCCGGTACAACGGGGTGTATTTCGGCGTTCTAACAGACTTGGACAAGGGGATATGCAAACCACGCTGTTTTTTAACACAAACAAAACAGCAGATATCAGAAAGTCGGGGGCACATAAGGGGTATGAGTTCCCCTGGCCTGTGATGGGGGAGTTGTACGATCAGCCACATTATTGGCTAGAAAAAATGCGGAACTGGCAAGAAAAATTCAATCCTATTGATCGCGCTACCCCCTGGAGAGACATACCCTCGCGATGTATTGGAGAACCCAAGTCCGATATGCAACTGGCATCGTATCCGGACACGTGTTTTTTATTTCGAACCGCAGAACGACGTAAATATGGCGAGAGTAATTTTCCCGTCACTGACGGTACCATCAGTGGTGCCTGGGGAAAGTTGTTAGAAGCGTTGCAACATCGTCTTGCCTTGAACGGCACGACGCACCCAGATGGTACTCCCATCGTTTTAGTTACCCGACCAGGTAATTCCCCTATAGCGGTTTTCCCTCTGCATAGCTTGCGTGTTTCTCTCATTACGGCACTGGCAATAGAAGGGGAACTCCCCTTCCCATTGCTAATGAAATTAGTGGGCCATAGCCGATTGATTATGACGCTTTATTATACCAAGCCGGGTTTCAGGTATATGCAGGATGCTCTGGAAGATGCAGCAAAACGTATTGATGCGCAGAAGGAAAGAAGTATTGTTTCATTTCTGACGAACGAAGTACATGCGAAGCTTATAAAACGAACTATTTGTAACAATCAGGATGCGTTTAAGGCGCTGATCCCAGAATCTCCGGCAAATCGAAACCCTGCTGGCTGGATGTTGATGCACCATGGCCTCTGTCTGGTGGGGGGTAACACACAAGAGAATGATCCCTCAATGAATAAAGGAGGGTTCAGGCTCGGAGGGTGCTATAACGGAGGACCTGCCATCAATCCGGACGCCGATCACCGTATTTATCGTCCGGTTCCTGGCGGGATCAGAAACTGTATACGCTGTAGATGGTTTGTCACTGAGCCTCATTATGTGCCAGCTTTGGCAGCCCATTTGGGTAACGTTTGTTACCAATTTGATGAAGTCAGGGATACGGCATTAAAACAAAATGCAGAGCTGCAGGATCTGAAACGGCAGAAAGTCGATGCGGAGAACAGCGGGACTGTTTTCAGCAAGGAAATGGCACTGCGTACAACCGAACGCTTGTGGGAGTCCACCATGCAGCGTTTTAGCCATCTGGCTGAAGATATGGCGGCATGCTGGCAATTGATCAATCGGTGTAACGCGTTGCCGGTACCCAATGAAGGTAATACCACAATCATGGTCGCTGCCGGTTCGGAGATGGATGTTCAGGCTGGATTCGAAGAAGTTGACTCCGAATTAGGCTTTGTTGATTAAATCGGATTTAGATAAAAGCGCCTCCCGTCACTGACTTCCTCAGGCAATCCGCACACTTTCTGGCATCCCTGCACGCGTCATTTTGTTTAAGGCACGGATCATGGCCATAGCCTCACCAACCTGCGCATCGTAGTCACGCAGCGTAAGGTACCCGCCGAACAGTTGTTTGACTCGGTACATCGCCGTTTCGGCCACCGACCGCCGGTTGTAAGCCGTGTTCCATTTCCAGTAGGCGTTACTCCCCGTAAGCCGCTGCCTCGCGACTGCCTGATTTCGCTCGACATACTCCGCCGGCCAGTAACCCGCCCGGGTTCGCGGCGGGATAAGCGCCTTGATTTTTTTTCGCCGCAGCTCGTCATGGCAAAGTTTTGTGTCATAAGCGCCATCGGCAGAAGCGACCTTAACTTTCCGGTGGGTCTGACGAATAAGTCCTGGGAATGCCTCTGCGTCAGTCACATTATTCAGGGACAGGTCAGCGCAGATAACCTCATGAGTAGCCTGGTGCTCTACATAACCGGGAACGTTGTTCTCATAAGTCCAGTCCTGGTTGCGCATGGCGTTGATTTTCTCATACAACTCGTTTGCTTTACCGGTCGAGATGCTAATAGATGGAAGCTCAGGTTTGCCTGTGTAGATCGTGAGCGTTTTGCCTTCCACCTCAATTGACTTCCAGTCGTGCATGCCAAATCCCATAACACGAACATCTTTAGGCACGAAAAAGTTAAAGATGGTGGTGTCTGGGTGATTAATATACAGCATCGTTCCATTTTTAGTATCGAGAGCCAGATAACTTAAACCGGTCCAACTTTTAGCTGTGTTGGACGGCGTTGCCTCGTTGAAATTTTTTTCACTAAAGTAAGAGGTAAACGCCTTGATGTTTTTTTTCTGTCTAGAAATTGTTGTCAGTATAAGAGTGGCAATTAAGGCTAAAGAAACCCAAATGAAAATACTAAGTGTAATGTCAGGCTGCTGGAAGCCATAGAACTTGGCATAGGCATATATAAAGGCAGCTAGGGCAATGTGAATTGGAAGGCCGAATATAAAATACATCCCTGAAAGCGTGCCCACAAAAGCTACTGGCCACTTCTTTGAATATGTATCTACATGTTTAACCGTCATATGAATCATCCTGATATTTTATTTGAGTCGTTTGCTGGCCTGGTTGTAAACTTCGCTATGTTCACGTTTCCCAACAGCAACGACGGCAATAATTAACTCATCATTAATGACCTGATAAACCAGCCTGAAGCCGGATGCGCGGAGTTTAATCTTGTAGCAATCCGGCATGCCCCTCAGCTTAGCTGAGGGTATGTGCGGGTTCTCAGTACATTTCTTTAGTTTTTTAGCAAACTGCTGCTGAATGGAACGGTCGAGATTATTCCATTCCTTAAGCGCATCAGTTCTGAACTTTACTTTGTAGGTCATACATAGCGGTCCAGATTGACATCATGCAGTGTCTGCTCCGAACGCTCCTTGACCAGGTTTGCCAGCTCCTGATCATCAATATAATCGAGCATCTGTTCGTACAGTTCCGCAGGGATGCAGTAGAACGCAGGCTGATTGCGGTTCAAAATGGCGACCGGATACCCCTCTCCAGAGTTGACTGTGGCCATTGGATTCGTTTTCAACTCGGTGATGCTGGCAGTCATGGTGCTATGAATGATGTTAGGCATGTGGCTTCCCCCGTAAAAACCGTTTTATAGGTTAAATTGTACCACCTTAAAACCTATTAACAAGTCATTTGGTCGGTTATTGCCCGATTTTTCTCGGGTAACAGGGTTATTTGAAGCCGTCAGAATTGCCTGCAGATTTGTTCTGATCCATCCGTTTAATGCCCGGCGCATGGCCAGCTTTACTGCCAAATCCAGCAAACATGTTCCGGGCCGACTCAACAGCACCCTTCATCATCTGTGCCGCCTCGCGTCCGCCCAACCACGCGATGACATAATCTGGCAGGTATACTTGTAAACTGAACGCTGAAGAGACTAGCGTGGTACAAATTCGAGCGTAAATCATCAATATACCGATAATACTGGTTAGCCCGGTGATGGAGTCTGCTTGAATATTAGCCATTGCGGGCAAAATTAATATATTGAGCAATGTCCCGATAGCAACCACAACCAGGCTGGCAAAGAAAAAGCCAAAGACCATCAATGATGGGCGAATGGCGGCATCAATCAGGAATATATAACCATAATTAGCGCGGCTACCTTTGTCTTCCTCAGTACCTATATGTGTTGCCGACCACAATGTTCCTGCTGTCGTACCAATAAGAACGCTTCCTAGCCATGACGTACAAGAAGTAATCCAGTAAATCAAAGGTATGAATGGAAGAAATATTGAAAGGGAAAATCCAATACTCAGTAGTATAAGCAGGATGAAGTAGACAATTGGGGCGATAGAGCCAATAACACTTTTTGCCAAATAGCCTGCACCTGATACAGCATTGACTATTTTTCCCGCCCCGGTTCCATTCCCCCAGTCAACGAGCCCCTTTGCAATGGTAAATGCAGCAAAAGTCGATTGAGCCGCACCTAAGGTGTAATCTCCGATAGACTTCATTTTTAGAAGCGGGTTAACTTGACTGGAATTATTGGAGTTTTCACCATCCATAACTGAGTGAACAATGAAATTTGCAAACTTTATCCCGTAAGAGTTATTCAGTATTTTCAGCAACGTTGAGTTAGCCGATTGTCCATCATCAATGTTGTCGTTGCCAGGCATGTTTACTGAACCCAGCGGTGGAGTAAACGTTGAGTTTTTTTTCTGAGCCAATAGGGCTGTCTTAATTTCCTCCTGCAGCCGTCCAACGCCAACTTCACCAACACTGGAAGATCCCGTGACAATAGGACTCTGATTAGCAACACTATTTACTTTTTGATTCGCGGTGGCAAACGACTGATACCAGGCACCTAATGAGATCCAGCCGCTCTGCTTGAGATAGGTGGCCAATTCTCCCCTGATAGCCCCTTCATTGTTGACTGCAGAGGTTGCCGCGTTGATGGTGTCCTCGTATTGTCTGGCCGCCTGCTGGATTTGTGACTCAACGTCTGGGAGTTGGGACTGCCCACCATCCTGGTAGTTGAGCCAGGCGCTAACAAAGTTATCAGCACTGTTCGATATCCAGCGCTAGCTCTAAGTGGGCCACCACGACTTGAAATCCTTCCATGTGAAATACTATTTCCGCATCTTCACTGCTCTCTGCTGTGCTATTAAGCAGAAGCTGAAATGTCACAGGCAGTACCATGTTCCCGGTAGGCTGGAATGCGTTTTCGGTGCGCGTCAGCTGAAGTGCATGTTTGCGGCGGTCTCGCCGTCGCTGCATCAGCTCAGCCGTTATGTTTTCCGGGAATCGGCAAACGGCAAGACGCCAACCCTTCTGTATCAGAGAGTTCAATGCGGAGCGAAAACGGAACAGGTCGCAGTGTTCTGCAGCGAAGGCATGGTTCAGCAGGACGCCGAGGGTTCCATCGACCGAAACGGATTTATCACTGGTTTCCAGTAATTGGCGCAACGAGGTGAACTCGGCATTCATACCTCGGAAACTGGGATGAGTGCGTGCTGTATCAAGCCAGTTCGAGATAAAGCGCCGGCGGGCTGTTTCCGAGGTGAAAGGCTTTTCCTGTTCGGCTGTACGAATTGCGATCAGAATGCACCAAAGCAGATGGTGGACTGAATTATCTGCAGAGTACAAAGGTTATCTCCTTTTGTGAGTTAGCGTACCGAATGCTGGCATTGTGCGTGCGGGAAGGAAAATTGGTGAAAAGAGCCCGGCAAGATACCGGGTTAGCTGAAAGTTGTTGAGGGTTGTAATTAAAACCCCAGTAAACTGGGCTCAAATACTAGTTGCATCAGCAATGCCACTCTCGATACAGGGCGGGAATCTTGCTCCATGCGGAGAAGATACTGGTACTGTGCTGTAGTCAGCCATGTCTGGGAGGCCGCTTTCAGCTCATCCTGTGCAACCAAACTCAACTCCGGATCCGGATGAAGTTTCATCAACCCTTGAACTACCGAGGGACGAAGCGGTGCAATCTGTGACCCATTCATAACAAAACTGCAGAAAGCTGAGTGACGGCGGATCGTATCCACGGTCTGTGTGGCTAAGTTGGCTTTAAGGAAAAAATACCCAGGAAAGAGTGGTGAGATTTGTTTACGCAAACAATTGATTTTATCAGTGCGGCGGATGGTTCTAATGGTCAGCGGTGTCCAGGGAGTGATGTGCTGGTCACTGAGCCAGTCGAAAAGTCTTTCGCGGTTTTTGCCTCCGGTAATGTATTGCGCAAGATACCAGCATTGTCCGTTAAGTTCTTCAATGTCCATCATGCTCTCGCCCGAACCGATCCCCCTAAGGGTTCATTCTGTATCCGGCAGGGGCCGAATACACTGGGCGATAACGCTGAAACAGTGGCTGTCTCACTCAGCCCCCTGTAATTCAGACAGCGGCATCGCTCAGTACATTCTTGTTTAAAAACGTGCTTTATCCTCTTGGCGGTAGGACGCAGACACATCGCATACTATCATTTAAACCCATAATATCAAGTATCTTGTAAAATGAGCAATGAGAGGTCCTTCTACTGAGTATCATGGATCCCCCTCATTAAAGGTGAATCTATATGGTACCCAAGCGCTTAAAGGAAGCCCGCGAAGCTGCTGGGCTTACCCAGAAACAACTGGCTGAGCTAGTTGCTATCGAAGGCGTTAACCTCACGTCGAGGCTCTCCAACTATGAAGTGGGTAGATTTGCCCCCTCGTTTGACTTCATTGTACGTGTAGCTAAAGCTCTTGATTACCCTGAGTACTATTTTTATGTAGTAGACGATGACGTTGCTGAATTATTGTTACAGCATCATCATTCAGCAGGAACTACGCCGTTAGTTACGCATTCTGCTGAATATATGAACAGAGATAGCAAGAAATACAAGGCTTCACTAGAAGAGGCTCTAGGCATGGCAGAGCGTCTTACGTCATATATTAAAAAATCGATAAAGTAAAAATGACTTATCCCAAATTAATGGTCTCTTATCTTGGCGGGGATAAGAGATAATTTGGTATATGAGTCAATGTGACGGAAAAAATGATCTCATGAATTATGTAATAAATACAGACCCCTACAGGGGTCGATATGTTAAATTTAGCTTGTAAAAATTAACATTTTAGTTAAGTGAAGTTATTGGATAACTATGATTTAAGTCATCATGTAATTAATGCTGTAAAAATAATCCTATGGGTTTTTTGTGCTTATTATTTGCCTTAAGTCAAATTTCCTTGAACACTCCGCATTAAATAATGTGGAGTGTGGTGATTATTTCATCTGGTTAATTTATTGTCTATTACTCATAGCCTCATAATATTTTTTAGGAAAATCATCGGGTGCCATCATCGCAGTATGAATTCGCGAGTGATAGATAATTCTGACTGTTTCTAGTTTGTCAACCTTCATGTTTTCTTTGATCCTTTTTAAGGATAGCTTAACCGCGTTTTGCGAGCATTTTAGTATGTCAGCTATGCCTTCAGTGTTAGAACCGAAAGCGTAATACATCAAGACCTTGAACTGAGATTCGGTCAGCTCTGGGAACATGAGACGTTGGTTCCAAAATGTGTCTAAATTCAACATGATATACCCCTTGTTTTATGAAAGAATGTATTGGGGTGACGCTCTCATGTGAATTAATGATCTGTAAAATTGTTCAATGGCAAGACTTTGGAATTTTAGGGGTAATCATTATAGGCATATTATGAATGCGGGTATTGGAGGTGGTTATGCTATATACACCTTCAGTCGTGTTCATTACATACAGGTGTTGGCTCATGGAGAATGGATAGACCGGCAAAACAGATCAAAATTTTAACCTGCTTTGCAGGGTTATGGTTCCATTCATCAAGAGAACTCCGGGGCGTAGCATTCAGAAAATCGGCTATGCACTGCTCAGCAATTTATTTCTATAAATCAATAGGTTATACAAAATAGAAAGCCGCTCTTAACGGCGGCTCGGTTTCCCTGGTGAGGCGGTATGCTTAGACACTATTTGACACTATATAGTGCCTATCTTCAACCACTTTAATCTATTGCATGACTATTTACACTACCCGTACATTTTTTTACGGGCAGGTATCATATGGCAGAGCCATTTTTAAAAAACCGAAAAAGGTTTACATCCTCACTGGATAACAAACTCGTTCCACTTTTCGATGAATTATCGCGCACCACCCGTATCCCGAAGAGCCGATTGCTTGATGAGGCAATCGAGGATCTGCTGAAGAAACACGGCGTAACTGCATCCGTGGGCGAAAGGAGCTGATTTTGGTTGTCTGAACGGAGGTTGAGCCGGAGTTGCCGAAAAATTCACTTGTGCTGGGATAGGGATCTGGAGGAATCGTTTATGCACGATCCTTCAGCTCTTCGTTAAGAACGATGATTTATATGAGTATTTCATCTTTCTAGCGTGATATTGATCGTTCTACAGGGATCCATTTGTTGCAAGCGGATAAAAAAAGGGTAATATTTGCAAGGCTCTTGCTGTCGTTCAGTAGTTTGTAAGCGACTGATGAGAGAGGGATAAGAAACTATGTGGCTTCAGGCGGCATAGTGAAGTTGGATGGGCATATCCTGAAATGCTCGAGGGAAAAGGTACCAGAACAGCGGGCCTTGAATGCAAAAACCCCCTGAAATCTGTCATCAACTTGGCGGAAGGCGTCAGATATCAGGGGGTCACAAAGCAGGCGCTGGCCTGTGAGAGATTATAACTCATGCAATTCAGAAAACAATACCCAAAGACCGCCATAAGTGTCGGCGGGTGTGGCTAAGAAAAGTCCAAACAACCAACCTATCGATCCTACCTGGGAAAACATCAATTTCGATGCGCTTGAGCGTGCCGCAACGGATGACACCTATTGGCAATGGGTTGATGAAAGCAAACAGCAACCCCCCCCAAAACCCACCAAACGCCGAAGAGGCGAGCATTCGACTGCGTGTAAATGCCCGAACCCTTTATATATCAGGCCCGAGCAATACAAACCGTTGTCTGGCGAGTTTGGCCATGGTTATCGCCGTCTGGTCAAACGTGACAAGAAAAGCGGTCGTATGTTATTGCGTATGCGCCTCTCACGCCATCCCTACTTTGTTCAGATGCGTCAGGTTGTTGGGCGCTCCCGTGATTTTCGTCCGGAACGGCAAAATTTGCTTGATGCGATCTCTCCTCTTCTTATCAGCGTGGCGGACAGATCAACTAACATTGTTACGATGAATGTCAGCCGGTTGGCCAGCGAACTCAGCCCAAAGGACGAGAACGGAAACGTCATTACTGAAACGGCCGTTACCGTCCGTCGGGTATGCACTCTGATACAGGAGCTTATACGCTTTGGCTTACTGGAATTGCCAGAGGGTGTTCAGTGGGACAGTTTTAACCGCTACTGGTATCCGAAGCATGTGGTGTTGTCGGAGCAGTTCTGGAAGCTGGTCGGCGTAAATATCGATAAGCTCTACGCGCAGCAACAGGAACGACTTGCAGCTGAAGCTGATGGGCTGCTTGCACCTGGGGAGGACATTAGCGTCAGTGCAGCTCGTAAACGGTGGTATGAACGTATGAGACATGCCACGCTCGTTCGCCGGCGAGAAAACGCCCTTAAACAGAAGCGTGCCAAAAAACTGGGTATGCTGGAGTTTGACGATCGGCTCTATGCGATGGCTGACCATTTGGCGAAAACGCTTCCGGCCGACGAGCTTTATCACATGACGCCGGATGAGTTTGAGCGTCTGGCTCACATGAGATTGTATCAACTTGACCTCGGGCTGGAACATGCCCCTCCGGACATCGTGCACTGACATCTGATTTGCAGACAAACCTCCTATAACCGCCGCTGGCGGTTTTCGTGCTAGCCAATTGTGCATAATTGTCTAATAAACGCTCAAGTGGAATGTGTGCTGGCGGCTAAAACCATACACCAGGAACTAAATCGATAGGCTTTCTTTTCTTATACACAATTACCCGCAATCGAGAAATAAACCTTATCCGGAAACCTATCTTTTGCTACCCGCAATATATTCTTACCCCAGAGTTCTTTTTCTTTTAATTAGTAAACTAATTAAAAAGATCTTACTCCGTCAGGCACTTTCTGTGGATTGAAGGCATAAGTGACCGCCCTTGCAGCGAGCAAGCTCGCGCCGGTTCGGAAACTCGCTTCGCTCCTTAGATAGCTCCCACCTCCGGTGGGCATAAAACCTATTCCCTGCATTACCCATCAAGTACAAAGTGGCTTTGTAATTAATGAAGCAGCAAAAATTTTTATATCGCTGTAAGCAACTTTGCTAAAAGTTCTGCATACACGCTCGTAGCTTCGCTTACGCTCGCACGCGGAGATACGCCCCTACTGCGGCCAAGGCCTTGTCGGGACCACTCCGACAGCGTACAGCGGCTCCTACATAGCTTAAAGCGGGTATGGCTTAACAGGGCGGGAAGGTATATCGGGGATCCCTATCGATCCGGGCGGCTGTGCCGCGTCACCGGCGACCCTAAACTAATCCACCGTATGAGGCTATTTTTGTCGCCTTCATGCGTAAACGCATTACTGAAAACAGCTATACGATCCTGTCTGGGGTTCCGGCGTAGAACACCTGTCTCAGAGATTGGAGGAGATTGAAACAGAAGGGAATGTTAAAGGTATTGAGGCTCTCCCCCTGATATTGCCTGTAACGTGGCGGTACATTTTTCTGAATGGCCATCACGCCTTCCAGAAAAGCGTTTAGCTTATTGGCCTGGATGTCCTGGTTGTTGGGTTGATACTGGGGTAACAGAAATTTCGGCGGTTCCGGCATAGAACCCCAAATAGAATCAGAGATTAAGAAAAGTACAGTTGGGATGACTTAAAAAACTAGTCTATGGGAAATGGCTAAAGTTGCTATCGCTTTGGCATGATGATCAGCACAAGAAAAGGATTAACCTAACGACTATGGGAGATAGCACAAGTCGCCGTTAGGCTTAATTCATGGGAAACAGCTAAAGTTCAAATGTTGGGTAAGGTTGGCTCGGGGTTTTTGGTAATGATAGTAAAAATCAGTTTGCCATCTTCGGTCTCTGACATGGAGGCCGTCAAGGGGGTTTCTTTACTAATCTTATCCAGGGCCGGTTTGATGAATGTTCGCTTCATCTCAGCAAAATTATCTCGTTGCGATTGAGGTAGTTGGTAGCGCTCTGCTAACCAGTTTGCTGTTGTTATCCATATACCTGATTTTCTAAACTGGCAAAGGCTTTCATAAAGACGGATAGCCCTAACGCTGTTAATGCGGCCACAGTCATACAGATTGTAGGTAGTGAACTGACTACTAAGATCGAGCAGGTAAGGCATCACTTTGTTATTGAATTCAATGTTCCATGAACCTCGGCCGCGTTTTAAGCCCGCCTCGGCCAGCCAAGGACGCTTCCGTTCTTCATACTCACCATCAGATGGAAAGAAGGTGACTGAGCTGTTCGACAAAGCATCAATACCTTTCCTGACATCTGTGCTGGCCGTAGCTTGGCTCACCTTGAACAAGCGTTGGTAATCAGCAACCCGTACTGTGAATGTGCCTGGGTGATCTTCTTGGCGATAAGTTTCCATAAGACATAGCCACAGTACACGCTTAGCCTGCAGCGAGAGATAATAAGCTGCCTCAGTGAGTTCATTCGATTGCGCAATAGCTGGGCGATTAGTTTTAACAATCCCTTTTTTTTCATTCATATAGCTATCTATGGGCAGTTTTTAATATACCCATAGTTGCATCAGGTGGTTGATGCGGTCAAGGCAAACTTGTGTCGTTTCCCATACCAGGTAACCGAAATAATAAACTTTAGCTGTTTCCCATACGTTCTTTAGTTATTTCCCATAGCTACTTTGGTTGTTTCCCATAACTACTTTAGCTTCTACCCATAGCAAGTTTAGGCCTTTCCCATGTTGACCGGGCTGAAGCCCGCGCCCTGCAAGAGTTTCGACGCTGTCTAAAAAGCTTTTAAAATGTTTTAAAAATCAAAAAAATTTTTAAAAAACAATCCTGTATATATGTGGATAACTCTATTCATGGGAAACACCTAAAGTTTATTCGATACAAACACCGGTAGCCCCCACCGGTAAACCGGCGGGTCCCATAACCAGACACAACGCACGCCAATAATAAGCAGAAAGACTACGGTAGCTCTTTTGCCTGTAAATATTGCATCGCAACGGCTCGTTGCGATCTAAGCCACAGTGGAGTGTCTAGCTATGTCAAAAGCCTTGTCTAGCAGGACGGGGGGGAGAAGATCCTTCTTGATCCTCTCTAAATTAACTGGTCTGAGATCAGGGGGCAATAAAGCCAAATAGTAGTACTTTGTCAAACTAGCCAGGCTCATCGCAGAGCTTCTATCCACTCGTAACGGACCTTGAAAATACTTATTGGTTGTGCTGTTCTTTTATATGCATTAACATTTTTTATGTATGCATACAAATTTTTTTTATTTAACGGAAATATATTCACGCCATAAATAAGGAAGGCGGATGGCAAGCATGAGCAGGGAAGACAGTGGGCTTCGGTTTACGCTGAGTGTGGGCAGTCTGGAACCTGAAACTTTCGTGGTATCAGGCTTTACGTTGCATGAACAGTTCTCTACGCCATTTCGGGGTCTGAACCCCAACCGTACGACAACGTACGGTTGGGCTTCAGACCCCACCTAGCAGTGCTTCTATCGCCCAATTGAGTATGGACTTGACCTGGACTTGGAGGGTGCGTAAATCCCTGCTCCCACTGTGCTAATCTTGACAGGATTGTTAAAAAAGCACACTTAGCGTACACTTTTGCAAGCTTGGGCTTCCGCCCTAATAAAGGGAGTTACTCGTATGGACAAAGAAAAAGAAACACGGACTTTTTTCGGTCATCAATCCCCGGCCATGGCTGAATTGTCAGAAAAAATTAGCCATAGTTTGAGTGAAAGCCCCTTAGCGCCTGAAGAGAAAATGGCGCTTATGATGAAACGATGCATTTCATTGTTTGGCATAATGAAAACTGACACCGCTGAAATGAAAGTCTCAGATGGTCGTACACTTAAGCTTACGCTTGAAAAAATGCCCTCACGTTTTCATTAGTATCAAAATACACTCGTTTTATTACTAACAGAGTCAGTGATATGGAAATTGCCAAGAGCTTTTTAGATAAAGTGAATAACGAATTAAAAGATGAGGCTGTGAGTCAGTTAGATCAACAACTCATGCGTGCGGTTAATGATAGCGTCATGGCTCCAGAGGAAGCATTGTTAGTCATGATGGAATTAATATTCACACTGTTTGCTGAAACCGAGGGCCATTACGCTGAAATGAAGTATGCTGATGGCAATGGCGTTCACCACAAATTCACGCTGGAAATTAAAATTCCGGCAGGTTCTAATAAAAAATAACATTTACTTTTTATAAGGAAATACTATGTCTAGCCTGATTTATGTGAGTATTAATGGAAAGAACCAAGGTTTGATTTCCGCCGGATGTTCATCATTCGATTCCATTGGTAACAGAACCCAGACAGGTCATGAAGACCAAGCACAAGTGTTAGAGTTAGATCATAGTATCACGCGTGAGCAGAACGTACAGCATCACCCTGTTCATTTTATTAAACCTATCGATAAGTCCTCTCCCTTGTTAGCGATGGCAATTTCTGGCAACGAGCTTATAGAGGCGATATTTTATTTTTACAGGATAAATACGACTGGGCAATTAGAGCTTTATTACGAAATTAAACTGACGGAAGCCAGTATTGTCGATATTACGTGCATCTATCCGCATTCCATAAATGATAATGACATGATGCCACATGAGAAAATTGTCCTTAAATATAAATCCATTTCCTGGAATCACCGTATGGCAGGTACATCGGGTTATAGCATTTGGGATGATAGGGTCTTTTAAACGTTAGCGGCATAAACCGTGCCCATAACATGATCGTCTAGGCTGTATGATAATACAGAGGTCAATGAATCTCTTATTGATACAGCCATTTTCCCGCTTTTGCAGATTCTATGATCATATTGACCGTGAGTGGTTTGTATACTTTGCGTTGTAGCTTCTTCCACCACAACCATACAGGCCATTCCGGTTCAAAGTATTCATCCAAATCAAAGTTATCATGCGATATCTCGTAACGCGTGAACAGGTCGACGAGCATTTCCTCTAACTCTTCCTGAACAAAATTAAAGTGCTCTTGAAAAGTCCATTCTTTTAGGACGGGCTTTTTGTTTGCACTATATTTTTCAGTCAGGTAGGTTAGGATTTCGGTTTCATCGACCATTAGAAATACGTCCATTCAATGTGGTGTTCAGGTCGTGCGATCAGATTGTATTTATTTCGTGTTTCTTTGGCTATGATGCTAAAAATGATCATCGCCTGAATGTAGCCAACATAGGGGGCATAACGCCCTACTGCTGTCCCGATCTTGCTGGTCATACGGGTTTTCATAAAACCGACAGGTGTTTCTACTTGCCCAACAAAACGCATATCTTTAAAGATCCTTCGAGAGGCTTTAGAGGCTACGCTTGTCCCCCAGGTTGATTTGCCTAACCCTTTTTTTTTCGGTATCAGAGGCCAGCCTGAGATGATCATCGCTGCGCTTTCTATGGCAAGCCCTTCATGCTTTGCAAATTCTTCTACAAATATTATCCAAAACAATTCTTGAGCGGTGACATTATCCATTCCGTGATAGTAATACGTGCCATTCAGTTCTTCGATAGTATCCATTCCACTCATTCTCCATATCAAGTAATGGTTATCATAATACCACTTTCAACAATAAGTTAAAAACTGAACAGTTTTAGGTGTTCCGTGGCTTTGTTGAATAAATCGAACTTTTGGCCGCAATCAGGATCAGATCACCACATTCCTGCCCCCTCTGGCGGTATCCCGTGGCAAAGCAAAAGTTCAAAATCACCAACTGGAACGCCTACAACAAGG
>NZ_JBKJYW010000379.1:0-3577 GCF_046715635.1 Serratia sp. (in: enterobacteria)
AAACCTGTCGCACTGTTTACCGACTTCGATATCCAGGTAAACCAAAAATATGCAACAATGCAGGCTTAGGAAGTCGCATAGTTTTAAGCCGGGTTTTTCCAGGCTTTTTCACGTCTAGCACCCTCAACCTGCCAGAATAAATGCTTTCGATAATAGTGTATTAAAATCAATCGGATAAAAACGCCATGTTAAGTTACCGCCACAGTTTTCACGCCGGCAACTACGCCGACGTGCTCAAGCACACCGTTCAGAGCCTGATCATTGAGGCGCTGAAAGAAAAAGATAAGCCGCTGCTATACCTGGATACCCACTCCGGTGCCGGGCGCTATCAGCTGAGCGGTGAGCACGCCGAGCGTACCGGGGAATACCTGGAAGGTATCGGCCTGCTGTGGCAACGTGACGATTTGCCGGAAGAGCTGGCGGCCTACATGAGCGTGGTACACAACTTCAACCGTTCTGGCACTCTGCGTTATTACCCTGGCTCACCGCTGATCGCCCGCCAGTTGCTGCGCCCACAGGATAAAATCCATCTGACAGAGCTGCACCCAAGTGATTTCCCGCTGCTGCGTAACGAATTCCAGAAAGACGAGCGCGCCAAAGTGCAGCGTGCCGACGGTTACCAGCAGTTAAAATCGCAGTTGCCACCTCCGTCACGCCGTGGCCTGATCCTGATGGACCCGCCGTATGAGATGAAAACCGATTATCAAGATGTGGTGAAAGGCATTCAGGAAGGCTACAAGCGTTTTGCTACCGGCACCTATGCTCTGTGGTACCCGGTGGTGATGCGCCAGCAGATCAAACGCATGCTCAAAGAGCTGGAAGCGACCGGTATCCGCCGTATCCTGCAAATCGAGCTGGCGGTGAAGCCCGACAGCGATCAACGCGGGATGACGGCTTCAGGCATGATCGTGATTAACCCACCTTGGAAGCTGGAACAGCAAATGAACAACGTGCTGCCGTGGCTACACAAGGTACTGGTGCCAAGCGGCATCGGCCACCACCTGGTGAACTGGGTCGTACCAGAATAAGTTCGATGATGGTCGCCTGCCTGGGCGGCCATCCGCTTTTCCCTTCCTCCATCCCCCCAGCTTGCTCCTCATTTTGCCTCGATCTTTTTCCGATCCTCATCACAACCGCAAAATAACTGTTTGCTTATTTTAACTTTCGATTAGATGATGATTATCGAAAGATAACGTAATAAAAGAAAATAGGAGGCAAGTGGTGTACATCATTTCGACCCACAATATGCTGCAGAAGGCACAACAACAGGGCTATGCCGTACCGGCCTTTAACATTCATAACCTGGAAACCATGCAGGTGGTGGCTGAAACCGCCGCGCACCTGCGTTCGCCGGTGATCCTGGCCGGGACGCCCGGCACCTATCTCTATGCAGGAACGGCTAACGTGGTCGCCATTGTCAAACAGCTGGCCGCCGAATACCGCATCCCGCTGGCGGTGCATCTGGATCACCATGAAACCCTGCAAGATATTGAAACCAAAGTGCATGCAGGGATCCGTTCGGCCATGATTGACGGCTCCCATCTGCCCTTTGCGGAAAATGTTGCCCTGGTGCGGCAGGTGACCGAGTTTTGCCATCGTTATGATGTCAGCGTTGAGGCAGAACTGGGGCGGCTTGGTGGCGTTGAGGATGGCATCAGCGTTGATGCCAAGGATGCCCGCTATACCTCGCCGCAGCAGGCCGAGGAGTTTGTGCGTTCCACCGGCATCGATTCACTGGCGGTGGCGATTGGTACGGCACACGGACTTTACCAGGGCAAGCCAGAGCTGGATTTCACCCGTCTTGGGCAGATCCGCGACAGAGTCAGCGTACCGTTGGTGCTGCACGGTGCGTCGGGTTTGCCAGACGCTGATATTCAGCAGGCGATTCGGCTTGGGGTGTGCAAGGTGAACGTGGCGACGGAGCTGAAGATCGCCTTTTCCGATGCGCTGAAGCAGCATCTGGCGGAGCATCCGCAGGCCAACGATCCGCGCCACTATATGCAGCCCGCCAAGCTGGCGATGCAGCAGGTGGTGCAAAAGGTGATTCAGGTTTGTGGCTGCGAAGGCAAGCTGTGAACTACGCCAACACGGTGATTGCCCCTCACCCTAACCCTCTCCCACAGGGAGAGGGGACAGTACGTGCTACAAATTAACCCTCGCATACCACCTCACCAACTCCCACAAAGAAGGGTAATTGAGCGGCCCAATAATACACTCCATTCCCAACCGCAACGCCGGACCACTCCCTCTCCCTATGGGAGAGGGTTGGGGTGAGGGGCATCCTCTCGTCACAATAACCGCTTTCACTTTATTGCGTATGCCGATCCCTCTTTTTACAAAATATCTGTAATCAACTGATTTTAAATAACTAAAACCAATCCATTCGTTAACTTATCCCCTCACACTGAAAGCACCGGCACGGAGAAATAACGCTAAAGTTTTCGATCTTGATCACGAATAATAGAAAAGTGCATTGCTAACCTTTCGAAACATTACGATTATATTCGTAAGAAAACGGAGGGTAGCATGAAAAATATAATCGCACGACATAAAGCAGGGGAGCCGATCGGGATCTGCTCTGTCTGTTCGGCACACCCATTAGTCATTGAAGCCGCATTACGCCTGGATCTGCACAGCGATCGCCAGGTGCTGATCGAGGCCACTTCCAACCAGGTTAATCAGTTTGGCGGTTACACCGGCATGAAACCGGCGGATTTCCGGCAGTTTGTCTGCGATATTGCGGCAACCGTCGGCTTTCCGCTCTCCCGGCTGCTGTTAGGGGGCGACCATCTAGGCCCAAACTGTTGGCAAAATGAACCCGCCGCTAGCGCAATGGAAAAAGCGGAAGTGCTGATCGCCGACTACGTTACCGCCGGATTCAGCAAGATCCATCTGGATGCGTCCATGTCCTGCGCCGACGATCCGATCCCGCTGGATCCCCACGTCGTAGCAGAACGCGCAGCACGTCTGTGTCAGATCGCCGAACAGGTCGCCACCCCAGAGCAAAAACAGCAGCTGACCTATGTGATTGGGACCGAGGTGCCGGTTCCTGGAGGAGAATCTTCCGCCATCGGTAGCGTACATATCACTCACGCGACGGATGCCGCCGCCACGCTGGAAACTCACTATCAGGCGTTCCGCAAGGCCGGGTTGGCAGCGGCGATCCCCAGGATCATCGCCGTGGTAGTGCAGCCAGGGGTGGAATTCGATCACTCACAGGTGATCGCTTACCAACCACAGCTAGCCTGCGAGCTCTCCCAGTTTATTACCACCACGCCGCTGGTCTATGAGGCACACTCTACCGATTACCAAACGCGTGAAGCCTATCAGCAACTGGTGCGCGATCACTTCGCCATTCTCAAGGTTGGCCCGGCCCTGACGTTTGCCCTGCGCGAAGCGGTGTTTGCCCTGGCCAATATCGAACAGGCCCTGATTGCCCCGGAAAAACGTAGCCAGATCCTGGCGGTGATTGACGCCGTGATGCTCGACGAACCGGATTACTGGAAAAAGTATTATCACCCGACGTTCAGCCGCTCGCTGATCGACCTGCATTTCAGCCTGTCGGACCGTATCCGTT
>NZ_JBKJYW010000380.1:0-7881 GCF_046715635.1 Serratia sp. (in: enterobacteria)
TAGCAGCGCTCTCAATAAGCTCTGGGGTAGCAGCAAAAACGTTAGTCTATTGTTCAGAAGGTTCACCAGAAAACTTTAACCCGCAACTCTACACCTCCGGGACCAGCGTAGATGCCAGCGCGGTGCCCATCTATAACCGGCTGGTGGATTTCAAAGTAGGTACCACCGAGCTGCAGCCTAGCCTGGCTGAAAGTTGGGACGTCAGCGAAGACGGGAAGGTGTACACCTTCCATCTGCGCCAAGGGGTAAAGTTCCAGAGCAACAAATATTTCAAGCCGACGCGCGATTTTAACGCCGATGATGTGATCTTCTCATTTATGCGCCAGAAAGATCCAAACCATCCCTATCACAACGTTTCCAACGGCAACTACTCCAACTTCGAAAGCCTGGAGTTTGGCAAGTTAATCACCGCTATCGACAAGGTTGATGACCATACGGTGCGTTTCACGTTGGCCCATCCAGAAGCGCCGTTTGTCGCTGATTTAGGCTGGTATTTCGCCTCAATTCTCTCCGCCGAATATGCCCATTCCATGTTGAAAGCGGGCACGCCAGAGCGTGTGGATATGGACCCGATTGGCACCGGGCCGTTTGAATTGAAGCAATATCATAAAGACTCCCGCATCCTGTTTACCGCCTTCCCTGATTACTGGCAGGGCAAAGCGAAGATCGACCGTCTGGTGTTCTCCATCACGCCGGACGCATCGATGCGTTACGCCAAGCTGGAAAAAAATGAATGCCAGGTGATGCCGTTCCCTAACCCGGCAGATCTGCCGCGCATGAAGGCAAACCAAGACATCAACCTGATGCAAAAAGCGGGCTTGAACACCGGTTTCCTGGCGTTTAACACCCAAAAGGCACCGCTGGATAACGTGAAAGTCCGTCAGGCGCTGGCGCTGGCCATCAATAAACCGGCGATCATCGAGGCGGTATTCCACGGTACCGGCACGGCAGCAAAAAACCTGCTGCCACCGGGCGTGTGGAGTGCCGATGCAGATTTGAAAGACTACGATTACGATCCGGATAAGGCCAAAGCGCTGCTGAAAGAAGCGGGCTTCGCCAATGGCATGACTATCGATCTGTGGGCAATGCCGGTTCAGCGCCCGTATAACCCGAACGCCAAGCGCATGGCCGAGATGATCCAGTCCGACTGGGCGAAAGTGGGCGTCACGGCCAAAGTGGTCACCTTTGAATGGGGTGAGTACCTGACGCGGGTGAAAAACGGCGAGCATCAGGCCGCACTGATGGGCTGGACCACGGCAACCGGCGACCCGGATAATTTCTTTGGCCCGCTGTATAGCTGTACGTCAGCCAACGGCGGTTCTAACTCGTCAAAGTGGTGCTATCAGCCGTTTGATAAGCTGATCCTGGAAGCGCGTGCCGAAAGTCATCACCAAAAGCGCGTAGAGCTGTACAAAGAAGCCCAGCAGATGATGCACGACCAGATGCCAGCGGTGATGATTGCCCACTCAACGATTTTTGAGCCAGTGCGTAAAGAAGTGACCGGATACGAAATCGACCCGTTCGGCAAACATATTTTTTATCAGGTCGATGTGAAATAAACACTGACGCTTGAACGATTTTGCAGGGCTTCAAACCGAGAGGGATGGAGCCTTTTTTGTGGCGAAAAGCTCACTCAGAGTATGTGGCATATCAAGCCCCAACAACTCGAATAGTATGATGTTTTAAGAATAAAACCCCCGTCGTCTGTGATCCAGATCCTATATTTAATTAATGAGGCCAACCTTTTCCGGCCATGGTTCCACAGGGAGAAATGTATCAACCACTTATTCGGCAACCAATGGCTACTGGCAATGGCGTTGATAACCGGCGCCCATGCGGCTCCCACAACGCCACCGGATCCGATTGTTCTGGCGCAGGAACAATTGGCGCAGATTGCTGCCTACCAGTGCAGGATCGACTCCCGATCGGCCCAAGGCGATCGCACCCTGATGCGATATAGCTACCGTAAGCCGGGTTATGTGCGTATGGATTTCACCGAGCCTCATCACGGGGCCGTGCTGATCTATGCTCCTGATAGCGCCAAGGTGCGCGTATGGCCATTCGGTATGGGCACACTGCCCGTATTGAGCCTGTCACCCAGCAACTCGTTGGTACAAGGGCCTAATGGCCATCGCGTAGACCGATCGGACGTCGGCACCTTATTGCGCAATATTCGCCAGCTACAGCAAGGCGGGAAAACTACCGTAATAGGCAAGGAAAGCCTGGCAGAACAAACCGTTTTGCATCTCTCTATCCTTGGAGCGGCTGGGGTTAGCATCGACGGCGTTCATCATTATGAGGTCTGGCTAGAAGACCGCCACGGCTTCCCAATCAAGGTGGTCAGCTACAATAGCGGCGATCGAGAAATGGAAACTGTGGTAATGAATGCGCTAGTGTTCAACCCGCATTTTCCCGCTGACTTCTTTACCCCTTAAGGCAAAACCCGATATGGCCGAATACCAGTTCGTCACTACCTGGCGTATCAAAGCCCCATTAGAGACGGTGTGGGAAGTGCTTTATCATCCCGATATCTGGCCAAGCTGGTGGAAAAACCTGTTACAGGTGGTCGAGATAGGCAAAGGCGATGCACTCGGCATCGGTGCGTTGCATCGTTATACCTGGCAAGGCGTGCTGCCTTACCACATCACCTTCGATATGCATATTATGAATATTGTGCCGCTACAGCTATTGGAGGGGCAAGCCAGCGGCGAAGTGGAAGGATTCGGCCAGTGGCTGTTAAGTTCCGATGGGGTTTATACCCTTGCGCGTTATACCTGGCAGGTGCGAACCACTACGTTCTGGATGAACTATTTGGCACCGCTGGCGGCGCCGTTATTTCGCTGGAACCACGATGCGGTGATGCGGGCCGGGGCCAAAGGGTTGGCGCAACGGCTAGCTACCAGCGTTGAAATCAGTTGATTGTCAGCTATAGTGCTAGCAAATCATCAGGAGCCGTCATGCAAATAAGACCTTACCAAGAGGCCGACCGCCCTTTCCTGCGCAACCTGTATCTGGCCGCCCGCCAAGCCGCTTTCACCTGGCGCGATACTCAAAACTACCGGCTGGAAGACTTTGATCGCTCAACGATTGGCGAAGAGATCTGGATAGCCGAGCAGGATGGCAGGCTACTCGGCTTTGTTTCGCTTTATCGAGCAGAAGACTTTATTCATCATCTGTATGTCGATCCCCGGTTGCCACCACAGGGCGTGGGCAGTGCGCTATTGCATGCCGCAGAGCGGGCGTTTACCTCAACTGGCTCGCTCAAGTGCCTGGTGAAAAACCACAAGGCGCTGGCGTTCTATCACAAACACGGCTGGCAGATCGTCTCCCCCGGGGATGACGGCGGCGAAGAGTATTACCTGATGCATTCGCCGAAAAGATAGCGTTGTCCTTAAGCTTGCGGTCTTAACACAATAGAACAAGCGTATCTGTCCGCTGGATGGATAGAAACCGTCGTTTCGAACGTTTCACCATGGCGGTCAACGTAACGACGAACAATTCTCAGCGCTGGCGAACCGGGTTCAACGCCAAGCACTTTAGCAATTTTCGGCGATACGCCAACCGCAGTGATGGTCTGCCGAACCTCTTCACTCTTGACCCCATAATGTTTTTCAATCAGCTCACTGATCAATGCGTAGGGATCGCTGCGCACCAGGCGACGTATTTTGTCGTAAATCAGGCGGGTATAGCTGTCTGTCCAACAGATAGGCGCGTCTTTCTTGGCGCTGTCTTCGCGGATGCTGGCGATATGTAACCAGCGCGAACCCGGCGAACCGCCGATCACTTGAGATAGCTCCTCATCAGCCACCACCTCATCAATCTTTTTAACCACCCGAAGGTTATTGCTGGCCAGGAAAAGCAAATCTTCCAGGCTGGCCAGCGGGTGATTCATAGCGCTGTCTGATTTTTTTTCCACTATCAGAGTGCCAATCCCCTTACGCCTGACGATCAATCCCTGCTCGGTGATATCACGCAAAGCTTCACGAATGGTATGTCGGCTGACAGCAAACTGTTCGCACAGCTCCATTTCAGGTGGCAACAACGTGCCAACCGGGTACTTACCCGAGGCAATACTTTGCACTAGCTCACGAGCAATACGTTTATAAAGAGATTCTTTCATAGCTGTCTGGCCATTACCCCCCGAAAAAACTTTCAGACCCACATCACAAAGTTGTAGCAAGACAGCTTTGCCTTAATGTACGGACATTATATATTGTCCGTACATATCAAATGTACGGACATTAAAAATCATCTGAACAGCTAGAGCCATCGCTTCCTTATTCCACCCAAGGCGCTGTTTAGCCACCTGTCCCTATATGACATATGAAATAAATCTTACCACCATTCTTACTCTCAGGGAGGCAATATGGCTTCTAATGTTCTTGATTCTATTCTGTTCCGTGACGCTTTTGGTACCCCGGAAATGCGTGCCATTTTTGATGATCGCGAGTTGGTGCGCAAGTACGTCGAGGTGGAAGTCGCTCTGGCCAAAGCCGAAGCTCGCTGTGGGGTGATCCCAGAGGAAGCCGCAGAGGAAATTGCGGCCAGCTGCAGTGCAGACACGCTGGATTTTGACCTGCTACGTCATGAAACCGAAATCGTTGGCTATCCTATTTTGCCGTTGGTGCATCAGATATCAAAACAGGCAGGCAGCTCGGGGGGATACGTTCACTGGGGTGCAACGACACAAGATATTATGGACACCGCAGTAGTACTGCAAATCCGCGATGCATTCGATCTTATTGAAACCGATATCAACGAACTACGCCGCATTCTGGCTGACATGGCACAGCGCTATCGAACCACCCCAATGGCCGGACGCACCCATTTGCAACAAGCATTACCGATAACCTTCGGCTATAAGGCGGCAATCTGGCTCAATATGTTTGATCGGCACGCCGAACGCCTGGCGCAAGCTCGCCCACGCGTACTGGTAGGCCAATTCGCCGGAGCCGCAGGGACGTTGGCTTCGCTGGGGGACAAGGGGCTGGCTGTGCAGCAGGCGATGATGGAAGAGCTGAGACTGGGCACTCCTACCTCCACCTGGCATGTCGCACGCGACGGTTTTGCCGAAGCCGTTAACCTGTTGGGCCTGATCACCGGCTCGTTGGGCAAAATCGCCTATGACGTCATGCTGATGGCCTCAAACGAATTCGGCGAACTCTATGAGCCCTTCGTCAAAGGCCGTGGTGCCAGCAGTACCATGCCACAAAAACGCAATCCTATTTCCAGTGAGCTTATGCTGGCCTGCGCCAAAGGAGTCCGTCAACAGGCTGGGTTGATGTTGGATGCGATGGTCCAGGATCTGGAGCGCGCCACCGGGCCCTGGCATGCCGAATGGATAGCCATCCCAGAAAGCTTCATTCTCAGCGCCGGTGCGCTGAAGCAGGCAAGATTTATGCTCGGTGGGCTGATTGTGGATGAAGCTGCCATGGCAAGAAACCTGGACATGACTAACGGGTTGATCGTAGCCGAAGCCGTGATGATGGGGCTTGCACCTTATATTGGCCGCCAGGATGCCCATGATGTGGTGTATGACGCCTGCCGCATCGTCAATGAACAGGGAGGACGCCTCGCCGATGTGCTGAACGCGTTACCGGCCATTGCCAGCCGTCTGCAACCAGAGCTGATTGAGCAGCTTACCGACCCGACGAATTATTTGGGTATGGCACCGGAAATGGTGGATCGGGCAGTACAGCATTCAGCCAAACAGGGCTAATGCATCCGCAGGAATTCAATCCTTGTATAAGGAGATAATTATGTCAGCAGGATCACCCGACAGAAAGAAAAAAGTTATCGCCATCCTGATCCCCTTGCTTTTAGGCTTGGCGATCTGGTTTTACCCGGTGCCTGAGGGATTAACACCGCAGGCATGGCAGATGTTCGCCATCTTTGCAGCAACTATTGCGGCAATTCTGACTCAACCACTGCCCTCCGGAGCAGTCATGCTGGTCGCGCTTTGCGTTGCCATTTTTACCGGAACCCTGACGGAGGCCAAAGCCTTATCCGGCTTTGCCAGTGGGACAGTATGGTTGATTTTTTGTGCTTATATCCTGTCACTGGGGTTCGTTACCTCCGGCTTGGGTAAGCGCATCGCCTATAAAATGCTGTCACTATTTGGTGGCAGCAGCCTGGGGATTGCCTACTCGCTAGGGATCTCCGATCTGATTATGGCTCCGGCTATGCCGTCGGTAACCGCCAGATCGGGTGGCATTATCTTTCCCATCGTTCGCTCTATCAATGAAGTCTTAGGTTCGGCGCCAGGTAACAGCGGTAAAAAGATCGGCGACTTTCTGATTATGGTGTGCTTCCAGTTCACGCCCATTACCGGAGCCATCTTTCTGACCGGGATGGCGGCGAACCCACTGGTAGGCAGCCTGGCGAAAGGATCGCTAGGGGTAGAAATAACCTGGGGTGGCTGGTTCGTGGCCGCGGTCGTACCCGCCATGGTGTGCTTTATCCTGATGCCACTGCTGGTCTATAAGTTATTGAACCCTGAACTTAAAAAGACCCCGGAAGCAAAAGACATGGGACGCCGGGCTCTCAACGAGCTGGGTGCAATGTCAGGCGTTGAAAAAAAGGTCGCGTTGGGTTTTGTCCTGGCACTGCTGGGCTGGGGCACCAGTCTGCTGACAGGATTATCGGCCACCACGGTAGGACTGGGGTTGGCTGCCTATCTGTTTGCTACTCATGCCGTGAGTTGGAAAGACCTGCTAAAAGATCAGGCCGCGTGGGATACGGTGATCTGGTTCAGCGTCATCATCAGCCTGGCGGGCGGGCTATCCAGCCTCGGCTTTATCAGTTGGATGACCACCAAGCTCGAAACCACTATCAGCGGTTTTGGCGCAATGCAGACGTTTGTCATTCTGGGGATACTGTATATTTATGTGCATTATCTGTTTGCCACGGCCTCCGGCCATGTCGCTGCACTGTATGCTCCATTCGCAGCTACCGCTATCGCTGCTGGCGCGCCGCCGATGATGGTTGCCATCTGCTTTGGTATTTTCAGTAATCTGATGTGGGGAAATACCGAATATGGCGGTGGGCCAGGACCAATTTACTTTGCCCAGGGTTATTTTGAACGGCCACGCTTCTATAAAATCAATTTCTGTGTTGTGACCTTCAATGTCCTTCTGATCTTTGTCGTCGGCCTCGCCTGGTGGAAATTGCTGGGATATTATTGATTCCCATAAGCCAATCAGGCGGCGTAGATACACCGCCTGATTTATTTAATGCAATGACAAACAAGGACGCCCATTGTGGATCCGGCAAGCATAACTTCAGGGACAGAGGCATACCGTGCGCAGACCAGGCGCTATGTCTATTTGCTTTTTGCCCTTCAGGCTATTGGAGCATCCTCGCCACCGATTATCATCTCGCTCGGTGGGTTAGTGGGCGAAGCGTTAAGCAACAATAAAACCTTATCAACCCTGCCAGTCAGCCTTTATAACATCGGCCTGGCATTGTCTGTTTTACCCATGGGGATGCTGATTGCCCGTTTTGGGCGGGTTAACGCTTACACCCTTGGCGCAATTAGCGCATTGGTGGGTGGAGTGATAGCCACATTGGGGGTGATTAGCGGCTCTTTCGGCCTGTTCTGTTTGGGCTGTCTGCTGGCTGGCTGCTACGCGGCCTGTGTACAAAGTTACCGTTTTGCGATAACAGATTATGTCGCCAGGCCTGAACAGCCGATGGCGATTTCCCGTATTATGCTTGGCGGGCTGCTAGCGGCAATAATCGGCCCACAACTGGTTATTTGGACGCAAGATTTGTTACCAGTACCGCTGTCGGCAAGTTTCCTTGGCCAATCCGCCCTGGCGTTGATCGCGCTGCTGTTCTTATGGCGTATGCGGCGCATGACGGCGCAGCTAAGCCGACAGC
>NZ_JBKJYW010000381.1:0-2713 GCF_046715635.1 Serratia sp. (in: enterobacteria)
CAGCCATTATTTTGCCTCAAATCCCATCTCCTTGATCTTTATGCTCCCCTTTCATATCCCTTTCGCATAAAATAAAAGCAAAACATTTCGATAGGTCAGGATGATGAACTCTTTTGAAAGACGAAACAAAATTGTCGACTTGGTTCAGCAGAACGGCAGCATCTTGGTCAGCGATCTTTCGAATTCCTTCGGAATTTCTGAAGTTACCATCCGCGCTGACCTGCGCCTGCTGGAAGAAAAAGGTCTGCTGATCCGCTTCCACGGCGGTGCCGCCAGGCCGGGCAGCCAGTTGGAGCAGGAGGCCGAGGCGCCGAAAACCACCGGTGAGGTCATCCTGGAGGAACGCTACCAGCTGGCTAAAGACCCGAAAAAACGCATTGCCTTAAAAGCAGCGGCGATGGTCAACCCCGGCGATACGGTGATCCTGGACAGCGGCAGCACCACCATGCTGATTGCTGAAGAGCTAGTGAAGATGGGCAATATCACGGTGATCACCAATAACCTGCCCGCCGCCTTTGCGCTTTCCGATAATAAAGACATCACGCTGGTGCTGTGTGGCGGCACGTTGCGCCATAAGACGCGCTCTATGCACGGTTCCATCGCGGAGCTCTCCCTACAGGGCATTGCCGGTGACGTGATGTTCGTCGGGGCCGACGGGCTGGACGCCACCAACGGCATCACTACCTTTAATGAAGGCTACTCGATCAGCGGCGTGATGGCTCAGGCAGCCAAGCGCGTTGTCGCGGTGGTCGATTCCACCAAGTTCGGCCGCCGGGGTTTCAACCTGGTGCTGTCGATGAGCCAGATTGACATGATCATTACCGATACCGGCATCAGCAGTGCCGATCGCCAAGCGCTCGATCGGGCAAAACCCGAATTGGTTATCGTGTAAAATCAACCGGGCAGAGGATCAAGCCTCTGCCTATTACAGCCATCGACGCAATCTTTGCGACAACCCCCAGTCAGGCGTTAAACTCTTACCCTTCTCGAATCACACAACTCATGGAAAACCCAGATGACGAAACATTACGATTATCTAGCAATTGGCGGCGGCAGCGGCGGTATCGCATCGATCAACCGGGCAGCCATGT
Organism: Serratia sp. (in: enterobacteria); assembly: GCF_046715635.1. Classification (GTDB taxonomy): domain Bacteria; phylum Pseudomonadota; class Gammaproteobacteria; order Enterobacterales; family Enterobacteriaceae; genus Chania. Next base: position 1,092 of record NZ_JBKJYW010000381.1, read on the forward strand.
ATGGCCAGAAATGCGCACTGATTGAAGCCAAAGAACTTGGCGGCACCTGCGTTAACGTGGGTTGTGTCCCGAAAAAAGTCATGTGGCATGCGGCGCAGATCGCCGAGGCCATTCACCAGTACGGCCCGGATTACGGCTTCGATACCACCGTCAACGCCTTCGACTGGAAACGTCTGATCGCCAACCGCACCGCCTACATCGATCGTATTCACACCTCTTACGACAACGTGCTGGGCAAAAACAAGGTCGACGTGATCAAAGGTTTTGCCCGTTTTATTGACGCGCATACCGTGGAAGTCAACGGCGAGAAAATCACTGCCGACCATATTCTGATCGCTACCGGTGGCCGCCCAAGCCATCCGTCGATCCCAGGTGCCGAATACGGCATCGACTCCGACGGCTTCTTCGAGCTGGATGCCATGCCAAAACGCGTGGCAGTGGTGGGTGCTGGCTACATCGCGGTAGAGATTGCCGGTGTGATGAACGCGCTGGGAGCGGAAACGCACCTGTTCGTGCGTAAACACGCCCCGCTGCGTACCTTCGATCCGATGATTGTAGAAACCCTGGTTGAGGTGATGAACACCGAAGGGCCAACCCTGCACACCGAATCCATTCCAAGATCCATCGTCAAAAACGCCGACGGCAGCCTGACGCTGGCGTTGGAAAACGGCAAAGAGTTCACCGTGGACAGCCTGGTCTGGGCCATCGGCCGCGAACCAGCGACCGACAATCTGAACCTGGCAGTCACCGGCGTGAAGACCAATGCCAAAGGCTACATCGAGGTCGACAAATTCCAGAACACCAACGTGAAAGGCATCTACGCAGTGGGTGACAACACCGGTGCGGTTGAGCTGACCCCGGTTGCCGTTGCCGCTGGCCGTCGCCTGTCTGAGCGCCTGTTCAACAACAAGCCGGACGAGCACCTGGATTACAGCAATATCGCCACCGTGGTGTTCAGCCACCCGCCAATTGGCACCATTGGCCTGACCGAACCGCAGGCAAAAGAGCAGTTTGGCGAGGACAAAGTGAAGGTCTATAAATCCTCCTTCACCGCCATGTACAGCGCCGTAACTCAGCATCGCCAACCGTGCCGCATGAAGCTGGTGTGTGTGGGGGAAGAAGAGAAGATTGTTGGCCTGCACGGGATTGGCTTTGGCATGGATGAAATCCTGCAGGGCTTCGCCGTGGCAATCAAGATGGGCGCGACCAAGAAAGACTTCGATAATACCGTGGCGATCCACCCTACCGCAGCGGAAGAATTCGTGACTATGCGGTAATGGTGCATTCCTTACTGTAAACCGACTGTAAAAGGTCGGTTTTTGCTTTTATTCAGCTTATAAATGCTGATTAAGGCAATTGAATAACCCGCCATAGTGTTTATATCACTTCACAATTAACGTTTATTAAGATAAATCGTTCGTTTAAATATAACTTCTTAAATATCACCTCAACGAGGTGCCGATTTTCGAGCACTATCGCTCCCAGCACGCCTATAATCACCGGGTAGTTATATGCAGTATCTCGTTTGGCGAGGCTCCTATACAAACACAGGTTACTGATCTGACGACATCGAGAGATGCCCAAGGTTAAGACAGGCTTTATCGGATTAAGGTTCAGCCCAA
>NZ_JBKJYW010000382.1:0-9758 GCF_046715635.1 Serratia sp. (in: enterobacteria)
TGATCGAAACCGGTGATTTCGGCACCTTTCTCGCCAATCTTCAACTGGTAGGCACCTGGCACGGCCTGATCGCCTTTGAATGCCGCTGGCTTGATATCCGTCTTGATCGGATAACCGCTCGCCTGGCTCTCAATGCCCAGCAGGGCAAAACGCTCGGCTGCCGCATCTGCCGCTGGTTTGGTCAAGGCGCTCAGTTCCAACGCCACGCCTTTGCTCAGGTCAATATCCTTCGCATGGACTTTAACTTCCATCGGGGTTGGGATAATTTGCCCACGCAGCGATGCCATCGGCAATACTTTCAGATCCTGGTTCTTGGTGAAGCGGCTTTCCGGCACCATCAGAATGTTGTTGTCATCCTTGGTACGCTTCCACTGGTCACCGGTGAACGGGGCAACAAACTGGTGAACATCTTCGGTATCGGTATTTGACAGGATCTTCGGCTGAGCATCGCCGGAAGTGGCATACCAGCGCGGCAGGAAGTCGGTGCGGAACAGCTGCCAGTATTCAGCGATAATCGGGATTTCCACCGCCTGATTGGCCGGGAAGCTGGTGAATTTGTCCGTCGGTTCCAGCTTATACAGATCGCCGGTAATGTGAGTGATTTTGAACTGGTCGTTATCGACCTTCAGCGTCTGGCGCGGGCTGTGGAAATAGATCGCCCAGTCTTTATCTTTGATTTCCTGGTTGCCGTTGGTCAAAGTGATCAGCACCTTGTGGCAAGACGCCCAATCAGCACCCAGCTTGGCACAGTCCACGCCGTTCTCGGCAGCACGGTTGTCCAACATCTTCAGATTGACCTGCAACTGGCTGAGTTGATCAACCACCTGCTGGTTGGCCATGGCAGAACCTACGCTGCCCAATAGTCCAACGGTAGCCGTCAGGGCGGCGAGAGCACTCATCTTAAACTTGTTCATCTGCAACCTCTTGCGTAATCAGTTGTTGTTTGCGCGAATTTCTTTCCACAGCTTGCCGCATTTGGCGTCATACGCCTGGCCATTGCCGGTATGGGCGGCCTGGATGCAGCTTTGGTAATCCAGCACCCGCACGGTTTCCTGCTCAGCGAACTGTTGGTGCTGTTTCTCTTGCTTCAATACGTTCAGCACCGCCTGGCAGGCCTGCAATTTTTCTGGTGAACCTTCCGCGGTATTGATACATGCGGTGTAGGCCTGACGCAGCTTGGCATCTTCCGGTGGCGCGGCAGATTGCGAGCAGGCGCTAAGCCCGGCAACCGTGGCCATAATCAACATCAATTTTTTCATGGTCAAAGTCCTGTGACATTTCCCCGGCAGCCTGGCCACCGGGGAGTGCATTAGAAGATGGTGAACGGTGCAATAACGATGAATTTGACGTCTTTCTCGTCCTGGAAGATGTTGCCGTAACCGCCGCCCCAGCTTGGGATATCGGAATGGTTGTCATACTGCGTGAAGTGCAGTTTGAACAGGGTGCCTTTGGCGCGCCCGTCCTGCATGGTGTACATCGCATCCAGGCTGTAAGCGCTCTCTCTCAGGCGCTGGCTCTGATCGTAAATCGGGTTGGTGCTTGGCTTGGCATCCCAGGCATAAACGTAGGAGGCACCGACGGCCATACCAGGCAGGTTCCAGTTGCTCAGGTCATACATCACGCCACCGAACACGGCTTTTTCACCGTTGGCGTTAAAGTCGGAACGGTTATCCCACCAGATATCGAGGCGGCCGTTGGAGGAGGCATAGGTCGGGGTCATACGCTGCAGGAAGAAGCCTTGGTTGCCTTCCGCCTTGACCATGGTGCCTTCCAGGCGCCAGTTGAACTGGCCGGTGGTATAACCGAAGGTCAGAGCCTGCAACCACGCCAGGCCATCATAGATGCTGTTCGGATCGCTATTGTTACCGATGCGGTCTTCAGCACCGTAGAACTGGTAGCTGGTGGTCATCGGATTTCCGGCCAGGTCAAACTTGTAAGACGCCTTGGTGAAATACTGATTCACGTAGCCTTGCGCCTGGCCAAACGCGGCTTCCAGCACCAGGTCGTTTTTGAAATCGTATTTGGCTCCCAGCGAGTGCAGGTAGGAAACGTCGGTCTTGCGATCGTTCTGACGGAAGTCGTCCATCTCAATGTGCCAAGGCGCTTTGTACTTGTTGGTCCACATGTAGGAGAAACTCAGCGCACCTGAATCGCCATAGTCAAAGTTGGCACCGGCTTCAGCACCCTGGTAGGTACCCGGCATAAAGCTCCAGTGCGGGGCCAGCAACGTTTGCCCGCTTGGCTGGATGTAACCGGCGCGCGCCCAGACCGGGCCATACTTGAACTTACCGGCCGCTTTATACAGGCTGATACCGCTTTTATCACCGGAGTAATCTTCGTCATAGGTACGGTTACGGCTGGAGAACGCGATTTCGTTCGGGTGGCCACTCTCGCTGGATTCTGCCATTTCGATGGCGGTGAACGCCGCCACATCGATACCAAACATGTCCGCCGCATAGCCGGAGGTGAAGTCCAGGTTGGCGTTCCAGGTAGAGTGAGAGAGGTTGGTTTTAAACTCACCGGTTTCAACGTCTTTGCGATCGCGTTGACGTTGCCAGTAATAGACCCCACCGGTCAGCGTAGAATCGTCGATAAACCCTTCAGCTTGTGCTTCTGGGGCCATGACAAATGCGCTTCCTAATATTGCACCCGCGACAGCGAGCGCCAGCGTTTTACGCTGAGCACCGTGCGTACCCATAAGAAAATTCCTCTTTGACTTTGACTTTAAAGTGCGCCCGCCCGCGTTCACCACTGCCCTGCACGGTCGCTAATAAAAAAACCCTAATCGGGTAAAATTGTGCCCGGTGATAAAATTCACCTCGGCCTTGATACTGTAGCTAGACTATTTTTCGCGACGCGAATTATCAAATGAAAAGTGAGAGAGATTTGTCAAAGTATGACAAGGTGCACACAATGATGATATTTCGTTACAATAATGAGCAGGGTCACTTTATTGAGAAAAAACTCAATAAAATCATTAAATAGAGATATTATCAGGCTAATTCCTTGTTAATTGAAAGGTTTCAGCACGACAAAAACGGCAGCCAGGCACAAAAATGAGAGCGCTCCACAAATGATATTAATTCGCATCGCGAATATACAAGTCACCATGATGAAAAAAGATGCTGAGTAACAACCAAGTAAATTCTTAGAAAAAAACAAGCGTGCTCACTGCTAGCCACAGCGCAAGGGAAGGTTGGTTTTAGGTATAAACGCAGCATGTGTGCACTGGTTTTCGGTGCGGAATGGGTAGGGGACGAACATGTTCGTCCCAAGTGGGTCAGGTAGTTAACCCTCCGTCGAGGATCAGGCTTTGTCCTGTCATATAACGACTGTCATCGCCGATCAGAAATACCGCGGCCCTGGCGACTTCGCTGGCCTTGCACAAACGCCGCAGCGGAATTTGTTTGCGCAGCGCCTTCAGTGCCTCCGGTGGGATCGCGTCCGTCATCTCGCTGTTAATGATCCCAGGCAGCAGGCAATTCACCCGGATGTTAAAGCGCGCCACCTCCAACGCCAGCGACTTCGCCAGGCCAATCATTGCCGATTTGCTGGCAGCGTAAGCCGTTTGCCCTACATTACCCTTGATCCCCGTGACCGAAGACATCAGTACGATGGCTCCTTCACCCTGCCCCATCATGGCGGGCAGCAGGTGGCGGTTCCAGTAGAATACAGCATTGAGGTTAGTGTCGATCACCTGCCGCCAGCGCTCGCTCGTTTGTTGGATATGCAAACCGTCTTGAGCAATCCCCGCATTATGGATCACCGCCAAAGGCGCTCCGAGGCGGGCCAACAGCTCTGGTGCGACAAGGTTCACCGCCTGCTCATCACTGCCATCGCAAATACAGTTTTCCACCCAACCTGGCAAACCGGCACAGGCCTCAATCACCTCGGCTGAGGGTGATTGAACGCTACGGCAGGTCAACACCACGTTCCACCGTTTGGCCAACTCTTCCACCAGCGCGCGGCCAATCCCCCGGCTACCGCCGGTCACTAATACCCATTGTCTGGTCATAGGCTTACTTTTGCTGTTCGGCCAGAGATTGGCACAGTTCACCCAGCGTCATATTGGGTTTATCGATAAACATTTCGGCACTCAACGTGGCGCCAAATTCACGCTTGGCAAGAACCATCAGCTCGACGTAATCCAGGCTGTCGAGTTTTAACTGATGCAAGGGCATTTCTGGCGAGAGGTCGTCCATCTCGAGATCTTTGGCGTCACAGATCATTTCGCTGACGGTCAGGTAAACTTGTTGGTACTTTTCCATGGTATGTCCTTATGTTATTAACTGACCAACGGCCAGGTTTTCAAGGTGACTGCTGTTGTTATCAGCGGCTGCGACAGCGTGTTAGCCTGGATCTCTGCCCGTAACACCAAGCCGCTGTATTTATCCCCCATGATCAACATTGGCGAAATCTGGTAGTACAGCCGCTCTGTAAGGTGAAAATGGGGATCGGGGGTAAAAAGTTGGGCGCTAAAGTGGGTTTCATGGTGTGTCTGCACCACCGGGATCTGTGCGAACACGTCGCTAAGCGTCTCGGCAGCCAGTTCGGGAAACGCTGCGCTCAGCGTCGCCAGCGTTGCCGGGGATTGCACCAACAGCTGAAATAACAGTGCATCAAAGAACCCCCAAGTCTGGGTGATATCAGAGACCTCTCCGGGAAACCGGCGGGCTAGAGCCATCACTTCAGCAGCCGTCAGCGAGTGTTCCTTCACGCCAACACTCGATGGCAAGAGTGGGGCCGAAGTCAACGTACTGCTAAAACAGCGTTCCTGCGTGGTACTGTCCAGCAGCACACCGGTCACCGAACTTCCCTTGCTGGCAATCTGCAACTGATATGACGTCTGGCACAGCACTGGCTGGCGCAAACGTGCGCGGAAGGTACAGCCATCCTGATCCGGCACAGTAGCCAGCAGGGCTGTGCTCAGGTGGCGTTTCATATCCAGCATCGCACGCATCCCATGCACGCTCAGCTGCGCCACACCGATCTTGCGCGCCTGTTGCAGGTCAAAATGGATCGGATTGTCATCGCCAGAAAATGCGGCCCAGGCTTCAGCATCTTGCACGGTATAAGTGAGATCCATACTCATGCCTGCCCAATCACCAAAGCCGCATTGGCTCCGCCAAAACCAAAGCTCAGATTCAGCGTATTTTGTAACGGTGCAGAGCGATGCCCCTCACCGATGTAATCCAGATCGCATTGTGGATCGGCATTCGTCAGGTGACAGGTCGCGGGCATCATCTGATGCTGCATGGCTTGTAGGCAGATAATGGATTCAAAACTGCCCGCCGCCGCAATCAGATGCCCGGAATAAGATTTGGTGCTGGAAAGCGGTGTGCTAAAAGCGGCTTCACCGAAAGCCAGTTTGATGGCCTGCGTTTCGTTCAGATCGTTGAGCGGCGTAGAGGTGCCATGCGCATTGATATAGTCGATATCCGCCGCCGTCAATCCCGCCTGGTCCAATGCTCGCGCGATAGTCTTGACCCGGGCAAGCTTGTCTTCGGCTGGGGCAGTAAAATCAACGGCATCGGAATAATTACCGTAGCCTTTGATCTCGCCAAGGATAGTTGCCCCGCGAGCCAGCGCGGCTTCCCGCTCCTCCAGGCACAAAACGGCCGCCCCTTCTGACAGCACAAAGCCGTTGCGATCCAGGCTGAACGGGCAGCAGGCCTTGCGGATATCTTCCTGCTCGCTCGCCAACGCTCGAAGGATGTCTATGTTCCACACTGCGGCATCGGTACGCAGCGACTCCCCGGCCCCGGCAAGCATCATGGAGGCGCGACCACTGCGGATCACCTCAAAAGCATCCCCGATGGCGATCGTCCCGGTCGCACAGGCCGCAATCGGGCTGTTTTGATAACCGCGCAGGCCCCAGAACAGGCTGCACGCCGCCGTAGCCGCATTCGGCATCGACAGGAAACAGCCAAACGGTGACCCCAACCCCGTGCGCAGATAGCCTTCATAATTCATATGGGTTTCATCCTGCCCCGCCCAGCCGCTGCCCATAATCGTGCCGCACTCCAGCAGATCGTAATAGGCCGCCGGGCTGTCGCCCTGAAACGCCATGGTCATCGCCTCACGGGCCGCTGCCAACACCAGCCGGGCAAAACGCGGCAAACGACGACGGATCGCCGCAGGAACCCCTTTCAAGCTAGGCTCCTCGTCGATCAGCCCCAGAAAACGCGACTGGATCCCGACGCTGGATTTATCGTAATAACGGTAACCTAGCTGATAATCCATGATCGCCGCCCAGCTTTCCGCTGCGTTCATTCCCAGCGGCGTCACCGCCCCGTAACCGGTGACCACCACTCGGCGCGGCATTAAACCTTTATTCATGATTTCCCCTTTCCCTGTCATTTTCTTTTGCCACACCACCGCCCAGTGCCAGCCACAGTTTCATGGTGGCAGTGAGGTAGCTGTACTGCAGATCCGCCAGATTATTTTCAATGGTCAGCAGGGCATCTTCTGCATCCAGCAGAGTCTTGAAAGAAACGGCTCCCGCCTGGTATTGGCTAGTCGCCAGCGCTAAACGCTGCTGGCCTAGCTGCAGATTCTGCTGCTGGTTTTTCCTTTGCTGCTGATAGCTCAGCCGCTGCGTCATGGCGTTATCCACATCGGACAAGGCGTTGTAGACCGTGCGGCGAAAGACAATCGCCGCCTGCCTGACATCCAGATCCGACTTTTCGATGGTGAGTTGTACGGTGTTCCATTCCACAAACGGTAAGGCAGCATTAGCGCCCAGTGTTCTGGCCGGGTTACTGAACCACTGCTGGAAAACATTACTGGCAGCCCCGAGTGACGCACTCAGCGAAAGCGTCGGATAAAAACTCAGGCGAGCCACATCCGAACCTGCCAGCGCCGCGCGCAGCTGGCTTTCCGCCGCTTTCACATCCGGGCGGCGGGCGATAACCTCAACCGGCAGCATCTTGGCTATCGGTACATCCTGGTGGGTGTCCAGAGAAGATCGCTCTACCTGACGATCGGTGGGCGAACTGTTGAACAGGATGGCCAACGCGTTGCGGGCCTCCTCGCGCTGTTGTTGCAACAGGCGCTGCCGGTTTTCACGCTCGATCACCGATTGCTGCGCCTGCAATACATCAAGTTGCCCAGCCGCGCCCGCTGCGTAGCGGGACTGCACCATGTCGAGCGTCTGCTTACTGATTTCCAGCCCGGTCTGCTGTTGCGTGATCTGCTGATTGAGGCTGGCGATCTGCCAGTAATAGCGCGCGGTATCACCGATCAATATCAGCGCGGTGTTTTGCCGATCCTGCTCCGAGGCCTCAACCTGACACTGAGCCTGCTCTCTGGCCCGCGCCAGCTTGCCCCACAAATCCAATTCATAGCTCATATCCAATGAGGTGCGGTAAGACTCCGTCGGGGTGGTATTGCTGCGCAGATTTTTGTCATTGCTTGCGCCGCCGCTAACCGCAACGCCAGGCGTCAGGTTGGTATTAGTTAACCCCGCCGCCAGACGCGCCTGTTGTAGCTGCAATCCGGCAATGGCCAGATCGTTGTTGCTGGTCAGCGCCCGGCCAATCAGGCTTGAGAGTTGGGGATCGTCAAAGCTGTCCCACCAGCGTTGGCTGTGCTGTAAATAACCCGCCCCGCTCTCCTGCTGCCGCCATTCGGAGGGCACAGAAAGCATGGGCTGCTGATAGTCGCTTTTGACTAATGAGCCACATCCCGTCAGCAATAACGGGAATAACAGTGTCCAGGAAAGTCTGCCCATCATCATTCGCGTGCCAGCGCCTCCGTAGGGTGAAGACGCGCTGCATTACGCGCAGGGAAAAAGCCAAACCCTAGGCCGATCAGCGCCGAGAATCCGCAGGCCAGCACCATCGGCGGCCAGGTAAAGATCATGGAAAACTCCTGCGTTACCCAGGAGAAAATCACCCCGGCCAGCCCGGCACCGATAATGCCAATCAGCCCACCCAGCGAGCAGATCACCATCGCTTCGATCAGGAACTGGCGCATAATATCCGCAGGACGCGCCCCAACCGACAGGCGGATGCCAATCTCATGGGTTCGTTCGGTCACGGATACCAGCATGATATTCATCACACCAACGCCCCCCACCAGCAGGGAAATTCCGGCGATGGCGGTAATTAGCAGCGTCATGGAATCCGACGCCTTACGGATGGCCTGCGTCATCTGGTCATTAGTCTGGGTGAAAAAGTCACGCTGGCCATGAGCCTGCTCCAGTAGCCTTTCTACCCGGCCTTGCACCTCGCTCAGTGAAATACCGTCGTTGACCCGTAAGGTTATCGATTCAATCGGCATATCGCCGGACATCCGCTCCAGCAGCGCGGTGTAAGGCATCCATGCCCCCAGCATCATGCCGCTAAATTTGCCGCCTTTACGCTCGGCAATACCGATCACCCGGTAAGGCGTACCCGCCAATTGGATGATCTCACCCTCGGGCACCTCATCGGGATCAAACAGGGTGGTGCGCAGTTCTGGATCGATGATGACCACCGGTTCACGCTCGTCCAGATCGCGTCGGGTGAAGCCGTTACCGGAGAGGAAATGCAGGCCCTGCACGCGAAAATACGCGTTGCTGATGCCGGAAATCGACACCATGGCCTGCTTCCCTCCACGTACCGCTTTTACCGTATTGCTGACCACCGGCGACGCGCTATCGACATAAGGTTGCTCCGCCAGCAGTTCGACATCGGACACCGTGAGCGCCCGAGCAAAATCGGGGCGGAGATTATCCCAGCCCAGCCCTGGCCGGATCTCAAGCGTGCTGGTACCCAGCTGGCTGATTTCATTCAGAATACTTTGCCGAGCCCCTTCCCCGACCGCCATGGATGACACCACCGAAGAGATACCGATGATGATACCCAGCATCGACAAAAAGGCCCGTGCGCGGTGCCCCAACAAGGCCCGCCAGGCCATCTTGACGGCCTCTTTCACGCTTTGCCAAAACCGTGTGCGGCCAGTAGCCACTGCAACCGGCAGCGCTGGCGGGGTCTCCAACGGCGCGACGGCATGGTTGGCCTGGTCGGAAATAATCTCACCGTCGCTGATTTCAATGATGCGCTGTGCCTGATTGGCGATATCACGATCATGGGTCACGATAATCAGAGTGTGTCCTGCCTGATGCAGCGCGTGCAGGATCCCCATTAACTCCTGACCGCTGGCACGATCAAGTGCCCCCGTCGGTTCGTCAGCCAGAATGATTTCCGCCCCGTTCATCAGTGCCCGCGCGATACTGACCCGCTGTTGCTGCCCACCGGAAAGCTGGGCAGGTTTGTAATCAATACGCTGCTGCAGCCCAAGCCGAGCCAGTAAATACTCGGCCCGTTGCTGACGCTCAGCCGTCGGCATCGCCGTATACAGAGCCGGAATGGCGACGTTTTCAGCGGCGCTGAGGTACGGCATCAGATGATAGCGCTGGAAAATAAACCCAATGTACTGGCTACGTAATTGAGCCAACTGTTCGCTACTGGCCTGTGGGGTGGAAATTCCCTTGATGGACATCTCTCCCTGCGTCGGCTTATCCAGGCAGCCGATGATATTCATCAGCGTGGATTTCCCCGATCCGGAAGCGCCAATAATCGCCACCATTTCACCCCGCCGAATGGTGAGTGAGATAGCTTTCAACACCGCCACCGTCTGCAATCCGGACACAAAATGCCGGGAGACGCCGCGCAGGGCGATTAAAGGCGCGCTATGTTCAGCCATGATGATCGCTTCCCGTCGCCGAGGAGCTCAGCACCACGCGATCTCCCTCGTTGAGCCCTTCTTTGACT
>NZ_JBKJYW010000383.1:0-5988 GCF_046715635.1 Serratia sp. (in: enterobacteria)
AGCCAGACATCGACAATGTCGATCAGATGCTGTTCCACTACAGCCTGTTGCCACGCCTGTCAGTCTCGTTGCTGGTGGGGGCAGGGTTGGGATTGGTTGGCGTGCTGTTCCAGCAGGTATTACGCAACCCCTTGGCGGAACCCGCCACGCTCGGTGTTGCTGCCGGGGCTCAGCTAGGCTTGACGATTGCCACGCTGTGGATGCTGCCTGGGGGCGAATTGACCCGACAGCTGGCGGCGATGGTTGGTGCCATTGTGGTCGGCGGGTTGGTGTTCGGCGTTGCCTGGGGCAAACGGATGTCGCCCGTGACGTTAATTCTGGCCGGTCTGGTACTTGGGCTGTATTGCGGGGCGGTCAATAGCCTGCTGGCGTTGTTTAATTACGATCAGCTGCAAGGCCTGTTCCTGTGGAGCACCGGTGCGCTAAATCAGCAGGATTGGGGGACTGTGCAGTTTATCCTGCCGCGCTTGCTGGTGGTTGCCGTACTGGCTGCGTTATTGATCCGCCCGTTAACGCTGTTAGGGCTGGACGACGGCGTGGCGCGTAATCTGGGCCTGGGCCTGGCAATGTCGCGCTTTGCCGCGTTGGCGGTGGCGATCGTGTTCAGCGCCATGTTGGTCAATGCGGTCGGGGTGATCGGTTTTATCGGCCTATTTGCCCCATTGATGGCCAAGATGCTGGGAGCTCGCCGCTTGGTGCACCGCATGATGTTGGCCCCGCTATTGGGGGCATTGCTGTTGTGGTTAACCGATCAGGTGACTCTCTGGCTGACGCAGGTATGGCGTGAAATCCCGACCGGCGCGGCAACGGCACTGATTGGTGCGCCGTTACTGCTTTGGCTACTGCCGCGCTTACGCAGCAGCGCAACCCCGCCGCCGATGGATCTTGGTGACAGAGTGCCTGTCGAACGTGGCAACTTGCCGCTATGGGTCCTGCTGGGGAGCGTTTTATTATTGGCTGGGATTGCGGTGGCGTTGATGTTTGGGCAAAACGCCCATGGCTGGCACTGGAGCGTAGGCAGTGAATTGCAGGCGTTGATGCCTTGGCGCTGGCCACGAGTGGTTTCTGCTCTGGCGGCCGGGATGATGCTGGCGGTAGCCGGAACGCTGATCCAGAAACTGACCGGTAACCCGATGTCCAGCCCGGAAGTGCTGGGGATCAGTTCCGGTGCGGCTTTCGGCGTGGTGGTGATGTTGTTTATCGTCCCTGGTGATGCTTTTATCTGGCTGTTACCCGCCGGGAGTCTGGGGGCGGCGGCTACGCTGTTGATCATCATGATTGCGGCTGGGCGCGGCGGATTCTCTACCGAACGCATGCTGTTGGCGGGTATCGCCCTCAGCACCGCCTTTAGCACCACCATTTTCCTGCTATTGGCCAGTGGCGATCCCCGTATGGGCGGACTGCTGGTGTGGATCTCTGGCTCTACCTACTCGGTGGATGCTCCGCAGGCAATACGTACGGCGGTGATTGCTGGCGTGTTGATAGTCTTGGCCCCGCTGTGTAGACGCTGGTTGACCATTCTGCCGTTGGGCGGCGCTACAGCACGTTCCGTAGGGATTGCCCTGACGCCGACTAGGCTGAGCATTTTGCTGCTGGCGGCAACGTTGACGGCGATGGCGACGTTAACCGTGGGGCCGCTGAGCTTTATTGGCCTGATGGCACCGCATATGGCCCGCATGTTGGGATTCCGCCGGGCGTTGCCGCAGCTGGTGATTGCTGCGCTGCTAGGCGGCCTGCTGATGGTGTTTGCGGACTGGTGTGGCCGGATGGTGATGTTCCCTTACCAAATCCCCGCCGGGCTGCTGGCAACCTTTATTGGCGCGCCGTACTTTGTCTATCTGCTACGGAAGCAAACTTCGTAGACTATCCCGGGTTACCACCATTGCCACCAAGGGCTCAGCATTGCTGGGCCCTTGGTTTTTCAGGCAGTTGCAAAGCATTGCGTGGCACTGCGCAAAGTTGGTTTTTAGACGTGAAACAGCCGCCAGTCGGGCTGGTGAGGTGAATATACTGCGGGTGGGTGCTCTGGATCTTTGTATCTGGAGCCTGAGCGAAAGGTACAAAGAGAAAAGCCCCGAGTCGATAATATCAACCCGAGGCCAACTCTAACGCTCGACAACGTTAGGTTAGCTTCTTACTCGCCGCGAGGCAAGGATAAGGAGGCATGATGCCAAACAGAGGAGATGTTGTAAAACTGGTCGTTATCTGTACCACGGTGATCTTGTTGGTATGGATAACGCGCAGCAAACTTTGTGAGCTGCGCATTCGATCGGGCAACACGGAGGTTGCGGCCATTTTGGCCTACGAATCCGAACGGTAAGGCAACCCAACGGCGGGGGCCTGCTCCCGCCCGTTGGTTGTAAGCGTACAGATCTATGAGCACCCATCTACCAACGAAAACGGCGAGCCTCAGGCTCGCCGTTGTTACGTCTAACGCTCAGGCTTACTTCAAACCAGCCGCTTCACGCAGCTGGGCTGCCTTGTCGGTCGCTTCCCACGGGAAGTGCTCGCGGCCAAAGTGGCCGTAAGCTGCGGTTTCACGGTAGATCGGTTGCAGCAGGTCCATCATCTGGATCAGGCCGTATGGGCGCAGATCGAAGAACTCACGCACCAACAGGGTCAATTGCTCGGTCGAGATCTTCTCAGTGCCGAAGGTTTCCACCATGATGGATGTGGGTTCCGCTACGCCGATAGCGTAGGACACCTGAATCTCACAGCGATCTGCCAGACCCGCAGCCACGATATTTTTTGCCACGTAGCGTGCAGCATACGCCGCAGAGCGGTCAACCTTGGAAGGATCCTTGCCGGAGAACGCGCCGCCACCGTGGCGAGCCATGCCGCCGTAGGTATCAACAATGATTTTACGGCCGGTCAGGCCACAGTCACCCATTGGGCCACCGATAACAAAACGGCCGGTTGGGTTGATGTGGTATTTGGTGCCTGCGGTCAGCCACTCGGCTGGCAGTACCGGCTTGATGATCTCTTCCATCACCGCTTCTTGCAGATCTTTCAGCGCGATATCATCGGAGTGCTGGGTGGACAGCACCACGGCATCGATGCCGACGATTTTGCCATCGTCATACTGGAACGTGACCTGGCTTTTGGCGTCTGGGCGCAGCCAAGACAGGGTACCATTTTTACGCACTTCGGCCTGGCGTTGAACCAGACGGTGGGCATAAGTGATTGGCGCAGGCATCAACACGTCGGTTTCATTAGAGGCATAACCGAACATCAGGCCCTGATCGCCAGCACCTTGCTCCAGCGGATCGCTACGGTCAACACCCTGGTTGATATCCGGTGACTGTTTACCAATGGCGCTCAATACGGCACAGGAGTTGGCATCAAAACCCATATCGGAGTGAATATAGCCAATCTCGCGCACGGTTTTGCGGGTGATCTCTTCGATATCGACCCAGGCGCTGGTGGTGATCTCGCCGCCAACCAGCACCATGCCGGTTTTCACGTAGGTTTCGCAGGCTACGCGGGCTTTTGGATCCTGCTCCAGGATGGCATCAAGAACGGCATCCGAGATCTGATCGGCAATTTTATCCGGATGTCCTTCGGAAACAGATTCGGACGTGAAGAGGTGTTTAGCCATGGTGTTCTTTACCTTGCAAAAGACGGGTTGGAAATTACTGCACAGCGCTGGAGATCCGGGCATCAGAGCGAAGGGTCTTCCGCTGATGGCGAGATGCATCCTGCAACGCCCCTCAGGCAAAGCCGTTAAGCAGTTTATCTGTTAATCGGTATAGATGGATTAACATCTGGACGTCTATTTTAGGTCAGCCTTTAGCCGGATTGCCAGTAATTTTTTGCCCTAACGCTCTTTTGGGCAAACCGTTGGCCGCCATTTTCATCGTCTGAAACAGTTTCTGGCGAATTTTCATTTTGCATTTTGCCCGGGGGTCCGGTATAAACTGCGCGCGCGGCTCATTTGGTGCACAGCGTGTTGCAGAAAATTGTCACCTTCTGTAAAAACCGGCAACGCCGCGCCATGACCAGCCGTAGGTACCCCATGAGGGGGCCACCGCTTCATTGAACGTTCACGTTCTTAATACTATATAGAGGCTTTGTCGTTCATCGCGAGCGGCATGCGTGGAGGTGGTTGGATTAATGATCCGTTGTCTACTGGTTGTTGGTTCTCAACAGCAGTGCCGTTCTGGCGCGTATTCTTGTGCTATTTCCCGTCTTGTCTCTACACCACCTACCCGATGTTACACACATCTGGGCGCTACTCAGGATGCTCGGGCCGGTTAACGGCTGTCTGAAGCACTGAACAAGGGTAGCCTGCAGCCAACAGTGGGATGTTTTTTGACCCGATTCACGAGGTTTGAACAGGGTGTCTTACAAAAAATCTATTGGGTATAAACCGATCGCTGACCACGAACGGCAGGTGAATTCACTGCTAAAATGGGGTGTTTTCGGGTTGTTCTCGCGGGTTGTAGCTGCGATAGTGGCTGACTATATCGTCAGTATGCAAGGTGAGGCGAGTAATGTCTGATGATATGCAGATCCAACGCCCGTCAGTAGCGGGTGAAAATTTATCTTTACGCTCCATGCAGGAGGTTGCCATGAATGATCGTAATGCCAGCAAGATGCTGCGCACTTATAACGTCGCCTACTGGGGCAACAATTACTTTGACGTCAATGAGCTGGGCCACATCAGCGTGTGCCCGGACCCCGACGTCCCGCATGCGCGCGTCGATCTCGCCGAGTTGGTGAAAGAGCGCCAAAAAGATGGCCAGCGCCTGCCTGCCTTGTTCTGCTTCCCGCAGATCTTGCAGCATCGTCTGCGTTCCATTAACGCCGCGTTCAAACGTGCGCGTGAATCCTTCGGCTATGAAGGTGGCTACTTCCTGGTTTACCCGATCAAGGTTAACCAGCACCGTCGCGTCATTGAATCATTGGTCAACTCCGGTGAACCATTGGGACTGGAAGCCGGTTCCAAGGCAGAACTGATGGCGGTACTGGCCCATGCCGGTATGACCCGTTCGGTGATCGTCTGCAACGGTTACAAAGACCGTGAATATGTTCGTCTGGCGCTGATCGGTGAAAAACTGGGGCACAAAGTGTACCTGGTGATCGAGAAGATGTCGGAAATCCAGCTGGTGCTGGAAGAAGCTGAACGCCTGAATGTGATACCACGCCTGGGTGTGCGAGCCCGCCTGGCGTCACAGGGGGCAGGTAAATGGCAGTCGAGCGGTGGCGAAAAATCCAAGTTCGGCCTGGCCGCCATTCAGGTATTGAAGCTGGTGGAAACCCTGCGTGAAGCGGGCCGCCTGGATAGCCTGCAACTGCTGCATTTCCATCTGGGTTCTCAGTTGGCCAACATTCGCGATATTGCGACCGGCGTCCGTGAGTCTGCACGTTTCTACGTAGAGCTGCATAAGCTGGGCGTCAACATTCAATGTTTCGACGTGGGTGGCGGCTTGGGTGTGGATTATGAAGGCACCCGTTCGCAGTCCGACTGTTCGGTCAACTACGGCCTGAATGAATACGCCAACAACGTGATTTGGGGGATCGGTGATGCCTGTAATGAGCATGGCCTGCCGCATCCAACGGTGATCACCGAGTCTGGCCGTGCCGTCACCGCTCACCATACGGTGCTGGTTTCCAACGTCATTGGCGTTGAGCGCAACGAATTCTGTGAGCCGGTTCCCCCGGTCGATGATGCCCCGCGCGCTCTGGAAAGCATGTGGGAAACCTGGCAGGAATTGAACGAGCCGGAGAACCGTCGTTCACTGCGTGAATGGTTGCATGACAGCCAGATGGATCTGCACGATGTGCATACTCAGTATGCTCATGGCATGTTGGATCTGACCAAGCGTGCCTATGCCGAGCAACTGTATCTGAATATCTGCAACAAGATCCAGCAGCAGCTCGATCCGAGCAATCGTGCGCACCGGCCAATCATTGATGAATTGCAGGAGCGGATGGCGGACAAGTTCTACGTCAACTTCTCACTGTTCCAGTCGATGCCGGATGCCT
>NZ_JBKJYW010000384.1:0-4369 GCF_046715635.1 Serratia sp. (in: enterobacteria)
CTATAGCGCTCCCCGGTCATGGCATGACGGTGGCGTGCTACCTCCTCATTCCAGATATTCAGCCCTTGCTTCCACTGCGGGCCAGTTGCCTCCCCTTGCCAAGCTTGCTCATGAGGCGCGAAACGGCCACCTCGCGCCAGCATATACCCCACTCGCATCCGTTCATCCGGTTTTAATACCTGATTCAGCGCCGGTTGCAGACGATCGACGCCGGTCAGGCGCAGCTCACTTTCCGTCGCCTCTGGCACAGGCTCGCCAGCAAACGCCACGTTGGCCGCAGCGCGCAGGTAATAATCTTCGGCACAATGCAGCCCGTAAAGGTTGCCTTGCGCATCCTGTAGCGCTCCGTCGCCGAAGCCCGGCAACCCCATGGCCTTCGAAAGCGCAATCACAAAGCTCTCCAGCGCGATCGGCTGCCCGTCCGCGGTCTTGGCTGTGCGCGCAGGCACCACTGGCCAACGGGCGGTACTCGCCTTGACCATCACGCCAGACCAAGGAGAGGTAAACCCCCAGCTTTCAAAGTTGTGCGTATCCGGCACGATATAGTCCGCCAACGCGCTGGTTTCGTTGATAAAGGCGTCGACGGAAATGAACAGCGGCAGATGCTGCGGATCCTTCAGCCTGCTCTCCACCACGTCACGCAACCCAGCGACACCGTAGAGCGGGTTGCCCATGTGATTGATCCAGGCTTTCAGCGGATAAGGGTATCCCATCAGCGCCGGAGCCAGCTGCTCGGTAAACTGACCAGCCACAAAGGGATACCACGGTCCCCGCGCCGGATAAGGATTGACACCTTGTTCCACCTTGCGACGATATTCGTCTGACTTTTCATACGCCTGCTTACTACGCGACAGCACCAATCCTTTCGGCTTCACCATCTCAGGGAAGGTCGCGAGGTTATAGCGTGGCCCTTCGGCAAACTCCTTGAACTTGCCGCCACCAACCGAGACGCCTCCCTAGAGATTAAGGTTACCGATCAGCGCATTGAGCATCATCACCGCCCAGCTACTGTAGAAACCGTTGCCGCTCATCATGCCACCGTGGGAGATCACTGCCGCCTGCCGCTGGTAGGACGTAAACTCCTTGGCAAGCGCCGCAATGGTTTCAGCACTAACGCCACACTGCGCGCTGTATTCGGCCAGCGAAAAGCGCTCCGCCGCCAGTTGCAGACAACGGAAGCTGGATCGCACCCGCACCTGTGAGCCATCAGCCAGTTGAACCTGCTGCTCAACCAGCAGTTGCCCACGCATAGCCTCGGTGGAGGGCACCGGTTGGTCTCTTTGTGCGTCCCACACCAAGGCAGGGCTTTCCTCATCACCGCCTGCACCTACCAGATGTGATTTACGCAGGAACTGGCCGCACAGAGGATGATCGTCATCGATCACTACCAGATGGGTGGCATTCGACCAGCTTTTTTCACCGGCTGCCTGCATGGCCGCCTCGCCAGGTAATGCCAGATAATCGGCGTTATAACGTTCCTGGTCGATGATCCAGCGGATCATACCCATAGCCAGCGCGGAGTCCGTCCCCGGTAATACCGGCACCCAGCGGTTATGATCGTTGGCCAGCGTGGTGGTTAACGGCAACGCCGGGGCTACTACCACATAGCGGAACTCATCGCGCAGGCGGGCATTAGCCAACTGACGCCCCTGCCGTTTGAACGGGTTACCAGACTGTGCGGGTGACGTCCCCAGAAACAGTGCAAAGCGGAGATGATCCCAGTCGGGTTTCACATGGGCGTTTTTATCCAGATCGCCCATCAGCGCCCCGGAACCTGCCCGGTAGGCTAGACCACAATAAGCACCGTGATGGCCGAAATTGCGCGTGCCAAAGGCGTTTTGTGCAAAGCGTTTGATGAAGCTGTCTCGCCCCTCGTCACCTGCGTTAGTGACCAGCAGTTGGTTAGCCTTCGGCCCAAGCGTTAGCTGTGCCGGGTCGAGCGGCGTTTGCAGATCGCGGATGGCCCTTAACCCCTCTACTGGCCCTTCACCAAACAGATCACCGCCCTCCACCACTTCCTTGATCAGTTGTTCAAAACTGATGCGCTGCCACTGACCACCACCACGTGGCCCTACCCGTTTCATTGGCTCCAGCACCCGATACGGGCTGGTCAGCCCTTCGAGCAGGGTAGCACCACGAGCACAGGCGGTTGAGCGCTGTTCCAGACCAGCATCGCCGCCTAACCGATTGAGCGCATCACTCACCGGCAAACGATAGGGAAAATGGCGATCGTGCGACAGTGGGTGATAAGGGTTACCTGCCACGCGCAGTATCTGATTGCTGTCCCGATCGACCCGCACCCGCAGGCCGCACAGCGTCCAGCAGCCAAAACATTGCGTCATGGAAACCGCCTGCTGCGGATTGGCTTGCCAGCCTTCAGGATGCTGACGGCCTTCTGGTGGTAACGCATTGGCGCTGATCCGATCCAGCGTCAGTTTCCCACTGCTGCCGTCGCGCAGGCCGGTAAACACCTTCTGCACCATTTCGCTATAGCTGGCACCAAACACGGCCAGCCCACCCAAAGCGAGCCCGCCTTTCAACCACTGACGACGCGTTGACTTAGCCATAGCGTTTTTTCTCCATCAAGCCATGCTGTAATTCACGAACCCCGATGATTAATGCCAGCCACAGCCCAAAAGTGCCGAGGATGGCCAATAGCCCCTCGCTGCCGAGCGGTAATACATAGGGGTTGAGCAATATATTGAACTTGGGCAGCGTCTGGGTTTGCATCAGCAGCATCCAGCGCACTCCCCAACAAAGCAGCAACGCTGCCACGCATTGTGCAAACAGACCTGCCGTCCCTAGCGCCCGATGACGCGATCGCCATGCCGAAACCATCAATAGCAGGATCAAGACGGCAAATGCGCTGCCTGCCAGTGACCAAGCGCTCCCCTGAGCAGGTAACTGACGCAGCGCAGCGGCAGAGTCACTACCGTCCAGCCACCAACCCAGGCTGGAGAGACACAGCAACAATAGGGAAAGCCCCTGATAGCGCGCCAAGCGAGGCTGCCACTGAGGTTCGTGACGTAACCAGTAAGCCAGCATTGGCGGAACGGCCTGCATTGCGGTAAGCAGCAATAGCCAAGGTAACCACAGGCTGTACCACAGCGGTTGTGAACGCAGCACGGACACTTCCCGGCCGGTATAGAGCAGGATGCTGACTGCTGAAAGCAGCGTGGCCAATGCCACCCAGCGCAGCCATTTCTGCTCTTGCCATGCGGGCCAGATTTGTAACCAACGCGCCCAGAACGGCAGGGCTTTTGCCCTAACTTGGCTACGTAGCAACAGGATGAAATAGGCGACGACCAACAGGATAAACAGCGGTAAAAACACCGAACCAAGAGACATCCACGACCAAGGTGCGAAATGGGCATAGAAGTGCCAGATACGAGCGGGCTGATGCAAATCCGCACTCAGGGCCAACGGTGCCACGGTGCCGCTCACCACCGCCAGCGAAACGGCAGCCAACTCTAGCCGAGATGCCTCAGACGCTGAACGCCAGCGTAGCCAAGCCGCAATGGCAATGCTGCTGCATGCCAAACCGATAAAGAAAAAATACTGCACCGCCCAGGGCAACCAGGCGATCGCCTGCGGGCGAGCCATCACTTCGCGGATCATGAGTGTACCTCCTGCCACAGCGCCGGTTGTCCCCGGACATGGCTGACAAAAGCCTCATCCAGCCCCAGATAAAACACCTGTGGATGCGTCCCCTGCTCAGGTTTCAGCACCTTTAGCTCCCCACGATGCTGTTCCAACGTGCATCTTAAGATGCCTTGTTCATCGTTAAGATCGCCGATCATGCGCGCACCGCCGACGCAAGATTCAACGCAGGCAGGCAACAGCCCGGCATCCAGGCGGTGGACGCAGAAGGTGCATTTATCCGCGGTTTGGGTTTCATGGTTGATAAAGCGCGCCTCATAGGGGCAAGCTTGCACACAATAGGCGCAGCCGACGCAGCGGGTGTTATCAATCACCACAATGCCATCCTGACGCTGGAAGGTTGCCTGCACCGGGCAGACCGGCACGCTAGGCGGGTTATCACAATGATTGCACAGGCGCGGTAGCAGCACGTTGGTGGGGATGCGCTGGCTATCCGTGACGACCTGATATTGCAGTACACTGGTGCGAAACTGCCCCTGCGGTAGCTGATTCTCTACCGCGCAACTAACCGTGCAGGCCTGGCAGCCAATACAGCGGCGCAGATCGATCAACATCGCCATACGCTTTTTGCCGTCGCCTTCACGCCGCTCGGGTTGCAACTGCCAGCCGGAGTGCGCCAGCGGTACCAACGCGGCACCCGCAGTCAGGACACCGAGGCGTTGTAAAAATTGCCGTTTTCCACTATCCATTGATTTCTCCCAAAAAGTAT
>NZ_JBKJYW010000385.1:0-7496 GCF_046715635.1 Serratia sp. (in: enterobacteria)
GGTAGAGCGGGCGTGCTACCAGCCGGCTATCGGGATCGACCTGGCTGCCGATGCCCACATCAAAACCTTCACCGACCAGGTTCACCACCCGGGCATCTAGCGACAGATCCAGATCGATCATCGGGTAACGCTGTAAAAACTCAGGGATCAGCGGCATCAGCACCTGGCGGCCAAAGCCTGGGATCATGCTGACGCGCACGCTACCGGCAGGAGGGAGTTGCGCCCCCCCTGCCAGCTCTAGCGTGGCGGTCAGCGCTTGCCATAACGGTGCTACCTGTTCCAGCAGGGCTTTGCCTTCGTCAGTCAGCACCACGCTGTGGGTGTTGCGTTGGAACAACCGCAGCGCCAGCTTCTCTTCCAGCACGTGGATATTTTTGCTGATCGCTGCCGGGGTCACGCCCAGCTGGCGTGCAGCGGCGGAGAAGTTTTGTGTCTGAGCGGCGCTGAGAAAGGCCGGTAACAGGCGGTGTACGTCAATGGGCAGCGACATAATGGTTGATACTTTAGGTTGAAGTTAATGTGACCGTTTACAGACTACACCGGAAACGGAGGAAATGAAAAAATGGCTTACTTTCGATAAACAAGGATTTCCCCATGTCGCGTATTTTAGTGTTGGCAGCCCACCGTTTCCCTGATGACTCCCGCATCAATAAGGCGCTGATCGAGGCGCTGCGTCCGTTACCTAACGTCACCGTACATGAACTGATGCGTGTTTACCCGGACTACCAGATTGACGTGGCCCGCGAGCAGGAACTGCTGCAGGCGCACGACGTGGTGGTGATGCTGTTTCCGTTCTATTGGTATAGCTCACCGGCGATCCTCAGCGAGTGGCAGGATGCGGTATTAACCCACGGTTTCGCCTATGGCAGCGAAGGCACCCAACTGCAGGGTAAGCCTTTGCAACTGGTGGTCAGCACCGGGGGTAATGCGCAGGCCTATTCACCGGCAGGCTATAACCGCTATCCGGTGGTCGATCTGCTGCGGCCATTTAACGCCGTCGCCAATCTCACCGGCATGGACTATTTACCGCCACATTTGGTGCAGGGTGTATTTGATATGAGCGATGAGGTGTTGGCACAGGAAGCGGCGAACGTAGTGAAGCTGGTGCAGAGTTTTTAAGTTCGGGCGACAGGGGGGCGTTCTACATCCCTCTTCCACACGGGAAGAGGGATGAGGAGAAGGTCGTATTAAAGAATACCCGCGCCGATTGGGAACAGAGGATCGACAGAATCGTGTGCCACATCCTCTTTCTGATCCAGCACCGCCTGCCAACTGGATGGCAGCTCAAACGGTAACTTACCCTGTGCCTTGCTCTTGCCGGTGATCACATCCAGCACCGCCTCATCGGATGCGCCAAAGTTGGCCAGCAGTACGTCGGTTTTATCCACGATGTTGGTCAGAATGGCCGGGCGATCGAGGTAAACGGAAATCACCGTTGGCAAATTGAGAGCTTTCACCTGTTTGATCAGCTGATAGTCTTCACTACCGCTGTAAGTGCCAGCTTTCTGATCCAGCACCACGCTATCGGCATCGTCAAAGCCCAACTGGCCGAAGTTGACCGAAACGCCAAACGGATAGTGCGGATCGTTCTGATGCGGGGTATCTACCCGCAGGATGGCAATCTCCGCTTCTTCCGGCGTAGCAACCACTTCCAGCCCATAGCGTGCCGCCACGGTTGCGTTGACGTTATGCAGGAACACCTTCTTGCCGCTCAGCGCCAGTGGCAACAGGGAATTATTATTCTGCAACAGGATCTGCGCACGGCGCTGTGCGTCATCCCCTTGCTGCTGGAATTCCGCGTTGCCGACGATTTTCACCGCTTTGGCTTCATCTACGTAAGGCTTTTCAAACAGCCCCAACTCAAACTTCTGCTGTAAAATACGAGTGACGGAAGCGTCGATGGTGGCGATCGGCAGTTGTTGCTGGTTGATGGCTGCGATCAGATCGCTAGGATCGCTGGTGCCGCCGAACTGATCGATACCGGCCTCCACCGCTTTCACTACGCGTTCCTGACGGGTGAGATTTTCCACGCCCCAAGACATGCCGATCCCGGCAGTCCAAGGTGAGACTCCGGCGGCGATGTCGGCATCGCTGATGCCAGTGGCGCATTTACCTTCGCAACTTTCCAGGATGCCCCAGTCACTTAGCACTACGCCGGTGAAACCAAACCGACCACGCAGCATCTCGGTCAACACCTGCTTGTTAAAGCCAAAACCCACTTCTTCAATCAGCTGATCCTTGTACCACAGGTTAATCGGTTGGCCGTAATAAGGCATCACCGAGGCCACATTGGCGGCAAACGCCCCTTCGAACGGCACCAGGTGGTATTCCAGATTATCGCCCGGATAGACCTGCTCTTTGCCAAAGATATTGTGCGGATCCAACCCGCCAAGCTGTGGGCCACCACCGGCAAAGTGTTTTACCACGGTGATGACGCTGCTCGGGGTCAGGCCTTTATCGCCATGCTGGAAGCCTTCGATATAGGCTTGTACCTGGCGTTTGGAGAGCAGGTTATCCTCACCGAAGGTGCCGTTGATACGGCCCCAACGTGGTTCGGTGGCCAGGTCTGCCTGCGGTGATAACGCCATGTGGATGCCAACGGCACGGTATTCCTGACGGGCGATATCACCAAAGGTTTTGGACAATGTCGCATCATCGATTGCCGCCAGGCCGAGTGGTTCGGGCCATTGGGAGAAGCTGCCTGCCGCGACGCTGGTGGCGTTCGGATCGTTAACGAAGTGGTTGCGCGGGTCGGTACTGATGGTCACCGGAATACCGAGACGAGACTTCTCGGCCATTTCCTGTAATGCATTGTTATCGGCGGAAATGTGCTGTGGATCGCCCGCCATGCGGGTAATGAAAGTGTTGACGAAGCGCTGGTTGACGTCTTCTTCGGCGGCGCTGATATCGACGTGGCCAGCACCATTGAGTCCGATGGTACCGTGCATCATGGCGCCGGCTTTTTCCTCCACGTTCATGCGGGCGGTAAGATCGCGGGCACGAGTGGCACTATCAAGACGCCAGTCTTCATAAGGATCGAGCTGGCCGTTTTTATTCAGATCTTTAAATTGCAGCCCGTCGACGGTAAGCGTTGGAATATTCCTGCTTTCCAGCTCCGCCTGATTACCCGGAGAAATCTGCCGATCATTATTGTCGCATCCGGTCAGCCCGGCGGCTAATAACCCACTGAATATAAATATCGACTTTCTTTTGATGGTCATAAAGAGTGCTCCATGTCACGAGAGGTAAAAAGGCAGGTAGAAAAACATGTCTGGCGAATTAATCTAAAATAATTATATTTATCATGTAATTATAATTCATATCTTATTTCTCCCTATTATTGCATGTTTTTTTTACAGCGTGAAATAAATCTATTTATAATTTGCGATGTTCTTCACACTTTACTCTTTGGTGCGGTTCTTTTACCGCCTGAAATAGCGTAATAGTAATTTAAGCAGAAAGTCAGGGAGGTTAATCGAGAAGGAATGATTATGAGCATAATAATTGTGTTGTGTGACTTATTTATACGGGAAATAATAAAACCTAATTACTCCGCGTTAAATATATGATTCAACGGCAGGGAGTGGGGGCTAATTTCGCGCTGTACTCAGCCCGAGGCCTGAATCTGCTCAATGGCGGGCTAATGGTGGCTGCTGCCTGGCTGCTGGCATCCCTTACCTGGCAGTGGTTATTGCCGCTAGCCTGTGGCTGATGGCGTGGCAACCGTTACAACAGGCGATTGTCAGCCAACAGCAGCGGCAGCAACAATTGCATTTACAGTGGCGGCAATTACAGCGTATCGCGCCACAGCCCGGTGCCACTGGCGGCTTACGCCAACTGTTGGAAAAAACCGCCGCCGAGCATGGTTTGATGGTGCGGGGAATAACGGAACAGCAGGGGCATGGTGGGGTAACGATAGGCTGGATGGGCCATTGGCAACTTTCCGCAGGCCGCTGGCAATTACCGCTCGAGGCGCTGCCTGCGTTGCTGGGTTATGCCCAACCGTTAGAAGGGCGTGGCGAATTGGCGCTGGTGCTGGAAGACGCCCGCTTTGACGCGCAGCAATGCCTGGCTCTGGCGGCAAAGGTTGAGCTACGCCGTGCGCAGTTCAGCCTGTTGGGGCAAACGCTGACGCTGGGTGAGCCTCAGCTAAGGTTGCGCTGTGAACCGCAGCGTTTGCTGTTCGCACTTCATCCACCACAACCGCCGCTGAAGCTGTTTGGTGAAGGGAGCGTGGACCTGCGTGGGGCCTATCGCTTTAGCGGTGGCTTGGGGGCGATGGAGGCGGTACCGGCGCAATGGCGGCAGGCGGTGGAAGCTGCAACCCGTGCCGGCACCGAAGGAAAACGGACGATCGAGGGAACAGGAATATGGCCAATCAACCTTTACTAGACCAGAACCCACCAAACGGTGGTTACCGCCTTCCCCATTGGCTTTTGGTGGCCTATGCCCTGTTGTTTCTGGCATTGGGCTGGTTGGCGGCCGATGTTTGGGCGGGGTATCACCCCCCTTCAGCATGCGCGGTATTGCCAGCGCCAGCCAAAGCTGTGGTCGAACCAGAGCCAATAGTCGCAACCTGTGAGGGGAATGCCTTACCTCCGCTGCGTTACAGCGCCCACGTGTATGCCGAGGATCCGCAGCAACGAAGCATCACGTTGAACGGCCAACAGTATCGAGAAGGGGACAATCTGGCCTGTGATGCAGTAGTGGCGCAGATCCAGCAGAGCATCACGATATTGGAGCAGCATGGGCAGGTCTCGATACTGGATGCATTGGAGGATTGGCCCGGTGGAGAGTTGGACGGGCAGGGCGAGGATAAGGAGGCGCAGCCGTGATAGATAGCCAATGGGTAGTGATGATGTGCGTGTTGGGATTGCTGGCGGGCAGCGTGTTGAACTGCGTGATCTGGCGATTGCCGCTGATGCTGCAACGCCGTGCGCAGCTTGAAGCTCGTGCTTTGTTGGGGCTGCCGCCGCAGGATGAGGGCTGCGAGGCACGCTTTAACCT
The DNA here is from genome assembly GCF_046715635.1 of Serratia sp. (in: enterobacteria). GTDB lineage: Bacteria > Pseudomonadota > Gammaproteobacteria > Enterobacterales > Enterobacteriaceae > Chania. Next base: position 5,008 of record NZ_JBKJYW010000385.1, read on the forward strand.
GTTCTTGCCCCGTTCCTGCTGCCTCCATTGTCGGCACACCATTGCCTTTTATCACAATATCCCGTTGCTGAGCTGGCTGTGGCTGCGTGGCCGTTGTCGCCACTGTCGGCAACGCATCGGCTGGCGTTATCCGCTGGTGGAACTGGCGGCAGCGTTGAGCAGCGGTTGGGTTGCGCTGTGCTGGCCGCCGGGGGCTACCGCGTTGGCATTGGCGCTGTGTGCCTGGCTGCTGATTACGCTGCTGGCGATCGATCTCCAGCATCTGCTGCTGCCCGATGTGTTGACGCTGCCTCTTTTGTGGCTGGGCCTGTTAGTCAATTTACAAGGGACGCTGGTGCCGCTGAGTGATGCGGTATTGGGAGCGGCAAGTGGTTATTTATCCCTGTGGTTACTCTACTGGGGATTCAAGCTGGCGACCGGTAAAGAGGGACTAGGCTATGGGGATTTCAAATTGCTGGCGGCGTTAGGGGCGTGGTGCGGCTGGCAGAGTCTGCCGCGGGTTCTGCTGTGGGCTGCATTATTGGGGATCGTCGCGATGGTGCTGTTACGCCTGGCGGGACGTGCCGGGCGGGGAGATCCGCTGCCTTTTGGCCCCTGCCTGGCGCTGGCTGGCTGGTGGACGTTGATTACGCCTTTGGCAATGTGGTGAGGAAGGGTTGCAGTAACTGTTGGAACTCGGAGTACTGTGTGGCGCGTGGCGTGCTGTCTTTTAACAACTGTTGGTAAAGCTGGTTGCTGCGAGTCGCCATGCCTGCCGGTGGCTGCCAGCCACGCTGATGGGCCGCAGTGTAGGCCGATTGCTCAATTTGCCCGTTGGTGGGCAGATCGTTACGACCACACTGGTACTTCAGGTATTGGGTTCCAGCAATCAGTGAGGCGATTTGCTGGGCCTGCCCGTCTAGCGCCATAGGCGTAGAAGCTGGCGGGCTGGTTTGCTGGCAGGCACTGAGTAACAGGGGAAGTATTCCCAGTGCCAATTTCATTGCTCGATCCATACAAAATCCCTTTGTTTTCAACGAATTCTGTACGGATTGTAGCAAACAAACCCCTGTTGACCAATCAGGACTCCAGCAGCCACCAACTCGCTTCGAAAGGCCGCAAAACTCCGGCCCGTGGCTGCTCCGCAGCCTCCGTATAGTTGCTAGTCAGCGGTCGCCACAGTTCAGAAAACTCAACGCCAGCGGCATCCCAGGCCAACGGTTCGCGGCTCAGGTTCGCCACGACCAGCAATTTCTGTCCGTTCCAGCTACGCTGATAGCACCACAGTGCGGGGTGAGCCGGGGCTAGATCTTGATAATCGCCGTGGGTCAGTAACGGGTACTGCTTGCGCAGGGCAATCAGATGGCGGTAGGCGTAAAACACCGAATCCCTATCGGCCAATGCCGCCGTGGCATTTATCTGCGGGTAGTTCTCCGCACAGGCGATCCACGGTGTGCCAGTAGTGAAGCCTGCGTGAGTAGTAGAATCCCACTGCATCGGTGTGCGGCCATTGTCCCTTGATTTGCTGGCCAGAATGGCCAACAGATCGCTATCATTTTTCCCCTGAGCCCGCAGTTCGGCGTACATATTCAGGCTTTCCACATCGCGATAGCTTTCGATCTGCTGGAAGCCCGGGTTGGTCATACCGATCTCTTCACCCTGGTAGATATATGGCGTGCCCTGCATACCGTGCAGCACCATCGCCAGCATCTTGGCGGCGGTCACTCGCTGCTCGCCTTCGTCGCCAAAGCGTGAAACGATGCGCGGCTGGTCGTGATTACACCAGAACAGCGCGTTCCAGGCGCGGTTATGCATGCCTTGCTGCCAGTGGTGGAAAATCTGCTTCAGTTCGACGTAATCCGGCGCGGCCAACGTCCACTTCTGCCCGTTGGCATAGTCCACTTTCAGATGGTGGAAGTTAAAGGTCATCGACAGTTCGGCACCGCTTTGCGCCGCATACTGCTGGCAGTGCTCCAGCGAGGTTGAAGACATCTCGCCCACGGTCATCAGGCCGCGTGGCTGGAACACGTCGCGGCTCATCTCCTGCAAAAACTCGTGAATGCGCGGGCCGTCGGTGTAGAAACGGCGGCCATCGCCCTGGCTATCGCTTGGGAAGTCCTGTTGCTTGGAAACCAGATTGATCACGTCAAGACGCAGCCCGTCGACACCTTTATCTGCCCAGAACTGGCACACTTTCTTCAGCTCTTCGCGCACCGGCGGGTGTTCCCAGTTCAGGTCGGCCTGCTCGGTAGCAAACAGGTGCAGGTAGTATTGGCCGCTGTCGGCGTGCCATTGCCAGGCGTTGCCGCCAAATTTGGAGCGCCAGTTATTGGGCAGGGCGTCACCTTCGCCATCGCGCCAGATGTAGAACTGGCGCAGCGGGCTGGCAGGATCCTGCGCGGTTTTAAACCACGGGTGCTCTGGGGAGGTATGGTTAAACACCATATCCATCACGATGCGGATCTTGCGTTGATGGGCCTGTGCCACCAGGTGTTCGAAGTCGGCCAGGG
>NZ_JBKJYW010000386.1:0-7479 GCF_046715635.1 Serratia sp. (in: enterobacteria)
GAATGAAGTTTGTCGGTGCACACGTCAGCGCTTCTGGCGGCGTAGATCAGGCCGTGATCCGCGCACACGAATTAGAGGCGACCGCATTCGCCCTGTTCACTAAAAATCAGCGTCAATGGAAGGCCGCACCGCTGCCTGCAGACGTGATAGACAAGTTTAAAAGTGCCTGCGCACAGTACGGCTACGGCCCAGGGCAAATTCTGCCGCACGACAGCTATCTGATTAACCTGGGTCACCCGGTAACTGAAGCGTTGGACAAATCCCGCGAGGCGTTCCTTGATGAAATGCAACGCTGTGAACAACTGGGGCTGACGCTGCTGAACTTCCACCCGGGCAGCCACCTGATGCAGATCGATGAGGATAAATGCCTGGCAAGGATCGCCGAGTCAATCAATATCGTGCTGGATAAAACCCAGGGCGTCACCGCCGTGATTGAGAATACCGCCGGGCAAGGCAGCAATCTGGGGTTCAAATTTGAACATCTGGCGGCGATCATCGACGGTGTGGAAGACAAGAGCCGCGTCGGCGTCTGTATTGATACCTGTCATGCCTTCGCCGCCGGTTACGATCTGCGTAGCGAAGAGGATTGCCAGAAGACGTTTAAAGAGTTGGGCGACGTGGTGGGCTTCAACTACCTGCGCGGTATGCATCTTAACGATGCCAAGAGCCAATTTGGCAGCCGGGTTGACCGCCACCACAGCCTGGGTGAAGGCAATATCGGTAAGACCGTGTTCAGCTATATCATGCGCGACGAGCGCTTTGATAACATCCCGCTGATCCTGGAGACGGTGAACCCGGATATCTGGGCCGAGGAGATTGCCTGGCTGAAAGCACAGCAGTAATTTTTCTACGGACCTAAAAAAGCCAGCATTTTTCAGATGCCGGCTTTTTATTTCGTGGTTGCCGTTATGCTACCGTGGCTACCGGCGCTTCAGAGCGTTTAAGGACCGCATAGGCCACGCCCGCCAGCAGAGTACCCGCCACAATTGCCAGCAGATACAGCAGCACCGGCGAGATAGCGCCAGGGATCAACAGCACGAACAGACCGCCGTGTGGTGCCATCAGTTTTGCACCGAAGGCCATCGACAGCGCACCGGTCAGGGCTCCACCAGCGATACAGCACGGCAGAACGCGCATCGGGTCACGAGCCGCAAACGGAATTGCCCCTTCCGTGATAAAGCACAGGCCCAACACCAACGCGGCTTTGCCCCCTTCCTGCTCAGACTTCTCGAACTTGCGACGAGCCAGAATAGTAGCCAGCCCCATCGCCAACGGTGGCACCATACCTGCCGCCATAATCGCCGCCATAGGTGCGTAGACCGAAGAACTCAACAGCGCCACACCAAAGGCATAGGCCGCCTTATTCACCGGGCCGCCCATATCGGTACACATCATCGCACCGAGGATTGCGCCCAGCAGTACCGCGTTGGCGGTGCCCAGCGATTGCAGCCAGTTGGTCAGGCCGACCATGATCTTGGCTACGGGCGTGCCCACGACGTAAATCATGATCAAACCGGTGATCAGGCTGGCAACCAGTGGAATAATCAGGATCGGCTTGAGCGCTTCCATACTCGGTGGCAAACGCAGCTTACCGCTGATGGCCTTGGCCACGTAACCCGCCAGGAAACCGGCAATAATACCGCCGAGGAAACCCGCACCGGTACTCACCGCCAACATACCGCCGATCAGTCCCGGCGTCAGGCCAGGGCGATCCGCAATGGAGAACGCAATGTAGCCCGCCAGAACCGGCACCATCAGCGCGAAGGCCGAACCGCCACCGATCTGCATCAGCGCCGCAGCCAGCGTACCTTGTACTTCAAACGCCTTGATACCAAACACGAACGACAGCGCGATACACAGACCGCCCGCCACCACCATCGGCAGCATGTAAGACACGCCGGTCAGCAGGTGGCGATAAGGCCCTGCACTCTCTTTCTTCTTGCCTGAGCTCGCGGTACTGCCACTTTTTTGCGGCTGGAAGATCTCGGCTTCTACCTGTGCCTTATCCAGCTCCTGCGCTGTTTTCTTCAACGCCAAACCCGTTGAGGTGCGGTACATCGGCTTGCCGGCAAACTTGTCCAGATCCACTTCGATATCTGCCGCGACAATCACCAGATCGGCCGCCGCCACTTCTTCTGGGGTGATCGCATTCCCGGCACCCACGGAGCCACGGGTTTCCACTTTCACCCACCAGCCACGCTTCTTGGCTTCGCTCTCGATGGCTTCGGCCGCCATAAAGGTATGCGCAACGCCGGTCGGGCAAGCGGTAATGGCAACAATGCGTTTCGGACCGGCGGATTTTGCCGGTGCAACCGTCTGGGCCGGAGCCTGATACGGTTTGGCTTGCGCCTGGGCCGTGGCCAGGAAGGCTTCGGGTTCACGCACCGCGTGTTCCACATCACCGATATAAACCTGTTTGCCGTTCAGCTCGGCGTCAGCCGGTGCAGCAACACCCGCCACCACCACCAGTTCGGCCTCGTTAGCCGTGTTAACCAGCGTCAGGCCGGTTTTGGCCGCGGCGGCCTCAAGCATGCGTTTCGCCAGGTGGCTACGAGCCTGCCCGAGCGAACTGTCTATCATCAGCAGCGTTTTCATTCTGACTCCTGCGATTAATTAAAGGGTTTCAGATCGACGCGCGCCATCATCGCGGCCAACTGCGGGCGATCGGTGATGCCAACGTTGCTCTGGCTCACCGCCAGGGCAGCCACGGCAGTGGCCAAGCGCAAGGTATGTTCGCTGGATTCACGCATCAGCAGGCCGTAGATCAGGCCGCCGACCATGGAATCACCGGCACCCACGGTGCTGACCACCTCACAGGCTGGCGGCTTGGCGATCCAGGCACCAGAGGCGTTAACCCACAGCGCGCCTTCGGCACCCAGTGAGATCACCACATGGGCAATGCCCTGTTCACGCAGGGCGTGAGCGGCTTCCACCACATCTTCCAACTTCGGCAAGGGTTTGCCTGCCCAGATTTCCAGTTCACGACGGTTAGGTTTTACCAACCACGGCGAGGCTTTCAGCCCGGCCACCAGCGCTTCACGGCTGCTGTCAAAAATGATGCACGGACACTGCGCGCGCAGGCGGGTCATCCACTCGGTGAAGGCTTCCGGGGCCACCCCAGCAGGCAAGCTACCGCTGACCGCCACCATGTCGAACTGGCCAAGCCAGCTCAGGGAATCCGCCACAAAGCGTTCCCAATCCTGCTGCGTCACTTCAAAACCGGAGAAGTTGAAGTCGGTCACTTCACCGTCTTTTTCCGTCAGCTTCACGTTGATACGCGTACGCCCAGGGACCACCTGGAAACGGTTGGCTATACCCAAATCGCTGAACAGCAGTTGGAAACCATCCTGGTTGTCTTTACCAAGGAAACCGCCAACGGTGACGTCGATACCCAAGTCTTTCAGTACCTTGGCAACGTTGATCCCTTTACCTGCCGCATGGAGACCGGCGGTTCTTACCAGGTTAACCTCACCCCGTTCAATCTCCGGGCAAAAGCCCACCAGATCGTAAGCCGGGTTCAGGGTTATGGTTGCTACTCTTCTGCTCATGCTGCACCCTCGCCAAGACCTTCACTGATGGCTTCGCCGATGGCTTTCAGCGCCGCTTCAGCATCATCACCGCTGGCGGTAAAGCGCAGGTGATGACCTTTTTTCACTCCCAGTGCCACCACCTTCATCAGGCTGCGGCCGTTAGCCGGTTTACCGCTGCCGTCGAGATTGGTGACGGTAATGTCACTGGAGAACTGTTTGATTACGTTGACTAGCGCAGTGCCTGGGCGGGCATGCAGGCCATGCTCGTTGCGCACCACATATTCCGCACTCAGCACCGCACTTTCTTCAGCAACTTCGCTGGTCAGTAACGCCAGCACGCCCACCGCATCGGCGTTCAGCAAGCGTTCAGCTTTTTGGCTCACTAACAGATCGCTTAAGTAGTTCAGCACCGTCAGCGGTTGTTGATCGGCGACGGCGACGGTCAGCAACAGCGCGACCTTTTCGCCCTCTTCATCAAACGCCTGTGCCGGGCGGCTGACGGTGGCAGCGCTGGTCAGGTTGCCTTCGGTGCTGTCACTCAACCAGATCCCCTGCCCCAGATTCAGCGGCTTACGGGTGATCACATCGCTGACAAACTGGGCGTTAACCGCGCCGATTTTTTGCAGACGGCCCGCGTTCAAGGCTTGCAGCGTCATCAGCGAATCGGCGGCCACGTCAAGAGAGATCAGTGAGGCATCAAACTTGAATTCAACCGCCAGCTTCTCGCCCATCAGCAGGCTGCGCAGTTCTTCGGCTGAAGTCGTTTTTGCCAGTTGTTCAGCTACGCTGTCATCACTGAGCACGTGCGTGAGCTGGCGCAGCAGCGCCAGGTGTTCATCGGAACGCGCGGCAATGCCGATCACCACATAGGCCGTCTGGCCTTCGCCCCATTCGATGCCCTGCGGAAACTGAAATACCTGCACACCGGTGCTCAGCACCAGATCGCGGGTATCGGTAGTGCCATGTGGAATGGCGATGCCGTTGCCCAAATAGGTGGACGTTTGCAGCTCGCGCTGCAGCATGCCGTCAACATAGGCGGCGCTGACGCATCCGGCAGAGGTGAGCGCTGCCGCTACCTGCCTGATGGCTTCCTGTTTACCGCTAGCGGCAGCTCCCAGGTGAATATCTTGCTGTGACAACTGGAACATGGTTCTCCTCTCCTGCTGAATTGAATCGTTTCAGCCAAGTTAAGAAAAAGGAGCGTTACCCATCGCCTAACCAGGCCATCGATGACGCTGAAACGTTTCAATCAGTGTGTGAGCAGCTATCATCGAAAGCAAGTTTTCTCGATCTCGACGTGATAGTTTTTTGACCTCACGCACACTTTTCTGGCTAAAGCCCCCGCGCACAGCGGAAAATGGCATACTGTGCTGAAACAGTGCTGAAGGAAAATAACAACATGGTTGCTACCGGTATCGGGGTTATTATCGTTAACGCTCAAGGGCAAATCCTGCTGGGGAAACGCTGCAGCACCCATGCCCCCTTTTGGTCGATCCCCGGGGGTCATCTGGACGCGGGGGAAACCTTTGAACAGTGTGCCCAACGCGAAATCGCCGAAGAGACCGGGTTGCAGATTGCTCCGCCAAGCTTTATTGGCGTCAGCAATAATCTGCAAACCTGGCGCGCAGAGGGAAAACATACGGTGTCGATCTGTATGCTGGTTCAGCATCCAGGAGGAGAAGCCGAGCTGAGAGAACCAGATAAATGTGCTGAATGGCGCTGGTGTTCCCCGCACGACCTGCCGGAGCCCCATTTTGAAGCGAGCAGAACAGCGATCCACCTATGGTTGAGCCAACAGGTATATCTGCCTATATCGTGACGTTATTCCCTCCAATTTCTCCTCTGTTCATCTAAAGCAGAGCATTATATAAATTAGAATATAACGCTACTTTATTGCTCAATCGCTCTACTTTTCACTGTAAATACCCCTAAGGTATTAGGTTTCTTTTGCGAAAATACCTATACTTATCCAGGTGTTTTTGACCTGGTGTCGAAACCTTTTGGCAAGTTTTTCCTTGGTATTTCATAACGATAAGTGGGTTCAATATGAGCAAAAAACAAGCTGGCTTTGAAAAGCGACGCCGGTGGGGATGGCTTTGGATTTTGGTGATCGGGATTATTCTCGGTGCCGCACTGCTGGCGGGGACCGCAACGGTGTTCCATAAAACCAGCGATACCGCCTTCTGCGTCTCCTGCCACACCATGCAACAACCTTTGGCCGAATATCAAGGCAGTGTCCACTTCCAGAACTCCAAGGGGATCCGCGCTGAATGCGCCGATTGCCACGTCCCTCATGAGCCGCTCGATTACCTGTGGACCAAGATCCGCGCGGTGAAAGACATTTACGGCGAAATGACCGGCAAAATCGACACCCCAGAAAAATACGAAGCCCATAAGCTGGCCATGGCGCAATCGGTGTGGAAAACGCTGAAAGAAAACGATTCGGCCACCTGCCGTTCTTGCCATAGTTTCGATGCCATGGATATCACCGCCCAGAGTCCTGAAGCCCGTATTCAGCACCCGGTGGCCATCAAGCAGGGCGAAACCTGTATCGACTGTCACAAGGGCGTAGCGCATATCCTGCCGGATATGAGCGGTGCCGCACAGGCCGGTGCTGCCGAACTGGCGAAAGCCGCGGCGGAAACCTCACCCACCGCCACCACGCTGTTCACCATCGCCACCGAACCGTTCTTCCTGAAAGCCGACGATACACATAATGCCGGTAATCTGATGCCATCAACCGAAGTTCACGTCGTGAAACAGGAAGGTGACAAGGTGCTGGTAGACGTCAGCGGCTGGCAACAGGATGGCGTCAGCGAAGTGTTCTACGCCGCGCAAGGTAAACGTATCCTCAGCGTTCTGCTGGGCGAAGATGCGCGCAAACTGCTGAAAACCGGCAGCACCATGACCGATGCCGAAACCGGCCTGGTCTGGCATCAGGTTTCATTGCAGGTCTGGTTGCCACGTAAGCAACTGATCGATGATCAGCAGAAAATCTGGCGTTACACCGCCGATATGATGTCCGCGAACTGTACCGGCTGCCACGGCCTGACCGCCCTTGATCGCTTCAACGCCAACCAGTGGATCGGCGTGATTAAAGGTATGGCTCCTCGCACCTCGCTGTCGCAAGAACAACTGCGCGTTCTGACGCAGTACGTTCAGAAACATGCCAGCGATATGCAATCTGCCACACCGGCCAAAAGTTAAGGGAGAAGCGAAATGAGCAAGTACCAACAACAACCATTAGCCATGAGCCGCCGTCGTTTCCTGACCGGTGCCAGCGCCCTGGCCGCCGTGCCACTATTTGCGGGTCTGTGGCCTAAATCAGCGTTGGCGGAAGCCATCAGCCAGGCATTGCCACAGTTCGTGGCCTTACGCCAGGCACAAAAAGGCATTCTGACCGGCGCGCACTGGGGCGCATTTGAAGCCATCGTGCAAGACGGAAAAATGGTCGGCGTGTTGCCAGTCAAAGACGATCCTTACCCGAACGACCTGATCACCATGGCCCCCCACCAGGTCCATGCGGAAAACCGTATCAAGTACCCAATGGTACGTAAAAGCTGGTTGGAAGGCGGCCCTGGCAGCCGCACCGAGTTGCGCGGCAACGATGAATGGGTGCGCGTCAGCTGGGATAAGGCTATCGATCTGGTCGGTAACGAAATCGTCCGTTTGCAGAAAGATCATGGCCCGCAGTCGATCTATGCCGGTTCTTACGGCTGGAAAAGCGTGGGTATGCTGCACAACAGCCGTACCCTGCTGCAACGCCTGATGAACCTGAGCGGCGGCTTCCTAGGCTATGCCGGTGACTATTCTACCGGTGCCGCACAGGTGATCATGTCGCACGTGATGGGGTCAATGGAGGTTTACGAACAGCAAACCGCCTGGCCAAACGTCATCGACAACAGCCAACTGGTGATCCTGTGGGGCTGTAACCCGATGGTTACGCTGA
>NZ_JBKJYW010000387.1:0-9443 GCF_046715635.1 Serratia sp. (in: enterobacteria)
ATAGCCACTGACCTGTGACTTCAGCTCTGTACCGAAATGTGGTACATTTTGTGTGTACTATGCAGTACTGGTGCAGCTTCATGTCCCGAAAAATGGGAGTACTTTGAGGGCGTTTTGGCTATAATAGCCGCCACTCCATTTCTGGTTTGATTAAAGGAAACCGACATGAGCTTGAACCTGGTCCCTGCTGGCAAAGACCTGCCAGAAGACATCTACGTAGTTATCGAAATCCCGGCTAACGCCGATCCAATCAAATACGAAATCGACAAAGAAACCGGCTCTCTGTTCGTTGACCGTTTCATGTCCACGGCGATGTTCTACCCGTGCAACTACGGTTACATCAACCACACCCTGTCACTGGATGGCGATCCGGTAGACGTGTTGGTGCCAACCCCATACCCACTGCAACCAGGCTCAGTGATCCGCTGCCGCCCAGTTGGCGTGCTGAAAATGACCGACGAAGCCGGTGAAGATGCAAAACTGGTTGCCGTACCACACAGCAAACTGACCAAAGAGTACGATCACATTAAAGATGTGAACGACCTGCCAGAACTGCTGAAAGCGCAGATCACCCACTTCTTTGAACACTACAAAGATCTGGAAAAAGGCAAATGGGTAAAAGTGGATGGTTGGGCAGACGCTGCCGCAGCCAAAGCTGAGATCGTTGCTTCTTTCGAACGCGCCAAGAAGTAATTCTCGCCCGAACTGATAAAAAAACACCGCCCAAATGAGCGGTGTTTTTTTTACTGCTTTTCGTCAAGACGCTTGAGCCAGTCACCGCTTTCAATCCGCGGGAAACCGTCCACGCTGTGTCGATACAGGTAGATCCACGCACTCCCATAAGGCGTGCGGATCAGCTCGCGCTTGTAGTCTTTGGTATTGCTTTTCAACTCGTCCAGCTCGGCCAGAATCGATGAGTTAATACGATACACTTCGCAATGTACCGTGCCCTCTCCAGGGATCGCAGCCGGGTAGTGGCCCAGATTATAAAGCTGGTAGCCTTCTAATTCATGTTCACCCAACCATTGGGCGTTGGTCATCCAATGGCTGTTTCCCTGTTTGCGTCGTAAACTGCCGTAGACAATGATTCGCATAGCTAAAACTCAAACTGATAGAGCACATCCAGAGCCTGGTCTAGACCAGACACCGCTTCCAGATACAACCTAGGCATCAGGCGGTATCGCAACGTCAGCGTGGCCAATGAGTCGAAGATCCCCACCCCATATTTTACTTGTAAGCCGGGGAGGACATAGCCGCTCACCACTACCTGAGAGCTGTCGCCAACTCCCTCGGTATCCAGGGCCAGATTACTTACGCCAAACGCCTCGCCGATTTTACCCACAAGTTGACCACTTTGTGCAACCCCCATACCAATTAACATTGAGGTCATGGCGTTACCATCGGCACCGCCAGCCCCTAATCCCTGTCCACGCAGCAGGTAAGACAGTGCTTCTTGCTGAGACATGGCCGGATCGGAGAACACTTCCAGCCTTGGCGCATCGGCCATGCCGGTCACGCGGACACCGGCGGTCACGCCATTTTCCGTCGCATCCGGATTACGGATCGCCTCGATATTCAGCAGAGGTTGATCCGGTGGCCCAGAGAAGATCAGTTGGCCCTTGCGTACGAGCAGATCCTGGCCATAAGCATGGAAGCGCCCCGATGGAATATTAATCTGGCCATGTACCCCCAGACCATTCCGGTCCTGTGCCACGCGCAGATCGCCACTCAGTCTGGCTTTCAGACCGAACGCATCCAGACGCACGTCGTTACCCACGCGGATCGTCAGATTGCTGTTGATTGGGATCCCTGCCGTCGCCGGTTGGATCGGCTTGAGCTGGTTATCCAGCATCACTTCATCAGAAGAAACTCCGACCGCGCTTTCTGGCAGCTCCTGCACCGTGATGCGCGCCCAAGGGATTGCCACGCTACCGTTGAGTGAGAACAGTTGCGGCGTGGCTTCAAACACCACATCCGGTGACACATCAATGCGTACCATTGGCGGCAGAGTCACCCGCAGCCGATCACCCTTGGCTGCAATACGCGCACGCCAGGCATTGATATCCCGCCAGTCGGCATCCCCGGCCAGATTGAGCTGCCCATGCGTGGTTGCCAGCAACCCTTCCAGGGTCGAGGTCATCCCGTTGAAGTTCAGTGCCAGGCGGCCTTCAGTCATATCGAACGGCATCCAGTGGCCAACGATCGCCACCTTATCCAGCGCCAGACGGCCAAACACCAGCGGGTTCTGCGCATTGCCCCCTAATTGCAGGTTAGCATTCAGCATCCCCGCCGCTTTCTCGCCCTGCGTCAGTATCGGGTTAAGCAGCGCGAGCGAAACGTTGGTGATATTTACGTTACCACTGATGGCACGACGTACCTGTGGATCGGTGATCTGAACGTTGCCGCTAAACTGGCCGTTATTGGTCAGCTTGATCAGCCAGTCTGCCTGCGCCCGGCCATTGTTCAGGCCCGCATTGAGGTTTAGCGTGTCAAAGGCGATCGGCAACGCGCTGCCCTGCACCTGCTGCACCACCTTCACCCCTTTGCCCACCAGCGAGACTCTCGCCTGGGGTAATGCACCACCCGGCTGCCAACTGACGTCTGCCCGGCCACTAAAGACACCGTTCATGGCTGTATCCGGCCCCAGGAACGGTTTGATCATCGCCAGGTCGAAGCGGTTAAGTACCACGCTGGCCTGGCCACTGGCCCCCGCCTCGATGGTTCTAGGTACGCACAGCTCGGCATTCGGGTTCACCCAGCAGTGTGGCCCTACACTGACCTTCTGTTGCGTATTTAGGTAATCCAACGCGATGGCACGGCTAAGACGCCATTCACCCACCGGTGTATCAAAGCGAGTGTTGTTCAGGTTACCTCGCCAGCGCTGTTGCTGACGATCAAAGCTGCCCTCCAGGGCCAATTGCCCGGAAACCGGTTTGCCGTCGATATTCACTTGCAGCCGGTGTTGGCGCTCGTTGCCTCTGGCATCCAAGGTCAACAGATTGATCTGCAACGCATCCTGTTTGAGCTGCTCAACCCGTACCGCCAGTTGCCCCTGGATCTGATCGCTGGAACGGACATCGCCGTCGATCTTCACCCGATTGATGTGCAGCGCCTGCCATTGCAAGCCTGTCGCGGTCAGGTCTGCTAACAGCTGTGGTGCCTGCAGATTCCCTCGCAACTTCAACTGCCCGCGGACATTGCCGGCAAGGCCCGGCAAAGCGCCGTCGAGGTGTGCCGCATCGACATTGGCATCCAGCACCCAGTTTTTCTCATCCAACTGGCCTTTGACGCTGAGCGTATTGCGCCCTAACGCCAGATCGATACCGGGGATCGTCCACTGCCCGGCCGCGTTACCACGCAGAGAGCCTCGCGCCGATACCTTGTTTTGTTTCACATTGCCGTCGAGCTGCAGCAACGGCACCTGTAATTGCCAACTGCCGCCGTGCAGACTGCCACGGGTGGTGATTTTACCTTCCAATCGCGCTGGCCATTCCGGCCATTGCTTGGCGGTATTAATACCCGACAGCGTCAGCTGTGACGTCCAGCTTATCGCTTTGCTCCAGTCCACCAATGCCGTCAGATCGGTATTCCCCTCCAGCGTAACCAACCGCAGGCGCTCGAGTCTGAACTGTTCAAGATTACCTTTACCATCCAGCTGTAACACTGCTGGTGGCAGATCCTGACCTTTGAAATTGGCGCGGGTAGAGAGCGCATAATCTGCAGCCTTGCCGTTAAAGCGCAGGCGGAAGTCATTAACCTGATACTGTGCCTCACCGGTCAGCGGCCATTTCAGCTGTTTGCTTTGCAGCGTCAGCGCCAAGGGTAACCCCACCTCTGCCAACTGGGTTTGCACATCCAGCTGCGCCCCAACGGGGCCAGACAGGTTAAGCGCTACTTTCAGTTCTTCACGCAGCCCGCCAGATACATTCAGCTTCACCTTCTCGCCTTTCAGCGGATCGATATTCAGCGTGCTGTTCGCCACCATCTCCACTGGCCAACTGCCGGTCAGCGTTGCCTGCCCTTTGGCGGAAAGCATGCCCTGTGGCGATCTCACGTCAAAGCGATCCAACTGGATATGTTGATCTTTGGTGCTGGCCTGCAGCTGCAAGCGGGTGATCGATACCTCAGTGTCCCCGGTCAGATGTAGCTGCTCGCCGCTAATATCCTCAACGGTAATATCCAGCGGCAGACGAATTTCTGGCAAATCCGGCAGCAGTGGTTTGGCAAACAGCGCTTTCAGTGTTTCGCCCAACGGCTTCTCTTCCACGGGCGGTGGCACCAATGCCGGCGCAACCGTCGTTTTCTCTGCCACCTTGACCGCCACTTTCTCCACTGCGGGCTGCAGCACTTCCGGCAAAGGGTTCACCGGCGTTTTTGGCAACGCGACCAGCAAAGCGCGGAGAGTGGTTGGCATCAGCGTCAACGCTCGTTCTTGCCACTGTACGCCAGTACTGAATTCCCCCAGCGAGATCGCCGTATCGTCCACGGTAACCTTGACGTTATTCAACGCCAGCTTACGCAGGGTAATGGGATAAGGCGTGCTGAGATCGCCGATCGGCTCGCTGCTTTCCTCAACCGGTGCAGAAGGGGCCATCTCAGCGGTTTTCACCACCACATCGACATCCTGTGCGGTCAGCGCATTGACGCACAATGAACTGCGTTTAAAACAGGAGAGATCGAGCGAGAGATGGAACTGCCCGGCGTTGACTGCCACACCCGGCATCTGATACTTCACGCCTTTCAGGGTCAGGTCACGCCAGCCACCACTGACCGCCGCAATTTCCAACCCGGGAACCCAGCGGGCCGCGCCGTTGATCACCAGATGCAGGCCGGAAGTGGTGCCAAGCAGAAACGCCAACGTGCCGATCAGCAGCAACAGCAGGATCAAAAACCCCAGACAAATCTTTTTTATCAGGCTCATAGTTCAGGCCCCAAACCGATATAAAACTGTAGGCCGTGGGTCTCTTGATCCCCAACCGGCGCGGCGATATCCAGTTTCACCGGCCCTACCGGCGACTGCCAGCGCACGCCAACGCCCGCGCCGGTCTTGAAATTGCTGTCTGAGAATTTATTGACCGCCTGCCCGGAATCCACAAACATTGCCCCCCACCAGCGGCCAGTGACGTTATATTGGTACTCCAGCGAACCCGTCACCATTTTAGAGGCGCCGGTCAGCTTGCCGTCATCTCCACGCGGGGAAATGCCCTGGAATTTATAACCGCGGATACTGCGATCGCCACCGGCGAAGAAACGCAAATCCGGCGGCACTTTGTCAAAATCGTTGGTTTCAATCCAGCCTACCTGACCACGGACTACAAAGCGGTTTTTCTCCCCCAAGGTACGGATCCAGACGTTCTGCGCCTGCAGTAACGCAAAATCGACCCCGGAGCCCCAAGTGGTGTCCGACACGTCAATGGAGTAGCGCTGGCTGTCACCCCATACTGGCATCAGGCCGCCGCGTGAACGCGTACGGTTGATAGTCACACCAGGATAAAGCAGCATGGTGGTATTGGTAACGGTGCCCTGGGTAAAGTGGTCCAAGCGCCAACTGAGGTTGATCGCACGCTGCCAGCCGCTGGAGAGATCCCAGTTACGTGAAGCCACGACCTTGGTGCTGTCAGATTGGGTATCGTTCAGGTCCGTACGTTTGAAACCGGCCTGCAGCAGGTAATACTGCTCCAGTGGGCTACGCAGCAACGGGATCTTGTAGGTCAGATCCAACTGCTGTTCTGGCGCGGAAATACTGGCGGTAGTGGTCAAGCTGTGACCCCGATCGTTAAGCCAGGGCTTGCGCCAGGTTCCACGCACCCTTGGGCCAATATCGGTAGAGAAACCGCCGCCCAACTCCACAATATTGCTGCTACGCGGGGTTACCAGCGCATCTAACGGCAAAATCTTGCTCTCTTTGGCATCGGTGAAATCAGGGGAGACCACCACCGAGTTGAACCAGTTGGTAGCAGACAAACGGCGGTTCAGTTCGGCCAGATCGTTTGAGCTGTAATAATCGCCCTGGTGAAAGGGCACCAGGTTTTGCAGATAGTCTTCGCGGATTTGTGAGCCTTTGAAATTCACCTTGCCGAAGTGATAACGATCGCCGCTGTCGAAATCAATGTCCCAGAACGCTTTATGCAGCTCTTGCGCCACACCCAGCTGGCTCTTTTTCATGTTGGCATCGAAATAACCTTTACGCAGAGCAATCCCGGTCAAGGAGCCTTTAAAGCTGTCGTATTGGCCGTGATTGAGGATCTCGCCCACGGTTGGCCGGCTGGTTCTGACCAGACGCAGATAATCCTCATCCGTTCTTGCACCGCCTTCCAGCGTAATATTTGCCCCGGCAATGCGCACCGGCTCACCTGGGGTGACATGGGCATACAACACTGGACGCGAGAGCTTGGGGTTATCGTCAAAGGTGAAGTCAATGGTGGGTTCGTAATAGCCCAGAGGCCGTAGCCCCTGACGGATGGCAGCATCCACCCGAGCGCGGAAACGCCCCTCGGCATTGACCTCTTCCGGCGTGATCGCCGAAAGGCGCACACGAACGTTGCGCTCCAAATCCCCACTCAGGCCGTCAACCTGCAGCCGCACATTCGCCGCTAACACCGACGGCGTAACGAATAGCGCACATAACACGCAAAGGACACGATATCGTGGCACAGGTGCTCCTTAATTGATTTTTCTGTCCTGTCAGTACCTTTGCTCTGGTGCTGGGGCGGTGCTATCAGACTGCCCCCCTTACCTTTAGATCCCAGACGTTGCCCATACGACAACGACCATGATCGAAAACAAGACGCATTCTTAGCTTTTGGCGCTCAAAATACTGCGTTAAGCTGATACATAAACCTTAGATAGGGCTTATTGTGGGCAAAGAAGCGGCCAGTTACAACTGACACGCGTCCCTATTAGGCTAATTCTCATTATGGCAACAGGAGTGAAACGTGGTGCAATCTTTTGATAAGTCTCAAAACATCAATAAGGCAAGTGCGCTTCCTGGCCGCACTACGCCGATGCCCGTCGCTACGCTTAACGAGGTGACCGGTCATTCCATGACCTTGGTGCCCGAGGGGATGGCAACGGCCATCTTCGGCATGGGCTGCTTTTGGGGCGTCGAACGTCTGTTTTGGCAGCAGCCGGGGATTTACAGCACAGCTGCTGGTTACAGCGGTGGCTATACGCCAAATCCAACCTATCGTGAGGTATGCAGCGGCCAGACTGGGCATGCCGAAGTGGTGCGCGTAGTCTTTGACCCGCAGGTCATCAGCTACCGCCAGCTGTTGCAGGTATTCTGGGAAAACCACGATCCCGCGCAAGGCATGCGTCAGGGCGGAGATATCGGTACCCAATACCGCTCAGCTATCTACTACTTGGACGCAGAACAACAGGCCGCTGCGGAGCAAAGCCTGCAAGCTTTCCAGCAGGCGATGGATAAGGCGGGCGATCAACGCACCATCACCACCGAAATTGCACCGGCACTGCCTTTCTACTATGCAGAGGATGACCACCAGCAATACCTGCATAAGAATCCAGGCGGCTATTGTGGCCTGGGTGGCATTGGGGTGTGTCTGCCTCCACAGGGTTAAGCTGTTAATTTTTAACCACTGGCGGCCCTCACGGGGCAACTGCTATACTGTGTTGGGCTGCGTTTGCGGCCCGCTTTTGTGGGCGCGTGATATAACGCCCCCTTTGATTCACCTTTTTATACGGTATTACCCCTCCGAAAGATCGCCGACATCCCGTCGGTACGAATGGATAGACTATGTTAAACAGTATTTTACTGATTCTTTTTCTGATCGCAGTGAGTGCGTTTTTCTCGCTTTCAGAAATCTCTCTGGCTGCGTCACGCAAGATCAAACTCAAACTGATGGCTGACGAAGGCAACATCAATGCCGCCAGAGTCCTTAAGCTGCAGGAAACTCCGGGCATCTTCTTTACCGTGGTGCAAATCGGCCTCAACGCCGTAGCCATCCTCGGCGGTATCGTCGGTGACGCAGCCTTCTCCCCCAGCTTCAAAGTGCTTTTCGACCGTTTCCTGTCACCCGAACTCTCTGAGCAAATCAGCTTTATGTGCTCGTTTGTGATGGTGACCAGCCTGTTCATCCTGTTCGCGGATTTAACACCGAAGCGCATCGGTATGATTGCACCGGAGACGGTTGCCGTCCGGATCATCAACCCGATGCGTTTCTCGATCATGCTGTTCCGCCCGCTAGTCTGGTTCTTCAACGGCATGGCTAACCTGATTTTCCGCATGTTCAAGCTACCGATGATGCGTAAAGACGACATCACCTCCGAAGATATTTACGCGGTGGTGGAAGCCGGCGCTCTGGCCGGGGTACTGCGTAAACAGGAACATGAGCTGATTGAAAACGTCTTCGAACTGGAATCACGCACCGTGCCCTCTTCGATGACGTCCCGCGAAAGCGTGATTTACTTCGATCTGCGCGAAAGCGAAGACAGTATTAAAGAAAAGATCTCCACTCATCCGCACTCCAAGTTCCTGGTGTGCGACGGCCATATCGATCAGGTCGTTGGCTATGTTGACTCCAAGGACCTGCTGAACCGCGTTCTGGGCAACCAGAGCCTGGTGCTGAGCAGCGGCGTGCAGATCCGCTCGGCGCTGATCGTGCCGGATACCCTGACCCTGTCGGAAGCGCTGGAAAGCTTTAAAACCGCGGGTGAAGACTTTGCGGTGATCCTCAATGAATATGCTTTGGTAGTCGGGATTATTACGCTGAACGACGTGATGACCACGCTGATGGGTGACCTGGTAGGCCAAGGTCAGGAAGAGCAGATCGTGACGCGTGATGAGAATTCGTGGCTGATTGAAGGTGGGACGCCAATCGAAGACGTGATGCGTGTGCTGCATATCGATGAGTTCCCACAGGCTGGCAACTATGAAACCATCGGCGGCTTCATGATGTACATGCTGCGCAAAATCCCGAAACGCACCGACTTTGTGAAATATGCCGGGTACAAGTTTGAAGTGGTCGATATCGACAGCTACAAGATTGACCAGCTATTGGTCACCAGACTGGTCGACAAACCGATCACGGTGCTACCAAAAGCCCCCGACGAAACACCTCAGGCATAAACATTAGCGGCCCCTTCGGGGCCGCAGTTACTTTTCTTTGCAGGGTACTCCATAGATTGCGCTTCAGCCCATTTCGGCCTGCAGTAACAACACCTGCCGGTTGACCTCGGACATCACGTTGAAGTGGCGCTTGTCACGAACCTTCGGCAACAGGATTTTCCCCTTGTCGAACTCAAACGCCCCCACATCCTTGATGTACAGCCGCCCCCGGAACAGGGTTTTTACATACGTAGCCACTTTCAGTGGGTTATAACGCTGGAAGATTCTCATAGTTGTTACTCTCCTCCCGTTGGATCCATGCGCTCAGCGAGCGGCCAAAGTGGCCACCTCGACATTCGGAGCGCAACTTGATTGCTTT
>NZ_JBKJYW010000388.1:0-28327 GCF_046715635.1 Serratia sp. (in: enterobacteria)
GCTCGTTCATCTGGCCGTAAACCAGGGAAACTTTGTCCAGTACGTTGGAGTCGGTCATTTCGTGGTAGAAGTCGTTACCCTCACGAGTACGTTCACCCACGCCCGCAAACACAGAATAACCGGAGTGCTCGATCGCGATGTTACGGATCAGCTCCATCATGTTTACGGTTTTACCCACACCAGCACCACCGAACAGACCTACTTTACCACCCTTGGCGAACGGGCAGATCAGGTCCATTACCTTGATACCGGTTTCCAGCAGATCCTGGGAGCTGGACAGCTCTTCGTAGCTTGGCGCCGGGCGGTGAATAGCCCAACGTTCTTCTTCGCCGATGTCGCCCTTCATGTCGATTGGTTCACCCAATACGTTCATGATACGGCCCAGGGTAGCTTTACCTACCGGTACTTCAATTGGGTGCTGCAGGTCGGTTACGGCCAGACCACGACGCAGACCGTCTGAGGTCCCCATTGCGATACAGCGAACCACGCCGCCACCCAGCTGTTGCTGAACTTCCAGCACCAATTTCTCGGTGCCGTTTGCAACCTCAAGAGCGTTGTACACTTTCGGTACGGCATCCTGAGGGAACTCGACGTCCACCACGGCGCCGATTACCTGGATAATCTTTCCAGTAGCCATCTTGAATCCTCTACGTAATTCGTAAACCTAGCTTAAACCGCGGAGGCTCCCGAAACGATCTCGGTGAGTTCCTGAGTGATGCTGGCCTGACGCGCCTTGTTGTATACCAACTGCAGCTCTTTGATCAGGCTACCGCCGTTATCGGTTGCGGCTTTCATCGCGACCATTCGTGCGGCCTGCTCGCTGGCCAGGTTTTCCACGACGCCCTGATAAACTTGCGATTCCACATAACGGCGCAGCAAGGTATCAAGCAGCACTTTTGGATCGGGTTCATACAGGTAATCCCAGGATTTTTTCTTCAGTTCACTGTCATCAGAAGGTGGCAATGGCAGAAGTTGCAGTAACTGCGGTTCCTGGGACATCGTATTAACAAATTTGTTGCTGACAACGTACAGCTTGTCTAAACGACCTTCGTCGTAGGCTTGCAGCATCACTTTCACGGGACCGATCAGATCCGACAGGGAAGGGTTATCCCCCATGCCAGTCACCTGGGCAACCACGTTGCCGCCCACGGAACCAAAGAAAGAGGCCGCTTTTGAGCCAATCAGCGCTAAATCAGCTTCAACGCCTTTTTCAGACCAGCGTTTCATCTCTGCCAACAGCTTCTTGAACAGGTTGATGTTCAAGCCGCCACAGAGACCACGGTCAGTAGACACCACCAGATACCCGACGCGCTTAACGTCACGCTCATCCAGGTACGGGTGCTTATATTCCAGATTCCCTAAAGCCAGGTGACCAATCACCTCGCGCATGGTCTCTGCATAAGGACGGCTGGCCGCCATGCGTTCCTGCGATTTACGCATTTTGGAGGCGGCGACCATTTCCATCGCTTTAGTGATCTTCTGCGTGTTTTGCACGCTGCCGATCTTACTACGTATCTCTTTTGCGCCGGCCATCTCTGCTTCTCCTCATTGCCAGCGGCCTGCCGTCTTACAACGGCAGGCCGCTATGCGTTACCAGGACTGGGTTGCCTTGAAGGTATCGAGGATGCCTTTCAGCTTGCCTTCGATCTCATCGTTATAAGCACCAGTTTGGTTGATGTGGTTCAGCAGTTCGGCATGCTCGCGATCCGCAAAAGCAACCAGAGCGGCTTCGAAGCTGACGACTTTCGCCACTTCTACGTCGTTCAGGTAGCCACGCTCGGCGGCAAACAGCACCAGAGACTGTTGTGCGACGGACATCGGCGCATACTGTTTCTGTTTCAGCAGCTCGGTCACTTTCTGACCGTGGCTCAGCTGTTTACGCGTTGCATCGTCCAGATCGGAAGCGAACTGAGAGAACGCAGCCAGTTCACGATACTGTGCCAGTGCGGTACGAATACCACCGGACAGTTTTTTCATGATCTTGGTCTGTGCTGCACCACCCACACGGGATACGGAAATACCCGGGTTAACCGCCGGACGAATACCGGAGTTAAACAGGTTGGATTCCAGGAAGATCTGACCATCGGTAATCGAGATTACGTTGGTCGGAACGAACGCGGAAACGTCACCCGCCTGAGTTTCAATGATCGGCAGAGCAGTCAGTGAACCGGTTTGGCCTTTGACTTCACCTTTGGTGAAGGCTTCAACGTAGTCGGCGTTAACACGCGCAGCACGCTCCAGCAAACGGGAGTGGAGGTAGAATACGTCGCCTGGGTAAGCTTCACGACCTGGTGGACGGCGAAGCAGCAGGGAGATCTGACGGTAAGCAACGGCCTGTTTGGACAGGTCATCGTATACGATCAGCGCATCTTCACCACGGTCACGGAAGTATTCGCCCATCGCGCAACCGGCATATGGCGCCAGGTATTGCAGTGCAGCGGATTCTGACGCGGTAGCCACAACCACGATGGTGTTGGCCAGTGCGCCGTGCTCTTCCAGCTTGCGCACCACGTTAGCGATGGTGGACGCTTTCTGGCCGATAGCCACGTAAACACATTTGATGCCGGAATCGCGCTGGTTGATGATCGCATCGATCGCCAGGGCGGTTTTACCGGTTTGACGGTCGCCGATCACCAGCTCACGCTGGCCACGACCGATTGGGATCATGGCGTCGACCGATTTGTAGCCGGTCTGTACAGGCTGATCAACAGACTGACGTTCGATAACGCCAGGTGCGATAGTTTCAACCGGAGAGAAACCGTCGTTTTCAACCGGGCCTTTACCATCGATAGGTGCGCCCAGCGTGTTGACTACGCGGCCCAGCAGGCCACGGCCAACCGGAACTTCCAGAATACGGCCGGTACATTTTACCTTCATGCCTTCGGCCAGATCCGAATACGGACCCATGACCACGGCACCTACAGAGTCACGCTCCAGGTTCAATGCAATTGCGTAACGGTTGCCTGGCAGTGCGATCATTTCGCCCTGCATAACCTCGGCCAAACCGTGTACGCGGATGATCCCGTCGCTGACGGAAACGATGGTACCTTCATTGTGAGCTTCGCTCACTACATTGAACTGAGCAATGCGTTGCTTGATCAGTTCGCTGATTTCGGTGGAATTCAGTTGCATGCTCCAGTCCCCTTAAGACTGCAAGACGTCTGCCAGGCGCTCGAGACGGCCACGTACGCTGCCATCGATCACCAGATCACCGGCACGGATAATGACACCGGCCAGTACAGACTTGTCAATTTTGCAATTCAGCTTAACTTTGCGTGACAGACGTTTTTCCATCGCAGCGATAATCTTGGCTTGCTGTGTGTCGTTCAGTGCGCTCGATGAGAGCACCTCGACTTCGACGGTGGATTCCAGCGCGGCGCGCAGTTCGATGAACTGTTGCAGCACCGCAGGAAGGACCAGTAAACGCCCATTTTCGGCCATTACACGGATAAAGTTCTGGCCATGTTCGTCGAGCTCATCGCCACAAACCGCAATAAACGTGTTGGACAAGGTTTCAGGTGCAACAGCACCGGAAAGCAGTTCCGCCATCTGTTCATTACGAGTGACAACAGCAGTAAACGCCAGCATTTGCTGCCAGCGTTCTACGCTTTGGTTCTCAACGGCAAAGTCAAAAGCTGCTTTGGCGTAGGGGCGAGCTACGGTGATAAATTCAGACATCAGCCCCTCCCTCCTTACAGTTCAGCGACCAGTTTATCAACGATGTCGCTGTTAGCAGCTTCATCCACGGAACGTTCGATGATCTTCTCGGCACCGGCAATTGCCAGCATCGCGACTTGCTTACGCAACTCTTCACGAGCGCGCTTACGTTCGGCTTCGATCTCAGCCTGAGCCTGCGCCACGATTTTGTTACGTTCCTGCTCGGCTTCTGCTTTCGCTTCGTCCACGATCTGAGCTTTGCGTTTGTTTGCTTGCTCAATAATCGCCTGGGCTTCCGCTTTGGCAGTTTTCAGCTGGTCGGTCGCATTGGCTTGCGCTAAGTCCAAATCTTTTTTGCCACGTTCTGCAGAAGCGAGGCCATCAGCAATTTCTTTCTGACGCTTCTCGATGGCAGCCATAATCGGCGGCCATACATACTTCATGCAGAACCAGACAAACAGGATGAACGCGATAGCCTGGCCGAGGATTGTTGCGTTAAGATTCACAGCACAATGCCTCTATAAAAGTTAATAATGTGGTTTGTTTGCAGAGTTGTGAACCCTGCTTACGCGACAGCAAACATCACGTACAGACCCAGACCAACAGCGATCATCGGGATGGCGTCAACCAGACCCATAACGATAAAGAACTGTGTACGCAACAGCGGGATCAGATCAGGTTGACGTGCAGCGCCTTCCAAGAATTTACCACCCAGGATGCCGATACCGATCGCAGCACCGATTGCCGCTAACCCCATCATAATAGCGGCAGCCATGTACAGCAGATCCATATTCAGGTTTTCCATGACAGTCTCCAGTTTGTTTCAGTTTAATAGTGCAAGTGTTTTAAGAAAATCAGTGCTCTTCAGACGCCATCGACAGATAGACGATCGTCAGAACCATGAAAATAAAGGCTTGAAGCGTAATGATCAGGATGTGGAAGATTGCCCAAGGCAAACTCAGCATCCACTGTGACCACCACGGCAACAGACCAGCAATCAGGATGAAGATCAACTCACCCGCATACATGTTGCCGAACAGTCGCAGACCCAGTGAAACAGGTTTGGACAGCAGGCTGACACCTTCAAGGATCAGGTTAATGGGAATAAATACCGGGTGGTTGAACGGCTGCATGGTTAACTCTTTGACGAACCCACCAATGCCTTTCATTTTAATGCTATAGAACAGGATCAGGATAAACACGGCCAACGCCATCGACAGCGTGATATTCACGTCAGCGGTAGGGACGACACGCAATGCCGGCAGACCAAGCTGGGTTCCGATATACGGCAGGAAATCAACCGGGATCAGGTCCATCAGGTTCATCAGGAACACCCAGACGAACACCGTCAGCGCCAGCGGAGCAATCACCTTGCTCTTGCCGTGATACATATCCTTGACGCTGTTGTCGACAAAGCCGACGATCAGCTCAACGGCGGTTTGCAGCTTGCCGGGAACACCACTGGTGGCGTTTTTGGCTACCTTGCGGAAAATAGCCAGAAAAACTACCCCGAGGACGACGGAGAAAAACATCGAGTCGACGTTAATCGACCAGAACCCAGTCCCGACCTGAAACTGCGTCAGGTGGTGACCGATATACTCCTGTGGACTGTTGAATCCCTCTGCAGACATGATGCCTCTACCCTTATTTAGTTAATTTCGGTAACTGTTAATCACGGCGGGTGCCACTATCTGCACAATCAACACCGCTAAATAGGTCAGGCCAAGCGGTACAAACGTCGCTTTGAACACCCCAAGCGCCACGATCAGCAAAACGATGGTGATCACGACCTTTAGCCCTTCACCAATGGCGAACGACCAGGCAACCCGTCCAGGTGCCGGCGTCTGAGCCTGATGACGCAAGGCAAACAGCATAAACATGGCATTGGGTAACCAGGCAGCCAAGCCACCTGCCAGTGCCGAACCGCTCCACTCCAGACTTTTCAGGCCGAAAGCAGCGCTGATCAAAACAAAAGTCATTAACTGCAGCAACAGCAACTTGCGTGCAACTTTTCCGCTGTACAGGGACACAGACATGACGTTTGTTCTCTCCGTACCCCTGAGGGGGTATGCCGACGTATAAAACTGCCTTTGCGGTTCTGAGTCAAGCAGCAAAAAACGAGCAAATTATACGGGCCACTCCAACGAATTCAATCGATAAGTAGCGAAAAGGTGAACAATTATTTAAATTTCCCCTTTTCGGGCTATTTTCACAAGAAAATGGTCGGAATAATCTGCCGTATTTATTTGTCTGACTATTCCACAGTTGCGGTAAGAAACGTGCAACCGATCACAATACTGACTATTAATGAGTTATAGCCCAGGTTAACGGCCCGGGTCTTTAGCTTTTTGAGCGATCAAAAAATATTATAAATCAAATCATTACATCGTAACCGTTCAAAAACAATCCTTATACCCCGTAAAAACCTTTTATTGACATTCACAGGAGGAATAAACCAACAGCAAATTAACACTTACAGCAAATCGGAATCTTTCACACATTGTTGCTAACGTGACTATCGCCTGCTGCAATGATGCATTTTTGGCATAATCATGTTAACCAAAGGTAAATAAACTACAGGAAGCCAATCTGATTAGCTTGCTTGCTATTTACCCTCTGTACCCTACACCAATCGCTGATTATTTGATGCTAAACAATTCTGATTTGGCTTTAGTGGGCTTTCAGGACGATCAAATGGCGCTCGCCCTCCAGCTCCGGCACCTGCAAACGCACCACCGACTCCAGAGAAATCCCCTCGGGCAACTGGGCCAGTTCGTCTTGTGGGCAAACCCCTTTCAGCGCATAAAAACGCCCCTGTCCTTTGGCTGGCAGATGGTGGCACCAGGCCAACATATCTTGCAGTGATGCAAAAGCCCGGCTAATCACGCCATCAAACGGCGGTTCTGCCATAAACTCTTCCACACGGCTCTGTACCGGTTCGATATTGTTCAGCCCCAGCTCATGCTGTACCTGACGCAGGAAGCGTACGCGCTTGCCCAGGCTGTCTAACAAGGTGAAATGGGCATCGGGCCGCACTATCGCCAACGGAATGCCTGGCAAACCAGGGCCGGTGCCAACATCGATAAAGCGTGAACCTGTCAGATGGGCATTCACCACGATGCTGTCCATGATGTGACGCACCAGCATTTGCTGCGGATCGCGAACGGAAGTGAGGTTGTAAGCCTTGTTCCACTTGTCGAGCATCGCGACATAACCCAACAATTGCTGTTTTTGTTGATCGGGAAGCGAAATTCCAGCCGCCGAAAGCAACGAATCCAATTTTTTTTGCACAACAGAGTCCTCTGACAGGCGTTGGAACAGCAGGCCAATCTGCAACTGCTCTCTAAGGCAGTCTATGATAATTCAGGCTTGAGGTGATGTCAGCGGCCGTTTGCTCAGCAGATAGGCAAACGGCCACTCGGTAAGCGGATTTATGCGCTGCGGCGCAGTAAGCCCTGCTTTTTCAGCCAGATCAACAAAATGGAGATCGCGGCAGGTGTGATACCAGAAATGCGCGAAGCCTGGCCGATCGAGTTAGGTTTGTGATCGTTCAGTTTGGCGATCACCTCGTTGGACAATCCGGATACCTGACGATAATCGAGATCCAGCGGCAGCACGGTGTTCTCGTTGCGTTGCTGTTTGTCGATCTCATCTTGCTGCCGAGCGATATAGCCTTCGTATTTCACTTGAATTTCTACCTGCTCGGCGGCTTCGGTATCTGCCAGTGCAGGAGCAAAAGCAGCTACCGCAGTCAGTTGGCCATAATCCATTTCCGGGCGGCGCAGCAGTTCTTCGCCGTTGGCTTCACGTGACAGAGGCGCTTTCAGCAGGACGTTAACCTGCTCGACGTTCTCTGAATGCGGATGCACCCAGATATCACGCAGACGCTGGCGTTCCTGTTCGATGTGCTCAAGCTTTTCGCAATAGCGCTGCCAGCGCTCATCGTCTACCAGCCCCAGTTCGCGGCCTTTTTCCGTCAGGCGCAGATCGGCGTTGTCTTCACGCAGCATCAGGCGATATTCGGCACGTGAGGTAAACATGCGGTACGGCTCTTTGGTGCCCAGCGTACTGAGATCGTCCACCAGCACCCCCAGGTAAGCCTGATCGCGGCGTGGTGACCAGCCTTCGTCTTCAACGGCATAACGCCCGGCGTTCAACCCGGCCAACAGGCCCTGTGCGGCAGCTTCTTCATAACCGGTAGTGCCGTTGATCTGGCCTGCGAAGAATAGCCCTTGAATAAATTTGCTTTCCAACGTCGGTTTCAGATCGCGTGGATCGAAGAAATCGTACTCGATGGCATAACCAGGGCGAACGATGCGGGCATTTTGCATCCCTTCCATCGAACGAACGATTTGCATCTGTACGTCAAACGGCAAACTGGTGGAAATCCCGTTCGGGTAGATCTCGTTGCTGGTTAACCCTTCAGGTTCCAGGAAGATCTGGTGCGCATTACGATCGGCAAAGCGCATGACTTTGTCTTCGATCGAAGGGCAGTAACGCGGTCCGATCCCTTCGATGATCCCGGCATACATCGGGCTACGATCGAGGTTGTTGCGGATCACGTCATGGGTTTTTTCATTGGTGTACGTGATATAGCACGGCACCTGTTGTGGATGCTGGCTGGCGTTACCCAGGAAAGAAAACACTGGAATTGGCGTATCACCATGCTGCTCAGCCAGAACGCTGAAGTCGATGGTGCGTGCATCGATACGGGGAGGTGTACCCGTTTTCAGGCGATTGACACGCAGAGGCAGTTCACGCAGACGCTGTGACAAAGAGATCGACGGAGGATCCCCAGCACGGCCACCGCTGTAGTTTTCCAGGCCGATGTGGATCTTGCCATCTAGGAAGGTGCCTACGGTCAATACTACCGCTTTGGCGCGGAATTTCAGCCCCATCTGGGTCACCGCACCCACCACTCGATCGTTCTCGACGATCAGATCCTCAACCGGTTGTTGGAAGATCATCAGGTTTGGCTGGTTCTCCAATGCGGTACGTACGGCTTGGCGATACAGGACGCGATCTGCCTGAGCTCGAGTGGCTCGCACTGCCGGGCCTTTGCTGGCGTTTAGTATCCTAAACTGGATACCAGCATGGTCGATAGCCTTGGCCATCAGCCCGCCGAGTGCATCGATTTCCTTGACCAGATGCCCTTTCCCGATACCACCGATCGCCGGATTACAGGACATTTGTCCCAGCGTGTCGATATTGTGGGTCAGTAATAAAGTCTGACGTCCCATACGTGCCGCAGCCATGGCGGCTTCGGTTCCGGCATGGCCACCACCGATGATAATGACGTCAAATTGCTCTGGATAAAACATGGAACAGCACCTCGGAGTACTTGCGAACGATCGTTGTTTGCCCTGGGGGGAGGATTCTACTCAAGTTTAGTCGATTGACCAAGCGGTCAGGATCTTAGGTAATTAAAAGAAGATCTTTTTTATTTAAAGATCTCTTTATTAGATCTCTTATTAGGATCGAGATCCTCTGTGGATAAGTGATTATTCCAGAGAAAGATCAGCCGATTAAGTAGGATCGTTTGCTGTGAATGATCGGTGATCCTGGCCAGTATAAGCTGGGATCTAAATGGCATGTTATCCACAGATGGAAAAGTGTACGACGGTTGTTATTGGGATAACTACCGGTTATACCCTGCTTTCAAGCCTAGTTATACACAATCGTTCGCGCGATCTTTAACCGAATTAGAGTAAAATAATCCAATTCTTCAGCCATTCTTCGGCAGGATCCTCGGGAATTTCATGTTGGGTCACGTCGATCTCGAGACGATCGCCGATCCTTTTCGCTCCACGAGCCTGGAAAAGATCGTCGATCTGTTTGATCGCACCACAGAAGGTATCGTACTCAGAACTGCCCAAACCGACGGCACCAAACTGCACCTGGGATAAATCAGGTTGCTGCTCTGCCAGTTGTTCCAACAGCGGCTGCAAGTTATCCGGTAAATCACCGGCACCGTGAGTGGAGGAAACCACCAACCAGCGGCCTGACAGCGTCAATTCATCCAATTCAGGGCCATGCAGCATTTCCGTTGAGAAACCGGCTTCTTCGAGTTTCTCGGCCAAATGTTCAGCCACGTATTCTGCACTGCCAAGCGTGCTGCCACTGATCAGAGTGATGTCTGCCATGAATGAAATGATCCCAACCTTATACTCAAGAGGCCGTATTGTACTCTGTGAATCAGCTGGGATCTACCTGTGGATAATATGGGTATAACGATCTTGTTTAACGCTGGAGCTGAGATTAAGGGATTAATTTTTCACAGAATAACGGCATTTTCTTGGTGTAATGTTTTGATTTGAAGTTATTTAATCAAAAAGGGAGGCGGGCCAAGGAAGGAAGTCGCCAGCGTGCCATCAGCTCACTGGCCAATAAATTTTTTATTACGCTACGTAATCTTCGGGTTTAATCGATGATATGAACGCCTGCTAAACGCCAACCTAAGGCGTAATGGTACGCATGATAGGATTTTGCAACGAGATCAGCGTCTCTGTTGACTGGATCTCGTCGATGGTCTGGATCTTGTTGATCAGTACCTGTTGCAACGCGTCGATCGAACGGCACATCACCTTGATAAACACGCTGTAGTGGCCGGTGGTGTAATAGGCTTCCACTACTTCCTCCAGGCTTTCGAGCTTTTTCAGCGCCGAAGGGTAGTCCTTGGCACTCTTCAATATGATGCCGATAAAGCAGCAGACGTCGTAGCCCAGCCGTTTTGGGTTCACATCAACCCGCGTTCCGGTGATGATCCCGGCTTGCTTCATCTTCTCCACCCGCACATGAATGGTGCCGGGGCTGACGGTAAAATTCTTCGCCAGTTCGGCGTAAGGCATGCGGGCATTCTCCATTAATGCGTTGAGGATGCCGCGATCGAGATTATCGATCTGATAAATTTCTGCCATTAAATGCCCCTTTAATTGCTGATTGTTGAATTATCACCGCTTAAAAATGACTGATTAAAAGCGAAAAGGCAATATTGATTAATGGATATTGAATTTAGGTGCCATTCTGTTGCTTAATCATTGGCAACTAGACAGATTATTCAAGAGATACGGCAATGAAAAAGCAGTTTATCCAAAAACAACAACAAATCAGCTTCGTAAAATCCTTCTTCTCCCGCCAGTTGGAACAGCAGCTTGGCCTGATTGAAGTGCAGGCTCCGATCCTCAGCCGACTGGGTGACGGTACTCAAGATAACCTTTCTGGCAGTGAAAAAGCCGTTCAGGTGAAAGTCAAAAGCCTGCCGGATTCGACGTTTGAAGTGGTGCACTCGCTGGCTAAATGGAAGCGTAAAACCCTGGGCGACAACGATTTCAGCGCGGGCGAAGGCGTATATACCCATATGAAAGCGCTGCGCCCGGATGAAGATCGCCTGACGCCGATCCACTCGGTGTATGTCGATCAGTGGGATTGGGAACGTGTTATGGGAGATGGCGAACGTAGCCCGGCTTACCTGCAAGATACCGTTAAGCGGATCTATGCCTCTATAAAAGAAACGGAAGCCGCGGTGAGCCGTGAATTTGGTCTGGCACCGTTCCTGCCAGAACAGATCCACTTTGTTCACAGCGAAACGCTGCTGCAACGTTACCCCGAGCTGGATGCCAAAGGTCGTGAACGTGCGATTGCCAAAGAATTGGGGGCGGTATTCCTGATTGGTATTGGTGGCGAGCTGTCACATGGCAAATCCCATGACGTACGTGCACCGGATTATGATGACTGGACCACGCCAGGTGTCGAAGGGTTGAAAGGGTTGAACGGTGACATCGTGGTGTGGAACCCGGTGTTGCAGGATGCGTTTGAACTTTCCTCAATGGGCATCCGTGTCGATGCGGCGGCGCTGCAACATCAGCTGACCTTGACCGACGATCTGGATCGCCTGAAGCTGGAATGGCATCAGTCTCTGCTGCGCGGTGAAATGCCTCAGACCATTGGTGGCGGTATTGGTCAATCACGCCTGGTGATGCTGTTGCTGCAACTGTCGCATATCGGTCAGGTACAGTGCGGCGTGTGGGGACCTGAAGTACGCGATAGCGTTGATGGGCTGCTCTAAACTATAAAACCCTCAGCTGGCGGACGCTTCCCCAAATCAAATAGCGGAAGTGTCCACCTGCAGCAGATGCTACTGTAAGCATCTGCTGTGCTATACGGCAAGATCCTCAATATTTTCCCTATGCCCTACTTTTTGGAACATAAAAGGTAGGGCATATTGTCATTTATAAACACGTAGTTGCTATCTTGCCGATGAATTTCGAAAATAATCCCCCTCTGCTTGGTTAAAAAGAAATCAGGGAGCAGAGGAGAAAGCAATGCAACTAACTCACTGTTTTTTATCCCCTCTGAAGAGACCAGTACGACATCGTTTTTGTTGTGATACAGATAGGTAAAGTTAAAGTGTATGATCACTTTTTTATTTTTATTATCAGCATCACTAAACTGGCCAATGGAGTAAAATTTCCCTTTACCATCTTTGAAGTTAAATTCCATAGAGGATGAATATTCAGCACCCGATTTTGTTACGTTCATTTTTCCACGGCATGAGAAATTATTTTCTTTATATTTAAAGTAATAATTAACCAATAACGGTGAAAACAAAACTAATACTGTTATTATTCCGCCAAGGATTTTTATTTTTTTATTCATGATGGCTCTCGGTAAAACTATAAGTAATACATGACTCCAGATTGTTTTCCGGATTACATATAATAATAGAACCTTTATTTTTAAGACTGTTTGGTGTGATGTAAGCTGTCTGGCCTTTATTACAAATTAAACCACTTTGGTTGAATAATGAAATAAGTTCACTTTTATAACTGGTTGTGTCAGACCCTTTTGCTTTTACTAAGCACTGATTTATTTCACCGATACTCTCATATAAGGATAGATAGTTTGTTTTGTATTTTAGATTATCCATAATAGTGAATACTAATATAGAAAATGCAATAAAGAGTAATGTTATCAACCCAATGGTATTTCTTTTATTATTATTAGGCGAAATAGTTATTTCTATTTCTTTACTAACGTCTATATCAGCTTGACTGTTTTCACTTGGATTATATAGCTCATGTTCAGCAGATATCATTTCAACCTTACCCGTGAATTTTATCCCCAGTTTTGGCAAGGTTTTAATAATCTCGTCATTGATGCCTACGGCTTTCATTGCTTTTCTGAGCACTGAAATATTTTGATAGAATGTGTTGGTGGTAACGTATTGACCTTTGCTCTCCCAGACTTCATGGAAAAACTCTTTCTGATCAATAACCTTGCCGTTTTTTTTCAACAGAAGGGTTAGGCACTCACTAGCTGGCCCATTGAGTGACACTGTATTCCCTGTGTCATTTAAGGGTATTAGTGACTTTTTCTCAGTAGAAAACACGACTAAATCGTTTATTAAGAATTTTTCCATTTCAACCATAAACTTATAAGTAAGAAACTTTTCTGGTTAATATACCATATCCATAAGTGGCCATAATAATAGCATGCTAAGTTAAATCTTAAAAGATATTTTTCTATAAATATCATTAAGTTATATTTTTGTTATTCATGCTTTTGATGTGCATGATAATGTTTTTTGCATAAAAATAAGCACCGCACTTTTATCTTATCTATCTGATCTAAGGAAACTTCACTACCCTCAAGTGAGATAAATTATTAGGATTATCCTGGTCAAATAACAGGGAATATCGCTGATAAGTTAACAACGTTGTTACACTCATCATGCTTCAGTCTGTAAGACTACTTAACCCTGTTGCATTGTGTTCTATGTTGTTGTGGGCGATAGGAAAATAACACCCATAGATCGTGGATGTTTTAAACACGTAGCGTTAAAAATGTAATAAAGGATATATTATATGAAAAAGTTAGTAATCGTTTCTGCTCTGGCTGCTGTATTTGGTTCTGTTGGCATGGCTCAGGCTGCCTCTACGGGTACCATCACCTTTAATGGTAAGCTGACCGCAACTACCTGTGAAGTCATGGTTGATGGCCAGACTGCAGATGCTCTGATTACTCTGCCTACTGTCGGAACCAACCAATTAACGGCTGCGGGTAACACTGCAGGGCAAACCGGTTTCAACATGGCGTTGTCTAACTGTGAAGGGACGTTGAAAACCGCTTCCGCTTTCTTTGAATCAGGGGCTTCGGTTGATTTGGTCTCTGGTCGTCTGAAAAATATGACCGGTGACGCAACTAATGTCAGCCTGCAATTGCGTGACGCATCAGACGCATCACAGAAAGTGATTAAAGCGGGTAACTCTAACCAGACCACTGAGACAATCTACGTAGACATCGCTAGCGGTAGCGCCAACCTGCCTTATTCCGTTGAGTATTATGCAGAAGGTGCAACCACAGCCGGTACGGTTGCCAGTAACGTTATTTATTCTATTCAGTACAAATAAGTAGCCAATGCCAGGGAGGGAAACCTCCCTAGTATTATTTTTACGAGGCATTAACGTGAGAATTTTAATACGCAACTTTTTAATGGCTGTGATGGCAACTTCTCTGCTGGCTGCGCCAGCGGTAGCGAGCATTGTGATAACGGGTACGCGAGTTATTTACACTTCTGATGCTAAAGAAGTGAGTGTCAAACTCAATAATGCTGGCAAGCAACCTGTACTGATTCAGAGCTGGATTGATAGGGGAGATGCCAATGCTAAACCCGAATCGATTAAGGTTCCCTTTATTCTCACGCCTCCCATTAATCGCGTAGAAGCCGGCAAGGGACAGACTCTGCGGATTAGCTATACCGGTGAGGCACTGCCTACGGATAAGGAATCGGTGTTCTGGCTCAACGTGTTGGAGATCCCGGCAAAGAACAAGGCGAGTACCGCTGAAAACTTCCTGCAAGTGGCGTTCCGTTCACGAATTAAATTCTTCTTTCGACCCGTGGGATTACAAGGCGATGCAAACGAGGCCGCTAAAATTGTTACCTGGACGGGGAAAGGAAATTCCCTGCTGGCGAGCAATCCTACACCTTATTATGTCTCCTTCGTTACGCTAGCGGTTAATGGGAGAAAGGTTGAAGGAAGCATGATTGCCCCTCATTCGACCCTGACCGTTAAACTGCCTGGCCATGCTGGAAGCAAAGTAATTGGGGAATATGTGAATGATTATGGTGCAATCAGGAGTTTTGAAACTGTCATTAAATAGTTTTTAATCGTAGTAGATAAATAGTTACTGGATGTTCAGGAGATTGTTTTTAAAGGGAGTTTTATGAAAAGAATTCTGTACAAAGGCGTTCAGTGCAAACTCTCTCCTGTGGCTTTTGCTATGCTGTTTGTTAGTTTCAATAATTACGCCACTGAGAATATAGCCGTCTCTGAGCCAACTTACGTGGCACAGAATATGGAGTTTGACTCTTCTTTTCTTAATATCAGTGATGCTACCTCTGTTGATCTTAGCCGATTTTCCAATGGTTCTGCGGCTATGTCGGGTACCTACCGCACGGCTATCTATGCGAATGACGTACTGATTGGCAATAAGGATGTTGAGTTTAAATCCCGTGCCGACAAATCCGTTTACCCGTGTCTGACGAACGATATCATCAAACAAATAGGCTTTAATTACGATAAGCTGCCGAAAGACTTTATCACCGAAAAAAGTAAAGGAACGGCTTGCTTAGAATTAGATCGCAATCTGAATGAAATTAATGTCAGCTATGACAGTAATGAGCAGCGGCTTGATATTATCGTGCCGCAAGTATACATGCTGAATATGGCACGTGGCAATATCAACCCCGAGTTATGGGATAGAGGAATACCTGCGGTTTTACTAGGCTATAATGCCAATGCCTTTAGCAGCAAATCCCATGGTTTCAGTTATAACTCTATGTTTGCCGGGTTCAATGCAGGTTTAAACGTGGGGGCCTGGTATTTACGACATAACGGATCCTATAGCTGGACGGAGAACGGCCCGAAGAAATACAGTGCGATCAACACC
Source organism: Serratia sp. (in: enterobacteria) (assembly GCF_046715635.1). Taxonomy (GTDB): domain Bacteria; phylum Pseudomonadota; class Gammaproteobacteria; order Enterobacterales; family Enterobacteriaceae; genus Chania. Next base: position 15,607 of record NZ_JBKJYW010000388.1, read on the forward strand.
TATTTGCAACGGGATATCCATCCGATATTAGGGCGTTTTTTGATTGGTCACTCTAATACTCAAGGGTCGGTATTCGATACCCTGCCGTTTTCTGGTATCCAGCTAGCCAGCGATGAACGTATGTTACCGGGATCTCAGCGTGGATATGCGCCAGAGATCCGTGGCATTGCCAGAACCAGCGCTAAGGTTACCGTTCGCCAAGGAGGCCAGGTGCTCTATGAGACGACAGTGACGCCTGGCGAATTTCTGATTAATGACTTATATCCCACCGGCTACGGCGGCGATCTGGAGGTTAGCGTACGTGAAGCCGACGGCACGGTGCAATCATTCCGCGTTCCGTATGCGTCAGTGGCACAACTGCTGCGCCCAGGGAGTTCACATTACTCGGCTACCGTTGGCAAATTGCGCAGCGATGACCTGCGGGAGAAACCCGAATTCTATCAGGCGACCTACCAGCGTGGTTTAACCAATGCCGTGACCGGTTATGGTGGGCTACAGGTGAACCGGCAGTATTATGCTCTCCAGCTGGGAGGGGCTTTTGGCACGCGTGTTGGTGCCTTGGCATTCGACGTGACGCAGGCGCACACCCGTTTGGCTAGCGGCAATAAACCGGGTGTGAATGACTCAGGCGGCTCTATCAGCGGGCAAAGTTACCGGATCAGTTACAGCAAAGCCATCAGCGAGACCAACAGCAATCTGTCGTTGGCCGCTTATCGCTTTTCTACCGGTGGCTATATGGACTTTATGACCGCGATGCAGGCCCGGGATGCGATTAGCCGCGGTTACTCATGGCAGTCGGTATGGCGGGCAAAAAATCGCTTTTCCGTTACCGCAGGGCAAGGCCTTCCGAAGGGCTTAGGCCAGCTTTACGTCAGTGGTTCATTACAGAACTACTGGAATAAAGAAGGCAGCGAAAAACAGTTCCAGGTCGGTTATAGCAACCGTTATAAAAATCTGACCTATGGCCTGAGCGTTAATCGCAGCTATTCCAGCTATGGCAATATCCAAAACAACTATCTGTTGAGTTTTAGCTTACCGCTGGGCAAAAGTAGCCGACCGGGTGCCCCTCAATTGCGTGCCGATCTGTCACACGACAGCAATGGACGCTTTGGTCAACAGGCCAACATTTCCGGCAGTTTTTGGGACAGCAACTCGCTTAGCTACGGGATAACGGCGATGAATACCAACCAGGGCGGCGGAAGCAGTGGCTCAATTAACGGCCAATATCTTGGCTCCAAGGCCAACGTGGGGGGAACCTACAGTACCGGCAAAGGTTACCATAGTGCTTCTATGGGGCTGAGTGGGACCCTTATTGGTCATAGCGGTGGGATAACCTTTACGCCGTATTCTTCCGATACCTTTGCATTGGTGGAGGCGAAAGGCGCGGAGGGAGCCAGGATCTCTTCCTTCCCAGGGATCCGCGTAGACTCCCATGGATATGCGGTAGTGCCCTACTTGAACGCTTATCAATTCAATGAAATCAGTTTGGATCCTAAAGGGACCGCTTTTGACGTGGAATTAGATAATACGACGCAGAAGGTGGTGCCCTATTCTGGCGCCGTGGTGAAGGTGAAATATAACACCAAACGCGGTACGCCAATTTTGATCAATGCGACTTATGCAGGTCAACCGGTGCCGTTTGGCGCTGACGTTATTGACCAAAAAGGTAACCACGTGGGTTCTGTAGGGCAAGGTGGACAGATCTACGCTCGGGTGGTGGAGCAGAAGAGTTCATTGCTAATCAAATGGGGTGAGGATAAACAAATGCAATGCCGCGTGCGTTATATCTTGATACCAACCAAGAAAAACTCTATCTCCTCGGAAATCCAGCGATTTACCTCAGCTTGTGAAGGTGAAGGAAATCAGCTCCCCCGAGCTTTTTCAATTATGAGTTAATAATGCGTTCATGGTTGGATGATGCCCTTTGGAGGCATCATCTGACCGTTAACGACCCGATTAGGCTAGATGACTTACAGTGGTGAATAAAATGAAAAAATCAACCTGGCTCAACGTATTGGTTAAATTTACATTATCCACAATGGCGATTTTTTCAATACCGCATACGTTTGCCGTCGTCACATGCTCGGTGCCCGACCCGATAACCACGACATTGCCGATCGCGCCGCAAAACATCACGGCTGGCCCTGATATTCCTAATGGAACCGTGATCTATTCTGGCCGTTTTACTCAACAAGGATTGGTCAGGGTAAATTGTACCAGCACCACCGTCCCTGAATCGGGAGTCGTGAACAAGTACCTAAAAATAAAAAGCATCTCGATGCCCCGCTCAAGTTATCAGGGGTCTGGTAGGCATGAGCATATTTATGAAACGGGTGTGCCAGGGATTGGTATCGCCGTATGGAAAGGGGGGGCCGCAGTCTCGGCGGATGCTCAGACGCTGGTTAGTCCTTACACGATAAATGTTAAGTATGCTTCGGGTACCAGCACCACGCTGGACTCCTCTTACTCATTCGGATTGATAAAAACGGGGGATATTTCACCCGGCGTGATTAATGGTGCCAATTTCCCGGTGGTAATATCAGCGTTAAGTAACGGCAGTAATATGAATATGCCTGAGGATGCCACGTTAGCAACAGTAGCTTTTAGTGGTGTCATTAATGTCATCTCCCAAACCTGTACCACGTCTGATGTTAAAGTTGAGTTGGGAGTGTATGAAAAAAGCCAATATTTTAAAGGTAAAGGTTCCACTACCGCTTGGAAAGATGCTTCGATTCACTTAACCCATTGCCCTCGGTTCCATGGTTACTATGCCTTTGGTGGCAAAGATATTGAAATCACCGAGACCGGTGCGCAAACTATCCCTGCGGCAACGGCGAACGTCCTCGATCTCTCTATTCAACCCACCTCGGAAATCATTGATAGCGCCAATGGTGTGATGGCGATCAGTTCGGCGGGCAGCGATGTGGCGGCGACCGGCGTCGGAATACAGTTTGGGCGTGGCATGGTTTCCGGTACGCCGGTTCCGTTCAATTTTGCAGGCCCAAATCGCTATACTCCACCCTCTGATGGCAGCCCGACATATACCATTCCTTTGGTGGCCAGATATATCCAGACAGAGGCGGATGTCACGCCTGGCAAAGCAGATGGCAAAGCCATATTTACCATTAATTATTATTAGGTTATCGCTGCCAGCGGCGCAGTAAACGGCTTTTTAATCCGGTATCAAAGCGCCAGATATGATCGAAGATGCGCATGATGCCGGGTTTGCCGTAGGCCGACATGGCCACCGCATGAAAACGTTGCTGGTGGCTGTGCTGCTGTGACTTCACTTTCTTGATCACCTCATCCGGCAGCCGCTGGGCAATAAAATCGGAAATAATCACCGCATCGGCGTCAAACCAGTCGCTTTCCGCCATTTTGCTGACCGTGGCATTCAGACAGGCGGCCAAATCCGTCCCGCCACGGAAATGCTGGCCCAGGAAACGCACCGCCTGTTCGATACCGCTGGCGGCCGTCAGTTCATAGTGCACAATCTGGCTGGCAAACAGCATGATGTAGCAACGGCGATTATCGGCCAGTGCGATGCGCAGCAGTGCCAGGCAAAAGGCTTTGGCGCATTGTTCATTAAAGCCGCCCATAGAGCCGGAGGTATCTACACAGACAATAAATGGCCCGCGTGGCTGCTGGTCCTGCTGCTGATGAGTGACCTGGCGCATCATGATCTGTTCCTGCCAGGCATCCCCTTGCAGGCGATAGGTCAGCAACCGTTTTTCCAGCAGCCGCCGGTAAAACTCAAACTCCAACTCTTCGATGCCCAACGCCGCCAGTTCGGGTGGCAGTAACCGCAGGATGTCGTCACTTTGGTGTATACCGCTAACCTCTTCTGGTTGAATGGCGGGTACCTGTACCATCACCCGGTACGGTTCCGGCTGCGCATCTTGCTGCTGCACCGCCTTGGCTTCATAACTGCGGCCCAACTGTTGTGCCAGTTTTTGTAGCTCTGGCTGCCGTTGCAGGAAATCGCCGTACTCCACCAGCCGTTGGTAGTCACCACGTTGTAACTGGCCTTTGCTCATATCCCACAATCGGCCTGCGGCCGTGTCGTTTTCCGCCAGCACCGGTTCCAAAGCGCCGCTCAGCGCCAGCCGTTCTTGCAGCTCGGCCATCAGCTGTTCACGTTCCTGCTCCAGTAACTTATGGTGCAGCATCGTGGCCTGCAGCGTCAGGCTGATGCGCCAACGTTGCAGAAACAGAGTCTGGAAACTGCCATCGAGCGGATGAGTGGGAAGATCGGCGGCGTCGACCATGCTCCGTGCCTGGGCGTAAAACGGCGATGCGCATTGGCGTAACAGATCGAGCGTATCGTTAAGGTTTTGCGAGAACTGGCCGTGGCTTTCCAACTGGCACTGCTGATAGCGGTAAAACTCTTGGGCCAGCACCGGCGGTACTACGGCTTGCTGAATGCGATCTTTCAGCTGTAACTTCCAATGAGGCAGATCGCGGTTAATCGCCCGACGTATCGCCGGGAATTTATTGAAAAATACCGCCAACTGCGGCGTGGCCAACATACCAATGATTAACTCTTCGATCAGCTCGACTTCGGAGATCGACAACAGCATATCGAGCGTTTCGAGGCTCAGCATGGTTACTGGCCGCGCATTTGCTGGGACAGCTGTTTGATCTGCTCGGCCACCTGCAACAGGCTGGCTTCAATTTTTGCCAATCCGCTGGCGGGGGTGAACAGGCAAGGTTGATGCTGGCTGAATAGCCGCCGCTGCTCGGCCTGGCGCTGGCTTAAGGTTTCTATTTCGTCCAGGAATTCTGGTGGGGTTCCTCCAGTCGGCTTACCCGGCATGGCCAGCAGGGAGGGCTGGCGGCTGACGTCCAACACGGTCAGGTGCAGTTGCTCATCGACTTCCAGATCGATCTGCTGGGCAAAACCAATGCCGTTAAGCTTGGCGCGCACCTCGCCCCCTTTTTGCAGCCAGTTTTCCAGCATGCTGCTTTCGATATTCAGGTGGTTAACCTGGATGTCGTGCAGTTGTAACGGCTTTTGCAACAGCAGCGTCAAAGTGGTGCCAGTGAGCGGATGCTCCAGCACGTATTGCGGCTTGCGGCTGAACATGCCGCCTTTTTTCACCAGTTGGATGGCCTGACGATGGCTCTGCTGCTGTTGATGCTGCATCCAGCGGGTATGGATTTGCTGTAACTGGATCAACAAGGTTTGTTGCTGGTAGGCCTGTTCGGTGAGCAACTGATCGATTTGCTGCTGTAACAACTTTAATGATGTCCGATCGTGCCACAGGCAATCCTTCAACAGCATTAAATCCAGCGGCACAATGGTGTCGCGGCCGCTGAAAAAGGCGCAGGCTTGCAGTAAGCGCAGGGATTTCTTCCAACGCCGGTCCGAAACATAAGGCGCCTGTTCCAAGGCGTCTAACCGTTGGCGCAGCAGGAAGATCAGCTCAAAGCAGTTTTCCGGCAGTTTGACCTTATCGATCAGCGGTTGCCACTGGTGGAACTCTTCATCGCTGATGCTCAGCGCCTCGGGCACCGGGTTATCGCTTTCATTCTGGCGGGCCACCAACAGCGAGCGAAAATTCTGCTTATCCTGCACCTTATCAAGCCACAGCCGGATCAGCATACGGTCATACAACGCTTCAAGGCTGCTATCGGCCTCGGGTAATTCATTGGAAGCGGTGACCAGCAGGCGCAACGGAATGGGGTCTTCACTATTGCCATTACGGAAACGGCGTTCGTTGATCGCGGTCAGCAGGGTATTGAGGATGGCCGGGCCAGCCTTCCAGATCTCATCAAGAAAGACAATCTCGGCTTCGGGCAGATAACCCGCAGTCAGGCGCTGATAGCGGCCTTCATCTTTCAGAGCTTGGATCGACAGCGGGCCAAACACCTCTTCCGGCGTGGAAAAGCGCGTCATCAGGTATTCAAAGGAGCGAGCGCTGCGGAAGGCAAATTTCAACCGGCGGGCGATCAGGCTCTTGGCGATCCCCGGCGGGCCCAGCAGGAACACGCTTTCGCCGCACAAGGCCGCCAGCAAGCACAGCCTGATCGCCTCTTGCCGTTCATAAAGGCCGCTCTCCAGCGCACTGCTGAGGCGGGCGATCCGTTCTGCCAGAAGTGTTGATGACGCCATAAAATAGCTCGCGTTGTCCGGAGGTTAGAGCCTGCCACCCAGGCTGACAGCCAATCTTGCTAGAGAATCCGATGATAAACCATCATTATTTTTAGCCCTATAGCTGGTTGATTAGTAAAATTTTTCTATGCTCAACAAGGGGGTTGGTTCACATTTTGTTTATTTTTGGGACCCGATATAAGAGTAGGCAAGTAGTATAAATGATGCATACTGTGCGCCTTTTACCGGGTGTGACGGATCTTAGAGCCCCTATCTTAAGCCTGATGCGGATGCGTCGGTTGACGGATGATCTAGCAAAAGAAGCAAACTATGAGCACAGAACATAAACAGTCTTTATCGGCGGTTACCCTGGCGGCTATTGGGGTCGTTTACGGTGATATCGGCACCAGCCCGCTCTATACCTTGCGAGAATGTTTTTCCGGCCATTACGGTTTTGATGTCCGTCCCGATGTGGTGTTTGGCTTCCTTTCTTTAATCTTCTGGATGTTGATCGTCATTGTTTCCCTGAAGTATCTCACCTACGTCTTGCGTGCGGATAACGCCGGTGAAGGCGGGATACTGACGTTGATGTCTTTGGCTGGGCGCCATACCTCGGCGCGGACCACGTCTTTTCTGGTGATCCTGGGCCTGATTGGTGGCAGCTTCTTTTATGGCGAGGTGGTGATCACCCCGGCGATCTCGGTGATGTCGGCGATCGAAGGGCTGGAGATTGCCGCCCCGTCGCTTGATCCTTATATCGTCCCGCTCTCCATTCTGGTACTGACCCTACTGTTTGTGATCCAAAAACATGGCACCGGCAGCGTGGGCAAACTGTTTGCCCCGGTGATGCTGCTGTGGTTTATCGTGTTGGCAGTCCTGGGCGCGCGCAGCATTATCTCCAACCCGGAAGTGTTGCAGGCGCTGAACCCTAAATGGGCCTTCAACTTCTTTGTTGAATATAAGAAGGTGTCGTTCTTCGCGCTCGGTGCGGTGGTGCTGTCGATTACCGGTGTGGAAGCGCTGTATGCCGATATGGGCCACTTTGGTAAATTCCCAATCCGCCTGGCCTGGTTCACCGTGGTGCTGCCTTCGCTGGTGCTCAACTACTTCGGCCAAGGGGCACTGCTGCTGAAAAACCCTGAGGCGATCAAGAACCCGTTCTTCCTGTTGGCCCCTGACTGGGCACTGATCCCGCTGTTGATATTGGCCACGCTGGCCACGGTTATTGCCTCGCAGGCGGTGATTTCCGGCGTCTTCTCGTTGACCCGCCAGGCCGTTCGTCTGGGCTATCTGTCACCGATGCGCATCATTCATACCTCGGAAATGGAGTCCGGCCAGATCTATATCCCGGTGATCAACTGGACCCTGTATATCGCCGTGGTGTTGGTGATTGTGGGCTTCGAGCACTCCAGCAATCTGGCCGCAGCCTATGGCATCGCGGTGACCGGCACCATGGTATTGACCAGCATCCTGATCACCTCCGTCGCCATCAAAAACTGGCATTGGAATCGCTTCCTGGTGGGGGGCATTCTGGCGATCCTGCTGATTATCGATGTGCCGATGTTCTCGGCTAACGCCCTGAAGCTATTCTCCGGCGGTTGGTTGCCACTGACGTTGGCCCTGGTGATGTTCCTGATCATGATCACCTGGAAGAGCGAACGCTTCCGTCTGCTGCGCCGGATGCATGAGCACGGTAACTCACTTGAAGCACTGATTGCCTCACTGGAAAAATCGCCACCGGTTCGCGTGCCGGGCACCGCGGTGTTTATGTCGCGGGCCATTAACGTGATCCCGTTTGCCCTGCTGCATAACCTCAAGCATAACAAAGTGCTGCATGAGCGGGTGGTGCTGCTGACCTTACGTACTGAAGATGCGCCTTATGTGCATAACGTCCGCCGGGTGACGATTGAACAACTGTCGCCGACCTTCTGGCGGGTGGTGGCCAGCTATGGCTGGCGTGAAACGCCGAACGTTGAGGAAGTCTTCCATCGCTGTGGATTGGAAGGGTTGCCATGCCGGATGATGGAGACTTCGTTCTTTATGTCCCATGAATCGCTGATCCTCACCAAACGGCCATGGTATCTGTTCCTGCGCGGCAAGCTGTTTATCGCCCTGAGCCGCAACGCATTGCGGGCTGCTGACCAGTTTGAGATCCCGCCCAACCGGGTCATCGAACTGGGAACCCAGGTCGAAATCTAAATCAGGGGCTGAGATCGCTGACAAAGAGGGAAAAAGCGTGGTTTTTCCCTCTTTGTCGTAATAAGGCCGAAAATCAATAAATTGATTTACCTGATTCTTTTGGGGTGCCCTTGGTGAGCATGATGCCTAATTTAAGTTTGCCGTCAGTCTAAGGGGCTCAGCATTTGCTGGGCCCTTCTTTTTTATCTATGCTTTTTTCGAACGCGAGCGAAACGTTTCGATGGCGATCACATTTCCGCTATTACAGGGTTGTCTTCCCCTGATGATTTTCTAAACTGACTCAATAGCGAAACGTTTCGCTGCTGGAGTTTACTCATGAAAAAAGGCGTACTACTGAATTCTGACGTTTCTGCGGTGGTCTCTCGTCTCGGCCACACCGATCAGATCGCAATTTGCGATGCAGGCTTGCCGATCCCGGCCGTGACGCCGCGTATCGATCTGGCGCTGACTCAAGGGGTGCCGACATTCTTGCAGGTTGTCGGCGTGGTGACGCAGGAAATGCAGGTAGAGAGCGCTATCCTGGCGGAAGAGATCGTCAAGCATAACCCGTCGCTCCACCAAGAGTTGCTGGCCCAGCTGACGCAGCTCGGTCAACGCCAGGGCAACACCATCAGCATCAGCTATATCAGCCACAGCGCGTTTAAAGCGCAAACCGAACATAGCCGGGCCGTGATCCGCAGCGGAGAATGTTCGCCCTACGCGAACGTGATCCTGTGCTCCGGCGTAACTTTCTGAGGCGCCTATGCAACCTTTACTGCAACTGAAAGGGATCGATAAGGCCTTTCCCGGCGTGAAGGCGCTTTCTGGGGCTGCCCTGAGCGTTTATCCCGGCAGGGTGATGGCGCTGGTGGGGGAAAACGGTGCCGGCAAGTCCACCATGATGAAAGTGCTGACCGGTATCTACAACAAAGATGCGGGCAGCCAATATTTCCTCGGCAAAGAAGTGGTCTTCAACGGGCCGAAGGAGTCGCAGGAAGCGGGTATCGGCATCATCCACCAGGAACTGAACCTGATCCCGCAACTGACCATTGCCGAGAACATCTTCCTTGGCCGCGAGTTTGTTAACCGCTTTGGCCGCATCGACTGGAAACGCATGTATGCCGAAGCGGACAAACTGCTGGCGCGTTTGAACCTGCGTTACAGCAGCCACCGGCTGGTGGGGGAATTGTCGATTGGCGATCAGCAAATGGTGGAAATTGCCAAGGTGCTGAGCTTTGAATCCAAAGTGATCATCATGGATGAGCCAACCGATGCCCTGACCGATACCGAAACCGCCTCGCTGTTTAAAGTGATCAATGAGCTGAAAGCCGAAGGTCGCGGCATTGTTTATATCTCCCACCGTCTGAAAGAGATCTTTGAAATCTGCGACGATGTGACCGTATTCCGTGACGGACAGTTTATTGCCGAGCGGCCGGTTGCCGAACTGAATGAAGATTCGCTGATTGAAATGATGGTTGGCCGCAAGCTGGAAGAGCAGTATCCACGTCTGAATCTGCCGCGCGGTGAAAAACGCCTGCAGGTGAGCCACGTTTCCGGCCCTGGCGTGCATGACGTCAGCTTTACTTTATATAGCGGTGAGATCCTGGGAGTGGCTGGCCTGATGGGGGCTGGGCGTACCGAACTGATGAAGATCCTGTACGGAGCCACGCCACGTAAAAGCGGCACCGTGAATCTGGACGGCCATGAGGTGGTAACTCGTACTCCTCAGGACGGCCTGGCCAACGGTATCGTCTACATCTCCGAAGACCGTAAGCGCGATGGCCTGGTGTTGGGGATGTCGGTGAAGGAAAACATGTCGCTGACCGCGCTGCGCTACTTCAGCCGTGCCGGTGGTGGCCTGAAACATGCCGACGAGCAGATCGCCGTCAGCGATTTTATTCGCCTGTTCAATATCAAGACGCCTTCGATGGAGCAGCCGATTGGCCTGCTTTCCGGCGGCAATCAGCAAAAAGTGGCGATTGCCCGTGGCTTGATGACCCGGCCAAAAGTGCTGATCCTCGACGAACCAACACGCGGCGTCGACGTCGGGGCCAAAAAAGAGATCTACCAGTTAATCAACCAGTTCAAACAGGAAGGGCTGAGCATCATTCTGGTGTCTTCGGAAATGCCGGAGGTGCTGGGCATGAGTGACCGCATTCTGGTGATGCACGAAGGCCACCTCAGCGGCGAATTCCCGATTGAACAGGCCACCCAGGAAGTGCTGATGGCAGCTGCCGTCGGCAAGCAATACGGCGTAAAGCAGGAGTAATCAGATATGAGTTCACAAAGTGTCGCAGCTAAGCGCTGGTTCAGTAAAGAGTGGCTGTTGGAGCAGAAATCGCTGATTGCCCTGTTGGTGCTGATAGCCGTGGTGTCTTCGATGAGCCCGAATTTCTTCACCGTTAATAACCTGTTCAATATTCTGCAGCAAACCTCGGTGAACGCCATTATGGCGGTCGGCATGACGTTGGTAATCCTGACTTCCGGCATCGATTTGTCGGTCGGATCGCTGTTGGCGCTGACCGGGGCGGTTGCCGCTTCGATTGTCGGATTTGAAGTCAATGCGGTAGTGGCTGTGGCAGCTGCGCTGGCATTGGGGGCTGCCGTAGGGGCCTGCACCGGGATTATCGTTGCCAAAGGCAAGGTTCAGGCGTTTATCGCCACCCTGGTGATGATGCTGTTGCTGCGCGGCGTGACCATGGTGTATACCAACGGCAGCCCAGTTAATACCGGCTTTACTGACGTTGCAGACACCTTCGGCTGGTTCGGGATTGGTCGCCCATTGGGCGTTCCTACCCCGATCTGGATCATGGCCATCGTGTTTATCGCCGCCTGGTATATGCTGCATCACACCCGTCTTGGCCGCTATATTTATGCGCTGGGCGGCAACGAAGCGGCTACCCGCCTTTCCGGTATCAGCGTCGATAGGGTTAAAATCATCGTTTACTCCCTGTGCGGCCTGCTGGCGGCACTGGCTGGGGTTATTGAAGTGGCGCGCCTGTCCTCTGCGCAACCTACTGCGGGTACCGGCTATGAGCTGGATGCTATCGCCGCGGTGGTGCTGGGGGGGACCAGCCTGGCTGGGGGTAAAGGGCGCATCGTCGGTACCCTGATCGGGGCGCTGATCCTTGGCTTCCTGAACAACGGTTTGAATTTACTGGGTGTTTCTTCCTACTACCAAATGATCGTGAAAGCAGCCGTTATTCTGCTGGCGGTTCTGGTAGACAACAAAAGTAACAAGTAACCTCTCCCCTACAGGAATCACGACCATGAAAATGAAAAAACTGGCAACCTTAGTTTCGGCCATCGCGTTAACCGCCACCCTAAGTGCTAACGCCCTGGCAAAAGACACCATCGCGCTGGTGGTTTCTACGCTCAACAACCCGTTCTTTGTTTCGATGAAAGAAGGGGCGCAGTTGGAAGCCAACAAACTGGGTTACAACCTGGTGGTGCTGGATTCCCAGAACAACCCGGCGAAAGAGTTGGCCAACGTGCAGGATCTGATGGTGCAGAACCCGAAACTGCTGCTGATTAACCCAACCGATTCTGACGCGGTAGGTAACGCCATCAAGATGGCCAACCAGGCCAAGATCCCGGTCATTACGCTCGACCGTATGGCAGCGAAAGGCGAAGTAGTCAGCCATATCGCTTCCGACAACCGCGTGGGCGGTAAAATGGCCGGTGACTTTATCGCCAACAAAGTAGGGGCCGATGCCAAGGTGATTCAGTTGGAAGGTATTGCTGGGACATCTGCTGCCCGTGAGCGTGGCGAAGGCTTCCAGCAGTCGTTGGAGCAGAACAAATTTAAACTGCTGGCCAGCCAGCCGGCGGACTTCGATCGCACCAAGGGTCTGAACGTCATGCAGAACCTGCTGACTGCGCATCCAGACGTGCAGGCGGTGTTTGCACAGAACGATGAAATGGCACTGGGTGCGCTGCGTGCACTGCAAACAGCCGGTAAAACGGATGTCATCGTGGTTGGCTTCGACGGCACCGCAGACGGCGTGAAAGCGGTTGAAGGCGGCAAATTGGCGGCTACGGTGGCACAGCGCCCGGATCAGATCGGCGTGATCGGTGTGGAAACGGCCGATAAGATCTTGAAAGGCGAGAAAGTACCGGCGACTATCCCGGTTGATTTAAAACTGGTTACCAAGTAAGTCATCACCAGCGCCATCGGAACGGGGCGTGACGATGGCGCGCAATTTAAGGGATCCCTGTGATGGAAACAGCAAAGCTGGTGGTTTTGGGCAGCATCAATGCCGACCATATCCTCAATATCAACCAGTTTCCCCAGCCGGGCGAAACGGTGATCGGCCAGCAGTATAAGGTCGCCTTTGGTGGCAAAGGGGCTAACCAGGCGGTGGCTGCCGGGCGCAGCGGTGCGGATATCGCCTTTATTGCCTGCGTAGGCGCAGACGATATTGGTGAACGTATTCGCCAACAGCTGGC
>NZ_JBKJYW010000389.1:0-2698 GCF_046715635.1 Serratia sp. (in: enterobacteria)
TGAAATCGCGCCCTGTATCAGCCGGGCATTGAACGCGCTCCATCATATTCCGGAAGAGATCACGGCATACAGCGGTGCATTGACCGGTGCCGTACGCGTGGGTGCCCTGCCATTAAGCCGGGCACGCCTGCTGCCGCAAGCCATGATCAAGCTTATTTCCCGCCACCCAGATATAAAAATAGTCACTAATGAGAGTGGATTTACTGCTCTGGTAGCTGAACTGCGCGCCGGTGAGATAGATTTCATTATCGGTGCCTTGCGCAATGAAGAAATGCTGTTAGATATCCACAGCGAAATGCTCTTTGGAGAAGAGCTGATTTTGCTGGCTCGGCCTAATCATCCTCTATCTGGGCGCGAGCTAAAAAACGAAGAGCTACGTGATATACAATGGGTTTTACCGCGTAGTCACGCACCATCACGTCACCTGCTGGAAACCGTATTCGACAAAATGGGGCTCGCATCGCCCAGGCCGGTAGTAGAAAGCGGCGATCCCGCGGTGGTACGTGCGCTGCTGCTTGATTCAGATATGGTTGCGGTAGTGTCCTCTCATCAACTAGATTATGAAGTTTCAGAAGGCATTCTCAAACCGCTGCAGATCCGCCTGGCAGGTACACGACGGGAGATTGGTCTGATGACTCGGCAGGGAGCCTTGAATTCACCCGCAACAGAAACACTAATCCACTGCATTCGCGAAGTTATTCGCTCAGGTAAATATAAATAAACCGCTCTGATACCCCTAGTTGGTACTGTTTGGGCCGAGTAACCGGGCGCAATGGTCACCCTGGCAGGCACCACATACCCTGTTGTGGGCGGGTGAAAACCGCTCGCTGCCTACACCCGAGGAGGTGGGTAACTCACGAACTGGATTCCGTCCTCGATCACGTTACCCTCCACGTATTTTTCTGAGAGCACCGCGATATTCAGCCGTTGCTCGTGCTAAATTCGCTGAATTTAATTGGTTTATACTTGAAAAAAAGTACCCTATGGAAAAGATCGATATAATCATGACGGGAATAATCTCAATGAAACGTTCATTAAATAAATTAATGCTCAGTGGGTGTTAGGTCAGTACGGGTTATCTCAAATAATTGAGGTTGGAAAAGTTTCAGTGGCCGCATAACGGCAGAAAAAAAGTAGACATGGTTATAGATAAGTACCGTCTGTCGGTGCATTTTCTATATCACTCACTTTGGTTTATTAGCACCGTTTTATCGTGACTACTCTTTCTTCTTTAAGAATATCCCTTCAAGAATACGACAAGGAATCTTAATGATTCCTCAGTGTTACTCATCACTGTGAGTTATGACTGGCATCTACCGCTACCTCGTATCTGCGGTGCCATATCAATGAGGTGGGTTAAATAAATAAGTTATAGATATCAAGTCGATAGGTTAGATGTAACCGACATAAAAATAGTTAAGTTGGCTTTTTTATAATCTTTCAATGAAATTATTTCAGATTTGGTGATGACGCATCAGATACAACGACTTGGGTGTAATAAAATGAAGCTTAACGCTATCGTAGTTTTACGTGGCTAAGATCACGCACTTTATCAGCATAACTAAAAATGGGTGATTTTAAATGGCTTACAAATTATATGGTTATGTGTATTTCAGTCTTAAATGTCGCGATTTAAAATAAAATGGTTTTTTTTGCTATATAAACATAACCACCATAAGATTAAGGGTATAGGCTATTTTTGGGTGTTTTTTTAGCAGAAAATAGCGTTGTTTTAATAAGTAATGGACTTCTTAACTGGTTTGGGTTCGGTGGGAGCGGCTGATGAAAGCAATTATAGGGGATTTTTAGCTTATGGATAACTTTAGGACTTCTCTTATAATGCGCCTAGAATTCAGATTAATCCTTACTGGCTCTAAGAATAAATAAGATTAGAACTGAGAGGGGTAAAATGATGACTAATGGCAGGGAAGAAAAACTTTAAGGCTTCATCATTAACGGTAATGTCCAGTTGGATATTGCTAATCGGAGATTATCACGCTTCTATTCTCCTACGGAAAAATCTGCTTTGTTTGCTTATGTGTTGCTAAATAAAACCATGCTCCAGTTACTCATTTACCTGTTGGAAAATGCCTGCAGGAATGAAATATCCTCAAAGGAGGATATTCTAAGACATTTATGGGATGAACAAGAGGACTTTTCTTCCAATCAAAGATTATGGCAGGTAATGAAAGATTTGAAGCTAAAATTGAGAGCCATTGAGCTTCCAAGTGATTTTATTGTCTCAATTAAAGGAAAGGGGTACTCGGTAAAAGAATATTCTATTGTTGCATTGTTTTATAAGTAACTGGCCCTGTCGTCATTGGGTGTATCAATGCTGTGTCTATGACATGGATATCACTTTATAACTCTAATGAGTGTCGAGCGTTGTGTAAATAACGGATTCGCTAATGGCTTGATATTGTAAAAAATAACAAGCATGTAATTTCTATATTTGAGATTAAAAAAATATTCAAAAATAAAACCGGAAGAAAATATGTTGTGTATTATTGAAAATAGAGTAAGGGGGAATGAGATAAGAAAAATTTAAATTTGTGTCACCAGTGTAAAAACAACGTTTACTCATTATCTAACGCATTATTTCCTATGGGAGATGATGGCGTTAATCAACGCGTTTTTTAAGGAATAAAAATATTATGAAAAAGACTCTGATCGCTGTAGCACTACTTTCTTCTTCTGT
>NZ_JBKJYW010000390.1:0-2976 GCF_046715635.1 Serratia sp. (in: enterobacteria)
CACCAATAACGCTGAAACTCACGGGACACCTCCAGAGGTGTTGTTTTTGATAGCCTGAGTGTAGGGAGGGCAGTAGAAAGAAGATGAAAAAATAGCGGGGCCGGGTGTAAAAAAAGTATAAAAATGATTGAAATAACGGCAGAAAGTGGCGGTTTTATACGCAACAAGGGAGTGGGCGGGTGGGCTGTTGGCGTAAAAATCCGTTTAACGGCCCCAGCAACGCCAAGAAACCACAATATAACCAATGTTAAGTTAGTTATTAACCTTGATGTAACAAAATTACGTTGTGAAGGCCTTTTTTGTGCTCTTTTTGCGCATTTTAGTGGTCGGATGAGTTGTAAAATTACACCATATGCGGTAATATTTTGCTCAGTTTCCAATTGGCCATCATTTATCGTTTTGCATTGCGTCGGGTCCTGACAACCTGGCGCGGATGTTTTTAAGGAGGTTCGTATGTCTAACTACCAAGCCTATCCGTTGCATCGGGTCCTCCTGCGCCGTAGCGCAGTGATTCTGGTCGGTGTTCTTGCTTTGCCGGTGATGCTGTTCCGTGCCGATCGCGCACGTTTTTACAGCTTTTTACACCGCGTCTGGTCAAAAACCAGCAATAAACCGGTCTGGCTGCAACAGGCAGAAACGGCGTCCTGCGATTTTTATTAATCCTGGCCCGTGGCACTACTACGAACCCTCGCCCTTGTGGCGGGGGTTTTTGCGTTTTAGGCCGCAGTAACGCACTAACTCCTCTACACTTCTAGCATTAACCGGTTGATGGGAGACAAGCTATGAGTGACAAGATCCCAGTCGGGATCAGCGCCTGCCTGTTGGGTAGTGCGGTGCGTTTCGATGGTGGCCATAAACGCTGCGAATTCGCCGTGGAACAATTGGCACCCTACGTAGAGTTTGAGCCGATTTGTCCCGAGATGGCGATTGGCTTGCCAACGCCACGGCCTGCGCTGCGTTTGGTTAAAAACCAACAGCAGACGCGGCTGCTCCACAGCAATGACCCCAATGTAGATCTTACCGAACGGATGCAACAGTTCTCCGAGCTGCGGGTTAGCCAGTTGCAACATTTATGCGGCTACATAGTCTGCGCAAAATCGCCTACTTGCGGTATGGAGCGGGTCAAGCTCTGGGACGAGAACGGTCAGGGTGCGCATAAAAGTGGCGTCGGGCTGTTTACCGCCGAGCTGCTCCAGCAAATGCCGTGGTTGCCGGTAGAAGAAGACGGTCGCCTGACCGATCCCGTGCTGCGGGAAAACTTTGTCGAACGGGTGTTTGCCCTTTATGAACTGAATATGCTGTGGCGTCAGGGGTTAACCCGTAGCGGGCTGATCGCTTTTCACAGCCGTTATAAACTTTCACTGTTGGCGCATTCACAACCGGAGTACCGGGAGTTGGGCCGTTTTGTCGCAGATATCGAACGTTGGGAATCGCTTGACGCCTTTGCGGTGGAATACCGCCAGCGCCTGATGAGGCTGTTGCAACACAAGGCGACCCGGCGCAATCACACCAATGTGCTGATGCATGTACAGGGCTACTTCCGCCGTCAGCTTAGTCGCTCTCAGCGCCAGGAACTGGCTAGCCTTATCGACCACTATCGCCAGGGCATGCAACCGTTGCTGGCACCGATTACGCTGTTAAAACATTACATGGCCGAATATCCTGATAGCTATCTGGCGCAACAGCGCTATTTTGAGCCCTACCCGGAGGCGCTGCGCCTGCGCTACGGCCATTAACCTGCAAGGAGTGTTATGACCACGCATCTGGTCTGGTTGCGTAACGATCTGCGCATTACCGACAATAAAGCCCTGTCCGCCGCCTGTAGCGATCCGCAAGCCAAGGTGATGGCGGTATTTATTGCCACCCCCGCGCAATGGCGGCAGCACCAGATGGCACCACGTCAGGCGGTGTTTATCCACGCCAATCTGCTGCAGGTGCAAGCGGTGCTGGCGGCTCGGGGCATTGAACTGATTAGCCATCAGGGGGACGATTTTGCCGGTTCGATTAACTGGCTGGTGGAGTTCTGCCAGCGCCAGCAGGTGACGGCTCTGTTTTACAACCGTCAGTATGAAATCAATGAGCGTCAACGAGACGCCCGCCTTGAGCAGGCGTTGGCCGGGCAGGTGAGGTGCCACAGCTTTGATGATAGCCTGCTGTTGCCCCCCGGCAGCGTGCAAACCGGCAACGGCGAGATGTACAAGGTGTATACGCCCTTTCGTAAAGCCTTTCTCCAGCGGTTGACCGAGTCCGACGTGAGCTCTCTGCCAGCCCCACGCCCGCGTGGGGAAGCCGTTGGTTTTACCGCAGCGGCGGCATTCGATTATCCTTTGGCTGAGGTGGGAGAGAGTTATCCCGCAGGCGAAGAGGCTGCATTGCACAGGCTGCGTGCTTTCTGCCGCGAGCAGGTGCAAGACTATGCGACACAGCGCGATCTGCCCGCCATTGCCGGGACCAGCAACCTGTCACCCTATCTGGCTATCGGTGTAATCTCTCCCCGCCAGTGCTTCAACCGTCTGCGCGTCGAGTGCCCCGATGTGTTGGAAAATCCGCAAAGCGGCGCTTTCTGTTGGCTTAATGAGCTGATCTGGCGAGAATTCTATCGTCACCTGATGGTAGCGTATCCCGCGTTATGCAAGCACCGTCCCTTTATCGCCTGGACGGATAAGGTATGCTGGCAACGCAACGACGCGGCTTTACTGGCCTGGCAACAGGGTAATACCGGTTATCCGATTGTCGATGCCGCCATGCGTCAACTCAATCAAACCGGCTGGATGCATAATCGCCTGCGGATGATCGCTGCCAGCTTCCTGGTCAAGGATTTGCTGATCGACTGGCGCGCCGGTGAACACTATTTCATGTCCCAATTGCTGGATGGCGATCTGGCCGCCAACAACGGTGGCTGGCAGTGGGCCGCCTCCACGGGCACCGATGCCGCACCTTATTTCCGCATCTTTAACCCAACCACTCAGGGCGAAC
>NZ_JBKJYW010000391.1:0-4304 GCF_046715635.1 Serratia sp. (in: enterobacteria)
GAAATACGCTTGCAGTTCCGTTAGCCTTCTGCATAAAATGCCGCGCTTATAATAATTATTCTCGTTCACATTCGTTATCAAACCACATCAGAGAAACCAGACATGCCGACCAAGCGTCACTCCTCATCACCGGCCAAATCAGGCTTGTTCCCCGTAAGCGTCTTGGCTGCCACGATCGCGGCTACGCTAACCTTGCCTGCGGTTGCGGCTCAGACTACTGCTGCCGCGGATGCTGATACCATTACGGTGGTTGGGGGCGGCAGCGGAGGTGCTCCGCAGGAAAACGCATGGGGCCCGGTTGGCACCATCGTGGCGAAACGCAGCGCTACCGGCACCAAAACGGATACGCCGTTGGTGAAGACTCCTCAATCGGTGTCTGTGGTTACGCGTGAACAAATGGACGTTATGCAGCCTTCCTCGGTGAAAGAAGCGTTAGGCTTCACCCCTGGAGTGATGGTGGGCAGCCGCGGCAGCTCCAACGTCTATGATGCGGTTTATATTCGTGGTTTTGGCTCGGTTAACCAGAATATCTATCTGGATGGCTTGAAGCTGCAAGGCGACTACTTTAACGAAGCCGTCATCGATCCTTATTTCCTGGAGCGGGCCGAAGTGCTGCGCGGGCCTTCTTCCGTGCTTTACGGTAAAAGCAGCCCGGGTGGGATTATCTCGCTGATCAGCAAGCGCCCAACCACGGAACCGCTGAAAGAAATCCAATTTAAAATGGGCACAGATAATCTGTTCCAGACCGGTTTTGATTTCAGCAATGCATTGGATGATGACGGCAAGTATTCCTTCCGCCTGACCGGGTTGGCGAAAGATGCTGACGCTCAGCAGGAGATGGCCAAGGAAAAACGCTATACCATTGCGCCTTCATTCAGCTGGCAACCCGATGAGCATACCAACCTGACGCTGTATTCCTACCTGCAAAACGATCCTAACCTGGGTTACTACGGCTGGTTGCCGATGCAGGGAACGGTGGTCAACGCGCCTTATGGCAAGTTGCCAACCAGCTTCAACGAAGGCGAAAAGAGTAACTTCTATTCGCGTCAGACGCGCATGTTTGGTTACAGCTTCTCCCATGATTTCGATGATACCTGGGCCGTGCGCCAGAACCTGCGTTATATGCAACTGCATACCAACCAGAACAATATCTATGGCACCGGCGTAAACGCCGACAATACGACCCTCAACCGTAACTATATCGCTTCGGATGAGCGCCTGAATAACTTCAGCGTTGATACACAGGGTCAGGCCAAGTTTGCGACTGGCCGCGTGGATCATACGTTGCTGGCCGGCGTAGATTTTATGCGCATGAGTAACGATATTCAGGGCGGGTGGGGCGTGGCTAGTCCACTGGATCTGGCCAATCCACAGTTTGGTAATTACACCAAGGGGGCGTTAAACCCAACCAGTAAGGTTAATGGTCAACGGCAGGTGGGTATTTACCTGCAGGAACAGGCCGAGTGGAACCAATGGATCCTGACAGCCGGCACGCGTTATGACTGGGCTAAGAGCACCGTTGAGGATCGCACCGACATGGCTACGATCCCCTACAGCGAGCAGAAAGACCACCAGTCTACCAATCGCATCGGCCTGAACTATCTGTTCGACAACGGCATCTCGCCGTATGTCAGCTATGCGCAATCCTTCGAGCCGAACGTGGGCGCAGGTTATGACGGCAAAGCCTTCGTTCCTTCCAAAGGCGAACAGTATGAAGCTGGCGTGAAATACATGCCAAAAGATCGCCCTGTCTCTGCCACCATTGCCATCTACCAACTGACCAAGTCAAATAACCTGGTCACGGATGTTGAGCATGCCGATAAAGGTTGGTTCCAGCAGCAAACCGGGGAGATTCGCTCTCGCGGCGTAGAGTTGGAAGGCAAGGCGGCGCTGACGGCTAACGTCAACCTGCTGGCGTCCTATACCTATACCGATGCTGAATACACCGAAGACACCACCAACCAGGGCAATACGCCAGCGATCATTCCTAAGCATATGGCCTCGCTGTGGGGGGATTATACCTTCCACGAAACCGCACTTAGCGGCCTGACGCTGGGCGCAGGTGTGCGCTATACCGGCTCAACCTATGGTGACGAAGCCAACACCTTCAAAGTGCCGGACTACACCGTGTGGAATACCGTGATCAAGTATGATTTGGCGCGCCTCAATCTGCCAGGTTCTTCCGTGGCGCTTAACGTCAACAACCTGTTTGATAAAGAGTATGTCTCTAGCTGTTTCGCCACCTATGGCTGTTTCTGGGGAGCAGAACGTCAAGTGGTCGCCACGGCAACCTTCAGTTTCTAATCGGCTAACGGGGGCGGCCTTTGGTCGCTCCCTGCCAAGCAGGGCCTATGCAGGATAAACACCTTAATCGCGATGCTACGTTCCAGCTCGACCGCGTGAGCTTTGCCGTGCCAGGGCGGGTGCTGTTACAGCCGCTGTCATTGGCCTTTCCTCAAGGCAAAGTCTGTGGATTGATTGGTCATAATGGCTCCGGCAAATCCACGCTGTTGAAAATCCTTGGTCGTCATCAAAATCCTACCGCGGGCCAGGCATTGCTGAATGGGCAACCGCTGGGCCAATGGGATAGCAAAGCCTTTGCTCGCCAAGTGGCCTATCTGCCGCAGCAATTGCCCGCAGCGGAAGGGATGACGGTGCGCGAACTGGTCGCCATCGGCCGCTACCCGTGGCACGGCGCGTTAGGCCGTTTCAAGGCTGGCGATCGCGAGTTGGTGGAAGAGGCTATCGGGCTGGTGGGGCTGAAACCCTTTGCCAACCGCTTGGTAGACAGCCTGTCCGGCGGTGAACGTCAACGAGCCTGGCTGGCGATGATGGTCGCGCAGGATAGCCGTTGTTTGTTGCTCGATGAACCGACCTCGGCGTTGGATATCGCCCATCAGGTTGAAGTGCTGGCGTTGATCCAACGCCTGAGCCATGAGCGCGGCCTGACGGTGATTGCCGTGCTGCATGACATCAACATGGCGGCTCGTTATTGCGACCATCTGGTGGCGTTACGCGGTGGCGAAATGATTGCTCAGGGGGCACCGCTTGAGCTGATGCAAGGGCCGGTGTTGGAACAGATCTACGGCATCCCGATGGGCATATTGCCGCATCCAAGTGGCGGTGCACCAGTGAGCTTCGTTTATTAATGCCTACCTCTGCCGATTTTCATCATGATCCGCTGCGCCGGCGTTTATTAACGGCGATGGCATTATCGCCTCTGCTGTTTTCTTTACCGTCGCGTGCGACAGGTTTACCCGATATAACCCGTATCGCGGCATTGGAGTGGCTACCGGTCGAGCTGCTGATTGCACTGGGCGTGATGCCGCAGGCGGTTGCCGATATCCACAACTACAACCTGTGGGTACGAGATCCTCGATTGCCGTACTCGGTGATCGACGTGGGTCAACGTACCGAACCCAATCTGGAGCTGTTGCAACAGCTCAAACCTTCTCTGATCCTGCTTTCCAAAGGCTATGGCCCTTCGCCACAAAAACTGCAGCCTATCGGGCCGACGATGGAGTTTGGCTTTAACGACGGCAGCGGTAAACCACTCACCGTGGGCAAAAACTCGTTGCTGCAATTGGCACAGCGGCTAGGTCTGGAGGCGCGGGCTACCCAGCATCTGCAACAGTTTGATGCTTTCATGCTGGAGGCGCGCAACCGCCTGGCGGGGTATCGGCAACAGCCGTTGCTGCTGTTTTCCCTGCTCGATCCCCGGCATGTGTTGGTGATCGGCCAGAAGAGCCT
Organism: Serratia sp. (in: enterobacteria); assembly: GCF_046715635.1. Lineage (GTDB taxonomy): Bacteria > Pseudomonadota > Gammaproteobacteria > Enterobacterales > Enterobacteriaceae > Chania. The sequence goes on from NZ_JBKJYW010000391.1 coordinate 3,751, forward strand.
GTTTCAAGAAGTGATGGATCAGCTAGGTATCGAGAATGCCTGGCAGGGGGAAACCAACTTCTGGGGCACCTCGGTGGTGGGGATAGAACGTCTGGCGACAATAAAAAATGCGCGAGCGATTTATCTCGATCACGGCAATCAGGCCATGATGGATAAGGTCAGCAAGACGCCGCTGTGGCAGGCCTTACCGTTTATCCGCCAGGGCCAACTGCGGCAGATGCCAGCGGTATGGTTCTACGGCGCCACGCTGTCGGCTATGCGCTTTTGCCGCTTGCTGGAGCAGGCGCAGGAGACTCACTCATGAGTGCACGCCTGCGTATCTTGCCGATAGCGCTGATTCTGTTATTGCTGGCAGCAGCGGGGGGCCTGACGCTCTTCAACCTGCTGCATCAACTGCCGTGGGGCCAGTGGTCACAGGCATTGGTACAGCCAGACATCGACAATGTCGATCAGATGCTGTTCCACTACAGCCTGTTGCCACGCCTGTCAGTCTCGTTGCTGGTGGGGGCAGGGTTGGGATTGGTTGGCGTGCTGTTCCAGCAGGTATTACGCAA
>NZ_JBKJYW010000392.1:0-14044 GCF_046715635.1 Serratia sp. (in: enterobacteria)
CCGATGCTTGATAAAGTCGCTTGCGCGTCTGTTATCGGTTTGGTTGGACGATAGGCACCATTTCTTAGGCATCATTCGGAGGCTTATGAGGCGCTGTTCCGTACTAGACGGGGCCAATCATAAAAAGGTGAATGAGCAACTGATAGTTATAATGCACCATCCGTGCCAACTTTATAAAAATATTTACATCACATTGTTTATTAACGATAATTTATTTTAACGTCACTTACAGCACTCTACCTGGGTAGTCGAGTTTGAGTAATAATCCGACATACCGTCGCCAAAACACGACAACTAAACCCAATCGATTTAACCACCATTAAAATCAATAGGTTAAATGTCTCCTTTTAGAGACGGTTAATATAGCCTTTGTCTCAAAAAACCGACGCCTAACCTAACCACTTAAAAAATAAGGAAATAAAAAGGCGCCAACGCGGCGCCCTAGTAAACACTGCCACCAACACCAGGTTAAATCACCCCAGTTGCTTGCGAGCGTTGCGGAACATGCGCACCCAAGGGCTATCTTCACCCCACTCCTCTGGATGCCAGGAGTTGCTCACGGTGCGGAACACACGTTCAGGATGCGGCATCATTACGGTAGCGCGGCCATTGCTGCTGGTGACTGCCGTAATCCCATTCGGAGAACCGTTCGGGTTGGCAGGGTAAGCTTCGGTCACTTGGCCGTGGTTGTCGACAAAGCGCAACGCCACCAGGCCATGATGTTCCAACGCCGCCAGATGCGCTGCGTCGCGCACTTCCACATGGCCTTCACCATGAGAAACGGCAATCGGCATGCGCGAGCCTGCCATACCCTGCATGAACAGCGACGGGCTACTGGCAACTTCTACCAGACTGAAGCGCGCTTCGAAACGATCAGACAGGTTGCGCACAAAGCGCGGCCAATGTTCGGCCCCCGGGATCAGTTCACGCAGGTTAGACATCATCTGGCAACCATTACACACGCCCAGCGCCAAGGTCTGCGGGCGATGGAAGAAATCGGCAAACTCATCACGTACACGTTCGTTGAACAGTATCGATTTCGCCCAACCTTCCCCTGCACCCAGCACGTCTCCATAGGAGAAGCCGCCACAGGCCACCAGCGTGTGGAACTCTTGCAGATCGCGACGGCCTGCCAGCAGATCGCTCATGTGAACATCAACCGCATCGAAACCGGCACGGTGGAACGCCGCGGCCATCTCAACGTGGGAGTTAACCCCTTGCTCACGCAATACCGCAACTTTAGGGCGAGCGCTCTTGGCGATATAAGGTGCCGCGATGTCGTCATCGGTCGCGAAAGTCAGCTTGACGTTCAAGCCAGGATCGCGTTCATCCTGCTTGGCCTGGTGCTCCTGATCGGCACATGCCGGGTTATCGCGCAGGCGCTGCATCTGCCAGGTGGTTTCAGCCCACCAGGTACGCAGGTTGCTGCGGCTTTCGCTGTATACCGGTTTGCCAGCGCTGGTAATAACGAAACGATCGCCACTCAGTGCCTGGCCAAGATGATGCACGTTATCCGTCAAACCGTATTGGGCAAACACTTGCTGCACTTCAGCCAACTGCGCAGCAGGCACCTGGATCACCGCACCCAGCTCTTCGTTGAACAAGGCAGCCAAGGCGTCGGAACCCAGCGCCTGAATATCGACTTCCACGCCGCAATGCCCGGCAAACGCCATCTCGGCCAAGGTGACCAACAGGCCGCCATCGGAACGGTCGTGATAGGCCAACAGCGCACGATCCGCCACCAGCCGCTGCATCGCGTTGAAGAAACCGGCCAGTTGCTCTACGTTGCGAACATCGGCTGGCTTGTCGCCCAGTTGGCGATAGACCTGTGCCAACGCCGTTGCCCCCAGGGCATTGTGGCCATTACCCAGATCGATCAGTAACAGCGCGCTATCACCCTTGTCGGTACGCAGTTGCGGCGTCACGGTGTGGCGCACATCTTCCACGCGGGCAAATGCAGTGATCACCAACGACAGCGGTGACGTCATTTCCCGCTGTTCATTGCCTTCCTGCCAGCGGGTTTTCATCGACATCGAGTCTTTACCCACCGGAATGGTGATCCCCAGTGCAGGGCAAAGTTCTTCACCTACCGCCTTCACCGCTTCATACAGACCGGCATCTTCGCCAGGGTGGCCCGCTGCGGCCATCCAGTTGGCAGAAAGTTTCACCCGCTTGAGCGAACCAATTTCCACCGCAGCCAGGTTGGTCAGCGCTTCCCCTACCGCCAGGCGGCCAGAGGCGGCAAAATCCAGCAAGGCGACGGGAGCACGCTCACCGATCGACATCGCTTCCCCGTAATAACTGTCCAGGCTGGCCGTGGTTACCGCACAGTCGGCTACCGGGATCTGCCACGGGCCGACCATTTGATCACGCGCAACCATGCCGGTGACGGTACGGTCGCCAATGGTGATCAGGAAGGTTTTCTCCGCGACGGCTGGCAGATGCAGCACCCGCTTGACCGCATCGGCAATGGTGATACCAGCACGCTGCAACGCTTCGCCGCTCGCCTGTTGACGTTTCACGTCACGGGTCATTTTTGGCGTTTTGCCCAGCAGGACATCTAACGGCATGTCGATCGGCTGATTATCAAAGTGACGATCGTTGAGCGTCAGATGGCGTTCTTCCGTCGCTTCACCAATCACCGCGAAAGGCGCGCGCTCACGGCGGCAGATTTCCTCAAAGGTCGCCATCTGCTCAGGCGCTACCGCCATCACATAGCGCTCTTGGGATTCGTTACACCACACTTCCAGCGGGCTCATGCCCGGCTCGTCGTTGAGAATGTCACGCAGTTCGAAACGGCCACCGCGGCCACCGTCGCTAACCAGTTCCGGCATCGCGTTCGACAGACCACCGGCACCCACATCGTGGATAAACAGGATCGGGTTGCTATCGCCCATCTGCCAGCAGCGGTCGATCACTTCCTGGCAACGGCGTTCCATTTCCGGGTTATCACGCTGTACCGAAGCAAAATCCAGATCGGCATCAGACTGGCCAGAAGCCATCGACGAAGCCGCCCCGCCGCCCAAACCGATATTCATCGCCGGGCCACCCAGCACCACCAGTTTGGCGCCAACGGTGATCTCACCTTTTTGCACATGATCGGCGCGGATGTTACCCAGGCCACCTGCCAACATGATCGGCTTGTGGTAGCCGCGCAGCTCAACGCCGTTGTGGCTATTGACGCGTTCCTCATAAGTACGGAAGTAACCCACCAGCGCCGGGCGCCCGAACTCGTTGTTGAACGCCGCACCGCCCAATGGGCCGTCGGTCATGATATCCAGCGCGGTGACGATGCGATCCGGCTTGCCGAAATCCTGTTCCCAAGGCTGTTCGAAACCCGGAATACGTAGGTTGGAAACCGAGAACCCTACCAGGCCCGCTTTCGGCTTCGCACCACGGCCGGTTGCGCCTTCGTCGCGGATCTCACCGCCAGAACCGGTCGCAGCTCCTGGCCAAGGCGAGATCGCCGTTGGGTGGTTGTGGGTTTCCACCTTCATCAGGATGTGTGCTTCTTCCTGATGATAGTCATACAGGCCGCTTTGCGGCGCGGCAAAGAAGCGCCCCACCTGTGAGCCTTCCATCACCGCCGCGTTGTCTTTGTAGGCAGAAAGCACGTAGTCCGGCGTCTGCTCAAAGGTATTTTTGATCATTTTGAACAGCGACTTCGGTTGCTGTTCGCCGTCGATGACCCAATCGGCATTGAAAATCTTATGGCGGCAATGCTCAGAGTTGGCCTGTGCGAACATGTACAGCTCAATATCCGTTGGGTTGCGCCCCAAATCGGTAAAGGCGGCCAGCAGGTAGTCGATCTCATCCTGCGCCAGCGCCAACCCTAACTTGGTGTTGGCCTGCTCTAGCGCGCTGCGGCCTTGCCCCAGGATATCCACCGTCTGATACGGGGTGGGCTGATGATGAGAGAACAGTTTTTCTGCCTGTTGCAGCTTGCTGAATACCGTTTCCATCATGCGATCGTGCAGCAAGGTGGCAAGCTGTTGCCACTGGGCATCGGTCAAGGTCGGCGCGGTGACATAAAATGCCAGGCCGCGCTCAAGACGAACCACCTGCGTCAAGCCACAGTTATGGGCGATATCGGTGGCTTTGGAAGACCACGGCGAAATGGTGCCCGGGCGCGGCGTCACCAACAGCAGGCGGCCTTGCGGAGCATGTTCAGCGAGAGAAGGACCGTACTTGAGCAACCGTTGTAGCTTGGCCTGCTCTTCGTTGCTTAGCGGTGCGCTGACATCGGCAAAGTGCACGTACTCGGCATAGATATCACCGATCGGGAGTTGAGCATCCTGGCAGCGGGACAGTAGTTTGGTAATACGAAAAGCCGACAAAGCGGGCGAACCACGCAGTATTTCCATAATCAAAGTTCTCTCGTCTTCGAAGCAACTGGGTTCAGCACTTCATTGGGCGCAGCAGGGGGAAAACGCGCGCCATTATAGTTAATCCACGCCGCCGACGAAACCGTTTGCGTAGCTATTATTGATAAAAGCTATTCCCTCCATCGAATTCTCATAACCTATCAATAAAGTTGCGCGTTGGCGTAATGTTACGCAAAATGCCCCGGCACTGGTGATTTAACCATGAAAAAAAACTGATTCCGGTCAACATAAAGCGTGCCTCTATTTTGAGATAACTATTTGAAACGCCTAAAAGTAAATTACATTCTAATCGGTGTTGTGGCCCTGCTACTGGCGCTTGCCCTGTGGCCCAATATCGCCTGGCGTGGTGGACAGGGGGGCCAACTCGAGGCGATCAAATCGCGGGGAGAACTGCGCGTCAGCACGTTAAACTCACCGTTAACCTATTTCACTACCCCACAGGGGCCGAGTGGCTTTGACTATGAGCTGGCCAAAAGCTTTGCCAACTACCTGGGGGTCAAGCTGGTGGTGATCCCTCACCAAAACATCAATGACCTGTTTGACGATCTCGATGATGACAATGCCGATCTGCTCGCCGCCGGGTTGATCTACAACCGGGATCGCCTCAGCCGATCCAGTACCGGCCCGGCGTATTATTCCGTTTCCCAGCAGTTGGTTTACCGGCTGGGGACCACGCGGCCAAAAACCTTTGCCGATATCAAAGGCAAGCTGGCGGTGGCCTCTGGTTCGGCACACGTCAGCACGCTAAAGCAGCTCAAGCAAAGCAAATACCCCGACCTGAGTTGGGAAGCGTCGAGCGATCTGACGTCGAAAGAACTGCTGGAACAGGTGGCCGATGGCAAACTGGATTACACCATCGGCGATTCCGTGACCATTGCCCTGCTGCAGCGCATCCATCCGCAGCTGGCCGTCGCTTTTGACATTACCGATGAAGAGCCTGTGACCTGGTATCTGAAGCGCAGCGATGACGATAGCCTGTACGCCGCGCTGCTGGATTTTTATAGCCAAAGGGTAGAAGACGGTACGCTGGCCCGGTTGGAAGAGAAGTATCTGGGGCACGTGGGCAGCTTTGATTACGTCGATACCAAAACTTTCCTTTCCGCCATCGACTCGGTATTGCCCACTTTCCGCTCGCTGTTTGAAAAGTATGCCAGCGAAATTGACTGGAAGCTGCTGGCCGCCATCGCCTACCAGGAATCGCACTGGAACCCGCAGGCGACCTCCCCCACTGGCGTCCGTGGTCTGATGATGCTGACCAGAGCTACCGCCGACGGCCTGGGCGTCACCGACAGGCTCGATCCGGAACAGAGTATTCAAGGCGGGGCGCTTTATCTGCAGCGTCTGATGGAGAAGGTGCCCGACACGGTGCCGGAGGATGAACGGATCTGGTTCGCACTGGCCGCTTATAACATGGGCTGGGGCCATATGCTGGATGCGCGTAAACTCACCAAAAACCAGCAAGGCAACCCCGACAGTTGGGTCGATGTGAAACAGCGCCTGCCGATGCTTAGCCAGAAGCGCTATTACCCGTCACTCACCTATGGCTATGCCCGTGGCCGCGAAGCCTATAACTACGTGGAAAACATCCGCCGTTATCAGGTCAGCCTGGTGGGCTATCTGTTGGAAAAAGAGAAGAAGGCAGTAGAAGCAATGAAACAGGCCGAACTGGCCAAGGGCTATCCGGCCGTCGAAGCCAAGCTGGCGCTAGCCCTGTAGTTATTCTCGGCTTCGAGTTATTCTCGGCTTGGAGTTATTGCGGGTCTTTTCCGGCCCGTTGCGCCAGTTTCAGCGCTTTTTTCTGCTCGCGCCGCATGCGGAAAAAGTGGCTGAGGGTGGCAGCACACTCTTCTGCCAACACGCCTGAGACGATTCTACCTGATGATTCATGCCCGGATGGCGCAGAATATCCACCAGCGAACCCACAGCTCCGGTCTTCTCATCGGCCGCACCGTATACCAGACGACGGATACGGCTGTGCACCATTGCCCCCGCGCACATCACGCAAGGCTCCAACGTGACATACAGCGTGGCATTCAGCAGGCGGTAATTCTGCAATACCGCCCCCCCCTGCCGCAGCGCCATAATTTCAGCATGAGCGGTGGGATCGTGGCGGCCGATCGGCCGATTCCAACCTTCGCCAATCACCTGATTGTCCAGCACCAGCAGCGCACCTACCGGCACCTCACCTTCTTCCTGCGCACGTTGAGCCAGGCTTAACGCCTGACGCATCCAATACTCATCACTATATTCATTCACCACTTCAATCCTCGTGCGCATCGCGGCGGGCATTATACACAGTAGACCCTTTTGCCGCAGCCACTCGGCCATGTTGATGCAAATAAGCTTGAAAAACCCTGAACCTGCCACGTTTGTCTATCGCTCAAAACGCCACCAACAAATCAATAACATCATATTTAATGATGATTAAATTTTGTTCATTTCTTAAAATTTCAGATAAACGTTATAAACTGGTGGAAAATCAAGCTGTAGAATTAAGCAAATTTTTCCTAGCTAAATTGTGATAGATCATATTCTCTTAAGCATTAGCGAGGTAATGTTTACCTCACGCAAAAAGCCTTTATAAGGAGTAGGTTATGGCTGCCTCAACATTCTTTATCCCTTCCATCAACATGATTGGTTCCGGCTGCCTGGAAGACGCGGCAAAAACCATGAAAGAGCATGGCCTCCATCACGCACTGATCGTGACCGACAAGGTTTTGAACGGCATTGGCGTCGTGGCTCAGGTGCAAGCGCTGTTAGCGGCACAGAACATTGAAAGCTGCGTCTATGACGGCACACATCCCAACCCGACCACGGAGAACGTAAAACAGGGCCTGGCACTGTTGCGCGAACATCACTGTGACTGTGTCGTTTCTCTGGGTGGCGGTTCGCCGCATGACTGTGCGAAAGGGATTGCCCTGGTCGCCGCTAACGGCGGGGAAATCAAAGACTATGAAGGGGTCGATCGCTCAGCTAAGCCGCAGTTGCCGGTCGTCGCGATCAACACTACAGCAGGTACCGCTTCGGAGATGACGCGTTTTTGTATCATCACTGACGAAGCGCGCCACATCAAAATGGCGATTGTCGACAAGCACGTCACCCCAATCCTGTCAGTCAACGATCCTCACCTGATGGCAGGCATGCCGAAAAGCCTGACCGCCGCCACCGGTATGGATGCTCTGACCCACGCAATCGAAGCCTACGTATCCAGCGCCGCCAACCCAATCACCGATGCCTGCGCGCTGAAAGCCGCCACCATGATTGCCGAGTCTTTACGTGACGCGGTTAACGATGGGCAAAACATGCAGGCACGCGAGAACATGGCCTATGCCCAGTTCCTGGCCGGTATGGCATTTAATAACGCCTCATTGGGTTATGTGCACGCGATGGCGCACCAGTTGGGTGGCTTCTACAACCTGCCACATGGCGTGTGTAACGCCGTACTGTTGCCGCACGTGCAAGAGTTCAATACTCAGGTTGCCGCTGGCCGTCTGAAAGACATTGCCGCCGCGATGGGCGTTGATGTTGCAGGCCTTAACGATCAGCAAGGAGCTGCTGCTTGTATCGCCGCCATTCGCCAACTGGCGAAAGATGTGGGAATTCCTGCTGGCTTACGCGATTTGCAGGTCAAAGAAGAAGACTTTGCTACGTTAGCCACTAACGCCCTGAACGATGCCTGTGGATTCACCAATCCAATCCAGGCGAGCCATGAACAGATCGTGGCAATCTTTAAAGCAGCCATGTAACCGCTGCCAGGCTCCCTCATTTTGCTGGGGGAGCCTTATTTAATCCAACTGCTGTAACTCGCCCTCTTTACCCACCCGCCAGCGATGTTCGCAAAAATAGAGCAGAGGGTTATCCTGTTTGCTGTCGCTGTAGCCACTAAACAGTTTCAATGGCGCTCCTAGACGCTGCTCCAGTTGCACCACCTTTTGTGTACCCAGACAGCGCATGGGCAACACCCAGCCCCCGTAACGACGCTCGATGCTGCTCCCCACCAACCGTACCCATGGCAGGAACGCAGAATCCCGATAAACCTGTTCCACCAGCCGTTCTGGCGAACCGGTGATCAGCCACACTTGAGCATCCTGGGCATCCAGGTATTGGCGCAAACGCATCTGCACGACAGGAAACGCGGTGACCTTCCGGCGGAAATAGTCGACAAACTTCGCCTCCAGCGCTTTCAACCTAGACTCTGAACGGCCAAAGGTCATTGCCCACAATAGCAGGCTCATGGGCCAGCGTGTCGCCCGCCCACCGATCAACAAGCCTAATCCGATAAAGGGTAGCAACGGCACCACCAGCAACAGGTTCAACGGCAGATGCCGTAACAAAAAGCGCAGGAAACTGCCAAACATGTCTTCCTGATGCAAAGTGCCATCCAGATCGAAAAACACCACGCGCTGGGCCTGTGCAACCGGTTTGTCAGTCAAGCGATACTCCTCAGGATTGTTGATCCCATTATGCAGGTGAAAATACAACCGGCTATTATCGTAGTCACTAGACCGACCAGATACAACCGACATTGGTCAACGCCAAAGGTGTATACCGCACGCAGGTAGCCATATGGCTATGATGTTGCTGCAAGCGCTTTAGCGGCCTGCTTATAAAATTTATCCCTGCACGTTTTGCCCACTCGCGTGGCAGAATGCTGGCTGGCTCAAAGGAAAATACTATGAGTACCCTTCTTCGCATTCGTCAGATGTACCCAACGCTGGCGCAAAACGATCGCAAACTGGCGGACTTTCTGTTGGATAACGCCGAACAGGCCCGTCACCTCAGCTCACAAAAGCTAGCCCAGTTGGCCGGTGTCAGCCAATCGAGCGTGGTCAAGTTCGCCCAAAAGCTGGGCTACAAAGGATTTCCAGCGCTGAAGCTGGCGTTGAGTGAAGTGCTGGCCCAACCGCAGGTCGCACCGCTGGTGACCGTCCATAACCACATCCTGAGCAGCGATCCGCTTAAAACCGTCGGTGAGAAATTGCTGGTAGAAAAGCAGGCCGCATTGCGGGCCACCCTGGATATCAACAGCGAACAGCGGCTGCATACCGCCCTGGAGATGCTGCGTATGGCACGGCGGGTTATCTTGGTTGGCGTCGGGGCTTCCGGGCTGGTGGCCAAAGACCTGTCGTTCAAGCTGCTAAAGATTGGCGTGATGGCGGTGGCAGAAGCGGATATGCATGTACAACTGGCGACGGTACAGACGTTGAGCAAAGAGGATCTGTTGCTGGCGATCTCGTTTAGCGGCGAGCGGCGTGAGATCAACCTGGCCGCCGAAGAAGCACGTATTGCCGGAGCCAAGGTACTGGCACTGACCAGCTTCTCGCCTAATGGCCTACAGCAACGGGCCGATCACTGCCTTTATACCATTGCGCAAGAGCCCAATATCCGCAGCGCTGCGATCTCTTCCAGCACCGCGCAGTTCGCCCTGACCGATCTACTGTTTATGGCGCTGCTCCAGCACAATCTCGATCATGCCCGCGATCGCCTCCGCCACAGCGAACAGTTAGTGAAAAAACGGGTATAAGGCGTATAATCTGCGCTCCGCGAAATACCCCTGTAAATAATGAGAGAGTTGCCATGGCCCTGCTAATCACACGCAAATGTATCAACTGCGACATGTGCGAGCCGGAATGCCCGAACCAAGCGATTTCAATGGGGGATGAGATTTATCAGATCGATGCCAACCGCTGCACCGAATGCGTGGGGCATTACGAGACCCCGACCTGCCAGCAGGTGTGCCCGATCGATAACACCATCATTACCGATCCGCAGCACGTAGAGAACCAGGAACAGCTGTGGGACAAGTTTGTCGTGCTGCACCATGCCGATAGCCTGTGAGTTAAATGCCCCTTTCCCAAAGGGAGAGGGGACCGATCGAGCTATTTATCGTTACTGAGCTCACCTTTGCTCTTCCAACGAATGTGCCACAGACTTACTTCTGTAACAGACGGCGACACCTAACTAGCTCCTTCTCCCTGTGGGAGAAGGTTGGGATGAGGGGACTGAGCAATCCCGCACCTGAAAACCACTCAGGGCAGATCCTTCCTTACCCCTCGATGATCACCGTAGCACAGGCATAGCGGCGTTCATCCGCCAGAGAAACGTGGATCGACTTCACCCCCATCTCCTGCGCCAACTCGGCAGCACGTTCATGCAGCCGGATGTTGGGTTTCCCCAGCCCATCATTAAACACTTCGAACTGATTGAACGCCAGGCCGTTGCGGATGCCGGTGCCAAACGCCTTGGCGGCGGCCTCTTTGACCGCAAACCGTTTCGCCAGGAAGCGTACCGGCTGCTGGTGCTGCTGATATACCTCCCATTCGGCCGGGCTTAACACCCGGCGAGCCAGGCGATCGCCGCTGCGTTGCACCACCGCTTCGATACGCGCCATCTCCACGATGTCGGTTCCCAAGCCCAGTACTGCCATTAGCGACGCGCTTCCCGCATCAGCAGTTTCATGTCCGCCACCGCGGCCGGTAAACCGCTCATCACCGCCTGGCCAATAATGGCATGGCCGATATTCAGCTCATGCATCTCTGGCAGCGCGGCGATCGGCTGCACGTTATGATAGGTCAAACCGTGGCCCGCATTCACCTTCAGGCCTTTGCTGGCCGCATAGGTGGCCGCTTTGGCAATGCGCTTGAGCTCGGCTTGAATGGCCAGGTCGCCCTGCGCTTCGGCATAGGCACCGGTATGGATCTCAATATAGGGCGCACCGACGGCCACCGCCGCATCGATCTGGCGGTGATCGGCATCGATAAACAACGAAACCAAAATGCCAGCCTGTGCCAGGCGTTCAACCGCCACGGCCATTTTGTCCTGCTGCCCAGCCACGTCCAGGCCACCTTCAGTGGTCACTTCCTGACGCTTTTCCGGCACCAGGCAACAAAATTGAGGTTTCAGCTCAATGGCGATATCCAGCATTTCATCGGTGACGGCCATTTCCAGGTTCATACGAGTCTGAATGGTTTGGCGCAGGATACGCACGTCGCGGTCGGTGATATGACGGCGATCTTCACGCAGATGAACCGTGATGCCATCGGCCCCCGCCTGCTCGGCAATAAATGCCGCCTGCACCGGGTCCGGGTAGTTGGTGCCACGTGCGTTACGTAACGTGGCAATATGATCGATATTGACGCCCAGCAGTAAATCAGCCATGACAACCCTCTACTAAATCATTTTCAGTAGCAGCAGTTTACACGGGCGAGCAAAACGGCAAAAGCAGAAACCGCTTAGGCTTCGTCAACGGGGGTATCGGGTTGCTTGCGCACGAACTGGCGAAACAGTTCGCGGCTCTTCAGCGGCTTACCGCCGAGATAGGGTTTTAGCGCCATGCGGGTAAAGCGCTTGGCTGCACGCAGGGTTTCTGCATCAGGGAATTGGCGTTCATCCAGGGCGCGGAGTTCACGGCCGCTAAAGCTGTAATGATCCACCACCAGGCTGGCGATAAAACCTTTTTCTTCGCGATAGCGATAGGTCATACCGTCATCCACCGGCTCGCCGCTGCCAGCACAATGGAGGAAATCCAGCCCGTAACCCAGGTGCCCCAACAGTGCCAACTCAAACTGCCGCAGAGCATGCTCCGGGGAGCTGTCTTCCGCCGCCAGGGCCTGTAAGCATTGCAGATAATCGAAGAACAACACCGAATAGTTGCCTTCCTGCTCGAGCACCCGTGACAACAGTTCGTTCACGTAAAGGCCGCTGTAAAGCATCATGCCGCTGAGGGGTAAACCAAGAGAGACGGCTTCGGCACCGCGCAGCGTTTTAACTTCGCCACGACCGCCCCAGCGTACTAACAGAGGAGTAAAGGGTTGCAAGCAACCCTTTAAATTGGAACGGCGACTACGTACGCCTTTCGCCAGCAAGCGCACCCGCCCATGACCTTCCGTGAACAGATCCAGCATCAGGCTGGTTTCACTAAAGGGCCGCCCATGCAGGACGAAAGCGCGCTCCCAGCCATCCATAGGAGGTATTATTTCAGGTCGTCGGTATAGCCCAGGCTACGCAGCGCACGTTCGTCGTCCGCCCAGCCCGATTTCACTTTCACCCACAGTTCCAGATGCACTTTGGCCTCAAACATCTGTTCCATGTCCTGACGGGCTTCAATACCGATAGTCTTGATCTTCGACCCTTTGTTGCCGATCACCATCTTCTTCTGGCCTTCACGCTCAACCAGGATCAGACCGTGCACGTCGTAACCACCGCGCTCATTCGGTACAAACTGTTCGATCTCGACCGTCACCGAGTAAGGCAGTTCCTCACCCAGGAAACGCATCAGCTTTTCACGGATGATTTCCGACGCCATAAAGCGCTGGGAACGGTCAGTGATGTAATCGTCCGGGAAGTGGTGTTCCGCTTCCGGCAACACTTTACGTGCGATAGCCGCGATAGTGTCCACGTTCATGCCTTTTTCGGCAGAGATCGGCACCACATCAAGGAAATTCATCTGCTGGCTGAGGAACGCAATGTGCGGCAACAGCTTGGATTTGTCGGAAACGTTGTCGACCTTGTTGATCGCCAGCAGAACCGGGCTTTTCAGGCTGCGCAGCTTGTTGACCACCATTTCATCATCGGCAGTCCAGTGCGTGCCTTCCACTACGAAGATCACCAGCTCGACGTCGCCGATTGAGCTGCTGGCCGCGCGGTTCATCAACCGGTTGATGGCGCGCTTTTCTTCGATATGCAGACCCGGGGTGTCGACGTAAATGGCCTGATAAGCGCCATCGGTATCGATACCCATAATGCGGTGACGGGTCGTCTGTGGTTTACGCGAGGTGATGGAGACTTTTTGCCCCAGCAGTTGGTTCAGCAACGTGGATTTGCCCACGTTGGGACGACCTACGATCGCAATAAAACCGCAGTATTGTTTTTCTTCGCTCATTCAAGCTCCAGCTTTTTCAGCGCTTGTTCCGCTGCCGCCTGCTCGGCTTTACGGCGGCTTGAGCCGGTGCCCACCACGGGCTCGCTCAAACCACTCACCTGACAGTGGATAGTAAACTCCTGATCGTGCGCCTCACCGCGAACCTGCACTACCAGATATGAAGGCAACGGCAGATGACGACCTTGTAAAAACTCCTGCAAGCGGGTTTTCGGGTCTTTCTGCTTATCACCGGGGCTGATTTCGTCCAACCGGCTACGATACCAGTCCAAAATCAGGCGCTCGACGTTTTGAATATCGCTATCCAGGAACACACCGCCAATCAGTGCCTCCACCGTATCCGCCAGGATCGACTCGCGGCGGAATCCACCACTTTTCAGCTCACCCGGCCCAAGGCGCAAACACTCACCCAAGTCGAATTCGCGCGCCATCTCCGCCAGCGTATTGCCCCGCACCAGCGTGGCACGCATGCGGCTCATATCTCCCTCGTCTACGCGAGGAAAACGGTGGTACAGCGCATTGGCGATAACAAAACTGAGAATCGAATCACCCAGAAACTCAAGACGTTCATTGTGTTTACTGCTGGCGCTACGGTGAGTTAACGCTTGCAGTAAGAGCTCCTGCTGTTGAAAAGTGTAGCCCAGCTTCCGCTGCAGCCTGTTTATTACGATGGGGTTCATGAGTTACCAATAGATCAAGAATGCGTCAAAAACTTGCAGCATACGGAACAGGCCTGCTTTGCCAAAAGCCAATCCAAAGCTGTTTCGTTTGCAGTGGCGCC